>NZ_JBWKKH010000059.1:0-33066 GCF_056431645.1 Saccharopolyspora sp. NPDC045839
GACAGATCGAAACCAAGACAACCCACAGGCGTCAGCGCGAAACCGAGTCAGACGCCCCGGACGATCACCACCCACATCATCACTGCGCGAAACCGCCACTGTCGTCAGGCGCGGAGCGCGCATGCCCGGAGCCATTCGGCCACGCCCCTGAACTCGGCATCCCCCAGCGGCCACGCCAACCCGGTGGGGATTCCAATTTTGCCTAAAACTGGAATCCCCACCGCTCCAGCGCCGAGCACCCGCGCCCCTTCCGGGGCCAGCGAGGGATTCCAATTTTGCCTAAAACTGGAATCCCCACCGCTCTCGTCGCTGCGTTGAGCCTTCTGGCGGGAACCGGCGGGTCAGCGTTCGAGGATTGCCGTCATGCCCTGGCCGCCCGCCGCGCAGATGGAGATCAGGCCCCGGCCCGAGCCCTTCTCCGCGAGCAGCTTCGCCAGGGTCGCCACGATCCGGCCGCCCGTTGCCGCGAACGGGTGGCCCGCCGCCAGGGACGAGCCGTTGACGTTGAGCTTCGCCGGGTCGATCTCGCCCAGCGGCTCGGCCAGGCCGAGCCGGTCCTTGCAGAACTCCGGGTCCTGCCAGGCCTTCAGGGTCGCCAGCACCTGCGAGGCGAACGCCTCGTGCACCTCGTAGAAGTCGAAGTCGCCCAGCTCCAGGCCCGTCCGGTCGAGCAGCTTCGGCACCGCGTAGGCCGGGGCCATCAGCAGGCCGTCGTCGCCGCTGACGTGGTCGACCGCGCCGGACACCACCTCGCCGAGGTAGGCCAGCACCGGCAGCCGCCGCTGCTCGGCCCACTCCTCGCTGGCCAGCAGCACGGTGGACGCGCCGTCGGTCAGCGGCGTCGAGTTGCCCGCGGTCATGGTCGCGCCCTCGCCGCGGCCGAACACCGGCTTGAGCTTGGCGAGCTTCTCCGCCGAGCTGTCCGGCCGCAGGTTCTGGTCGCGGGCCTGGCCCTGGAACGACGTGATCAGGTCGTCGAAGAAGCCGCGGTCGTAGGCGGCGGCGAGCCGCTGGTGGCTGCGCGCGGCCAACTCGTCCTGCTCCTCGCGGCCGATCCCCCAGGCCAGCGCGGTCTTCGCCGCGTGCTCGCCCATCGAAAGCCCGGTGCGAGGTTCGGCGTTGCGCGGGATCTCCGGCACGACGTGCTGCGGCCGGACGCCGGCCAGCGCCTTCAGCCGGCCGGCCGCGGACTTGGCGTGGTCGGCCCGCAGCAGGACGCGGCGCAGGTCCTCGTTGACCGCGATCGGCGCGTCGCTGGCCGAGTCGACGCCGCCGGCGATGCCGGCGTCGAGCTGCCCGAGGGCGATCTTGTTCGCCACCGACACCACGCTCTCCAGCCCGGTCGCGCAGGCCATCTGCACGTCGTGGGCGGGGGTGCGCGGGTCGAGCCGGGAGCCCAGCACGGTCTCGCGCGCCAGGTTGAAGTCGCGGCTGTGCTTCAGCACCGCCCCGGCGACGAACTCGCCGAGCCGCTCGCCCTGCAGCCCGAACCGCGCGATCAGCCCGTCCACGGCCGCGGTGAGCATGTCCTGGTTGGAGGCGCGGGCGTAGGGGCCGCCGGACCGGGCGAACGGAATCCGGTTGCCGCCGATGATCGCTACTCGCCGAACGGTGGCCATGGCCTGACTCCCTAGTTGATGCGATGCTCTCTGGCAACCTAACCTACCCGCGGGTAGGTTTGACGTCGAGCGAACTTCGCGCCCCAACCCGCGGGAGTGTCCACATGGCCGACCGGTACCAGCAGTTCACCCTGTCCCCGATCGGACGGCAGGTCGTCAAGCGGCTCGGCCTGCCCGCGCCGACGCCGCTGCGCCGCTACCGCCCCGGCGATCCCGTGGTCAGCGGCCCAGTGCTGGTCGGCGCCGCGCCCGGCGGGCGGCTCGGCGACGCGATCGCGGCGACGATCGAGGACGTTCACACCAAGGTCCACCAGACCCCGGCCGAAGGCGAGCGCTACTCGGCGCTGATCTTCGACGCGACCGGCATCGAGAGCAGTGAACAACTGCGCGAGCTGCGCGAGTTCTTCGGCCCGGCGATCCGCCAGACCGACCGCTGCGGCCGGGTGATCGTGCTCGGCGCACCGCCCGAAGAGCAGCAGGACCCACGCGCGCACACCGCGCAGCGCGCTCTCGAAGGCTTCGTCCGCACAGCGGGCAAGGAGCTCAAGCGCGGCGCGACCGCGCAGCTGGTCTACGTCGCCAGGGGAGCAGAGGATGCGCTCGACTCGACGCTGCGGTTCCTGCTCTCGTCGAAGTCCGCGTACGTCTCCGGGCAGGTGGTCCGGGTCGGCCCGGCGGAGGTGCCGGAGGCCGACCGGGAAAGCCCGCTGCGCGACAAGATCGCCCTGGTCACCGGCGCATCGCGGGGCATCGGCGAGGCCATCGCGGAGACCCTCGCGCGCGACGGTGCGCACGTGGTGTGCCTGGACGTGCCCGCGCAGAGCGGCGACCTCGCCAAGGTCGCCAACCGCATCGGCGGCTCGACGCTGCAGCTGGACATCACCGCCGACGACGCGCCCAACCGGATCGCGGATCACTTCGCGCAGCGCCACGGCGGACTGGACATCGTGGTGCACAACGCCGGCATCACGCGGGACAAGACGATCGGCCGGATGACGTCGCAGCAGTGGGACGCGGTGCTCGCGGTGAACCTGACCGCGCAGGAGCGGATCAACGAACTGCTGCTCGCCGACGGCTCCCCGCTGCGACCCGGTGGGCGGATCATCGGCGTCGCCTCGATCAGCGGCATCGCGGGCAACGTCGGGCAGGGCAACTACGCGGCGTCCAAGGCCGGCGTGATCGGGCACGTGCGATCCACCGCCGGGATCGCGGCGAGCCGCGGGGCCACCATCAACGCGGTCGCGCCGGGCTTCATCGAGACCAAGATGACGGCGGCCGTCCCGCTGTTCGTGCGCGAGGCGGGCCGCCGGATGAACAGCATGTCCCAGGGCGGGCTGCCGGTGGACGTCGCGGAGACCATCGCCTGGTTCGCCGACCCGGCGTCGGCCGGGGTGAACGGCAACGTGGTCCGGGTCTGCGGCCAGAGCCTCCTCGGCGCCTGATCCCCGAACCAGGCGTGAGCCCGAATGCCGGTGAGAACCGGTTCTCGCGCTCACGACCCCCTCGACGGAACGGAAACCCGCGATGCCGGAACTGAGCACTGCACCGAAGCTTTCCGCGCTGTACCTCAAGGCGGTCGCGACCGGGCCGGCCCGGCGCGGCGACGGCCTGCCGGACACCGAGTACCTGCGGCGCGACATCGAGATCGACCGCGATCGGCTCGCCGAGTACAACCGGGTATGCGGGTTCGGGCTGCGCGACGAGCTCCCGATCACCTACCCGCACGTGCTGTCGTTCCCGCTGTCGGTGCGGCTGATGACCGATCCGGGGTTCCCGTTCCCGCTGGTCGGGCTGGTGCACGTGGCCAACACGATCCGCCAGGAACGCCCGCTGCTGGTCACCGACGTGCTGACGCAGCGGGTCCGGGTGGCCGACCTGCGCCCGCACCCGAAGGGGCGGCAGTTCGACGTCATCACCGAGACCAGCGCGGGCGGCGAGGTGGTGTGGCGGGAGACCAGCACCTACCTCCGGCGCGGCGGCGCGCCGGACCGCGACGAGGCGACGCAGCAGCCAGGCGAGGCGACGCCCGAGCACGACGAGGCGTCAGGGCAGCCAGCAGCGGCGTCGGAGCCGGGCACGCCGGGGGAGCCGACGGCGACCTGGCGGGTGCCGGGCGACACCGGGCGGCGGTACGCGGCGGTCTCCGGGGACCGCAACCCGATCCACCTGCATCCCCTGACGGCCAGGGCTTTCGGGTTCCGGCGGGCGATCGCGCACGGCATGTGGTCGAAGGCCCGCTGCCTGGCGGCGTTCGCGGAGCGGCTGCCGGACGCGTACTCGGTGGACGTCGAGTTCCGCAAGCCGCTACTACTTCCATCCACAGTGGACTTCACGATGGACAGGCAGGACGAGGGCTGGAACTTCGCCCTCCACGCCCGCTCCGGCAAACCCCACCTGCTCGGCGAGGTCCGCTGAGGCGAGGTGACCACAGTTTGAATTGAAACTGCCCTCCTCCGGCGTGTCGGGACCACGACACACCGACACCTGTGGAGAACTCCCAGTGCCTGTGGAGAACTCCCGCAATTTCAATGGAAATCGAAGGTCCGATTTCCATTGAAATTGCGGTCCGCTAGGGGCTCGGGGTCCAGGAGCGGCCTTCGACGAGGTCACCGAAGCCCATCCAGACCATGTTCATCAGGCGCATCGCCATCCCCTCGGCGGTGTGCTCGGGATGCTGGAACCACCACTCCACCAGCGACTCGCCGGCCCCGACCAGGGCCACCGCGAACGGCTCGGTCTGCTCCGCCTGCATCGGCTGCGCCGATCCCGCGGTCGCCTGCGCCAGCAGCGCCGCGATCAGGCTGGTCGCCCGCTCCCGCCACTCCACCAGCTCCGAGACGAACGGCTCGCCCTGCAGGTTCGCCTGCCGGTGCAGCACGGTCCAGCCCGCCTGGTTGCGGTGCACGTACTCGAAGAACACCTGCAGGCCGCGCCACAGCTGCTCGTCCGGGCTGAGCCCGGCTTCGACGGCCGTGCTGATCTCCTCGATCAGCCGGGCCGCCTCCCGCCGGATGCAGGCCACGAACAACTCGTCCTTGGCGCCGAGGTAGGCGTAGAGCATCGGCTTGGAGATGCCCGCGACCTCGGAGATCTCGTCCATCGACGCGGTGTGGAAGCCGTGCGTGGCGAACACCTCGACCGCGGCGTCCAGGATCTGCCGCTCGCGAACCGCCCGCGGCAGGCGCCGCGACCGGGCGCGGCCGTTGTCCTGACGATCGACCATCTCACCTCTTACGCTGGTCTTTTCCGGTCAGGCTAGATCAGATCCGATCCGCTGCGCCCGCTTGCCTTCGAACCTACTCGAACGTAGTCTTACTCACGAGTAGGTAATGGAGGTGGCACCGATGCCCCAACCCGAGACCGATCCGATCGCGGCCCTCGGCGAGGTCGACCCCAAGAAGGTCGGCAAGGAAGAGTTCGTCGCGCTGCTCGAAGCCGCCTCCGAGATCGCCGGCAGCGGCACCCCGGTCGACCTGAGCGCACTGCGGCCGGAGCAGTTCGCGCGGCTGATCTCGCGCGCCTCCGACGCCCAGATCGAAGCCGTGATGGAACGTCCCGAGCTGCGCGAACGCATCCTCGACGAGGTGTTCCGGCGGATGGGCGAGCACTACAAGACCGAGAAGGCCGGCTCGATCGAGGCCGTGGTTCGGTGGCGGATCGGTACCGAGGACGACCTGCTGCGCTACGAATGCGTGCTGGCCGACGGCCAGTGCACCGTCAGCAAGGATCCGCAGCACGAACCGCGGGTGACGATCACGACGCCCCCGGCGGATTTCCTGAAGCTGGCCTCCGGCAACGCCTCGGCGCCCATGCTGTTCATGAAGGGCAAACTCAAGGTCGCAGGCGACCTCGGCTTCGCGGCCGGGCTGACGAAACTCTTCCAGATCCCCAAGGCCTGAGGCTCGCACCGCGCGGCAGTACGGGCGGCGGTGCCGGTTGCGAGGACGAAGAACCAGAGCCGGGGCCGAACCAAACCGACAGGACGGCGATGACTTTCTCCCTGGAACTGAGCGAGGAACAGCAGGAGCTGCGCGACTGGGTGCACGGCTTCGCCGAGCAGACCATCCGGCCGGCCGCGCGGGAATGGGACGAGCGCGAGGAAACCCCCTGGCCGATCATCCAGGAGGCCGCCAAGATCGGGCTCTACGGCTTCGAAACGCTGGCCACGTTCTGGGCCGACGACACCGGCCTGTCGCTGCCGATCGCCAACGAGGAGCTGTTCTGGGGCGACGGCGGGATCGGCATGGCGATCTTCGGCACCACCCTCGCGGTCGCCGGGATCTTCGCCGCGGGCACGCCCGACCAGCTCGCCGAGTGGGTGCCGCAGTGCTACGGCGACGCGGACGACCCGAAGGTCGCGGCGTTCTGCTCGTCGGAGCCCGGGGCCGGTTCCGATGTCGCGGCGATGCGCACCCGCGCGGTCTACGACGAGGCCACCGACGAGTGGGTGCTCAACGGCCAGAAGGCGTGGGCCACCAACGGCGGGATCGCGAACGTGCACGTCGTGCAGGCGGTCGTCGACCCGGAGCTGGGCTCCCGCGGCCAGGCCGCGTTCGTGGTGCCGCCGGGCACCAAGGGCCTGGAGGCGCCGAGCAAGATCCGCAAGCACGGGCTGCGCGCCTCGCACACCGCCGACGTGTTCCTGGACGACGTGCGGGTGCCGGGCAGCTGCCTGCTGGGCGGCAAGGAAAAGCTGGACGAGCGCCTGGCCCGCGCCCGCGAGGGCGGCAAGGCCAGCTCGCAGGCGGCGATGAAGACCTTCGAGCTGTCCCGCCCGACCGTCGGCGCGCAGGCCATCGGCATCGCGCGGGCGGCCTACGAGACCGCCCTGGAGTACGCGCAGCAACGGGAGACCTTCGGGCGGCCCATCATCGAGAACCAGTCGATCGCGTTCACGCTGGCCGACATGCGGATGGAGATCGACGCGGCGCGGCTGCTGGTGTGGCGGGCGGCGTGGCTGGGCCGCAACGGCGGGTTCACCGCGGGCGAGGGCTCGATGTCGAAGCTCAAGGCGGGCCGGGTGGCCACCTGGGCGACGGAGCGGGCGATCCAGATCCTCGGCGGCAACGGCTACACCCGGGAGTTCCCGGTGGAGCGGATGCACCGCGACGCCAAGATCTACGACATCTTCGAGGGCACCGAGCAGATCCAGCAGCTGGTGGTGGCACGGGCCATCTCCGGCAAGCACATCGCCTGAGCCCGCCGGGCCGTCGCGGGTTCCCGCGGCGGCCCGATCTTCGAAAGCCGCTCCGTCGGCCGTTCGGCGGTGACAGCATCGCGGCATGTTCGAACAGTTCCTCCACGCGTACCGGCTCACCGCCTCCGGCGGCGGGCAGGAGGTTCCCGGCTCCGTCCACCCCGTCCTCGCGCCGCTGTTCTCGCAGCTCGGCGGCAGCACCTTCGACGACGGGCTGTACCGGGTGCACACCCCGGCTAATGCGGCGGTGATCGACGGCTACGTCGTGGACGCGTTCCCCGAGCTGGACGGGCGGGTGGCCTGCTTCGGCTTCGACTGGCTCGGGCAGCAGTGGGCCATCGACACCGGGTCCGGGACGCCCGACGATCCGCACATCCTGCTGCTCAACCCCAACACCGGCGAGGTGAGCCCGTTCCCCGTCGCCTTCTCCCGGTTCCACGACGACGTGCTCGTCGACATCAAGGACCTCGGCGAGCGGCATCTCGGCGAGTGGGCGGCGGAGTACCCGGGGCAGCTCCCGCTGGCCTTCGACGAGTGCGTCGGGAACGCGGTCCCGATCTTCATCGGCGGGGACGACTCGTTCGAGAACATGCGGAAGCAGGACCTCCAGGTGCTGTGGGGCACCCACAGCCAGATCCTCGGCCAGCTCCGCTAGCGGCCCACCTGGAAAGCTCGGTTCGCCATGGTTCGCCCGGGTTCGCGGAGTGGCGCTCGCCACGGTGCGGAATTGCACAAAGCGTGCGCGGGTTGAACAGGGGCGGTGCACCATTTCGTGGGCCCGTGCATCGGCGCCACGCGGCAAGTGCACCATGGGACTGGTCCGAATGGATGAATGTCGTCGGCGGTGGAGTCATCATCCGCCCCGGCGCGCGTCACACCGACGTGGGACGGGCACCTTGCGGTGTCCGGCTGCGCCGGGCGAGCTCCGCGGGGAGGGCTCGGAACGGGACGCGGTGGGCGACGACGTCGCGCGCGGCGGCCCGGCCACAGCTTCGAGAGTGAACGGGAGGGCGAAGCGGTGAAGAAGACCACCCCTGACCTGGAGACACCGATCTTCCGGGAACTGAACAACGAGCTCGGCGAGCTGCCCGAGATCGACGTCCACGACTTCGACAAGCACGCGTTCGACTTCCTCCGCGAGTACGACGAGCAGAAGTCGTCGGCGGACGAGTCCGCGGAGGCTGCCGAGCCGGTGGCGGCGTCGGCATCGGCGGGCGGCGGATCCCGGCGCGGCGGGCGGCGCCGCAAGGGCGACTGACCCGATTCCGGTTTTGCTGCGAACGGCCTGTTCGCCTCGCACGACGAGGTGAGCAGGCCGTTCGCCTCGTGACTCGTTGGGGTGCTGTGGCACTCCAAAGCACTCACGAGACGCGCGGTGTCGGTGCCGCCTGCCACGATGGCGCGCATGACGTCGTGGCAGGAATTCGCGGAACAGGCACCCGAGCTGGCGGTGAGCGTCCGGGCGCGGCTGGAGGCGGCCAAGCACCACGTGCTGGCCACGCTGCGCCGGGACGGTTCGCCGCGGGTCAGCGGCACGGAGGTCGGCTGGCGCGGCCCGGACCTCACGATGGGCTCGATGCCCGGCGCCAAGAAGGCCCTGGACCTGCGTCGGGATCAGCGGTTCGCGCTGCACGCCAACCCCGGCGACGGTTCGATGGCGACCCCGGACGTGAAGATCGCCGGCCGGGTGGTCGAGGTCACCGGCGACGAGCTGCGGGCCTGGGTCGAGGAGGTCAAGCCGCCGGGCGAGGACTCGCACCTCTTCCGCCTGGACCTCACCGAGGTGACCACCACCGGCCTCTCCGACGACCAGACCCACCTGGTCATCCGGCACTGGACGCCGGCCGAAGGCACCCGCACCTTCAAGCGCGCGTGAGGAGGCGCCTTCCACCGGTGCTGCCGGTGGAAGGCGCCTCCTCGGTGCGGATCAGTACGTGATGGCCATGCTCGGGTCGGCCAGGAGCGCTCCGACGTCCGCGAGGAACTGGGAGCCCTGCTGGCCGTCGACCACCCGGTGGTCGAAGCTCAGCGCCAGCTGGCAGACCTTCCGGGGCACCACCTGGCCGTCCACCACCCACGGCATGTCGCGGATCGCGCCGAGCGCGAGGATCGCGGACTCGCCCGGGTTGAGGATCGGCGTCCCGGTGTCGACGCCGAACACGCCGACGTTGGTGATGGTGATCGTGCCGCCCACCATCTCCGCCGGGGTCGTCTTGCCCTCCCGCGCGGTCGTGGCGAGCCGCTCCAGCGCCTCCGCCAGCTCCTTCAGGGACATCCGGTCGGCGTCGCGGACCTTGGGCACCACCAGGCCGCGCGGCGTGGCCGCCGCGATGCCCAGGTGCACGTAGTCCTTGTAGACGATCTCGCCGGCCGCCCCGTCCCAGGTGGCGTTGACGTCCGGGGTCCGGCGGGCCGCGAGGCACACGGCCTTCGCCGCGAACGCCAGCGGCGTGACCTTGACGCCGCGGAACTCCGGGTGCGACTTCAGGCGTTCCCGCAGCTCCATCATCGGCGTGACGTCGATGGTGAGGAACTCGGTGACGTGCGGGGCGGTGAACGCGCTGTCCACCATCGCCTGCGCGGTCGCCTTGCGGACGCCCTTGATCGGCACCCGCCGCTCCCGCCCGGCCGGCGCTTCGGCCGCCGCGGGCAGCCCGACGGTCGCGCCGCCCGCGGCGGACTGCACGTCCTCGCGGGTGATCACGCCGCCGGACCCGGACCCGCTGAGCGCGGTCAGGTCCACGCCGAGGTCCTTGGCCAGCTTGCGCACCGGTGGCTTCGCCAGCGGCACGTAGCCGCCCTGCTGCGCCACCGGAACCACCGTGACCGGTTCGGGCACCGGAACCTCCACGACCGCCGCGGCGGCGGGCACCCGGCCCTTGCGCGGGCGGCGCTTCGCGCTCGCCGTCCGCGGGCCGTAGCCGACCAGCGTGGCGATGCGGCCGTTGGACTCCTCACCGATCTTGCCAGCCCCCTCGGCGGGGGCGGCTCCACCGGCCGAGCCCTCGAGGTCGATCGCGATGATCGGCGACCCGACCTCGACGGTCTGCCCCGGCTCGACGAGCAGCTCGCGGACCGTGCCGGCCCACGGGCAGGGCAGCTCGACGGACGCCTTGGCCGTCTCGATCTCGACGATCACCTGGTTGACGGTGACGACGTCACCGGGCTGGACGCGCCAGCCGAGGATTTCCGCTTCGGTCAGCCCCTCGCCGACGTCGGGCAGCGGGAAGTGCTTCAGTGCCATCGAACGACTCCTTCAGAGCCTGTTGGCGAACTCGGTCTTGATTTTGTCCTTGAAGCGGCGAAGCCGCTTGGCCCGCTCTCGCAACTCGCACCGCCGCGGGTTCTCAGCCTGTGCTTGGCGCCAGGGTCCGCAAGTTCCATTGAAATCGAACCTTCGATTTCAATGGAACTTGCGGAGGACCGAGTCCAGACGGCACCGCAGTGCGGCACGAGTTCGGAAAGACGGGCCGTTTTCAGTACGCCAGCGAACGGTCGACCGCGTCGAGTACCCGGTCGAGGTCGGGCAGGAAGCCCTCCTCCAGCTTGCTCGGCGGGTAGGGCGTGTCGAAGCCCGTCGCGCGCAGCACCGGGGCCTCCAGCGAGTAGAAGCACTCCTGCTGGACCCTGGTGGCGATCTCCGAGGTGATCGAGGCCTCCGCCGGAGCCTCGCTGACCAGCACCAGCCGGCCGGTGCGGCGCACCGACTCGAACACCGGGTCCAGGTCCAGCGGCGACAGCGTGCGCAGGTCGATGACCTCCAGCTCCAGCCCGTCCTCGGCCGCCGCGGCCGCCGCGTCGAGGCAGGTGCGGACCATCGGCCCGTACGCCGCCACGGTCACCGCCGAACCGGCGCGCGCCACGCGCGAGCTGAACAGCGGGATCGGCGGCGTGCTCGGGTCGAGCTCCGCCTTCTCGTAGTAGCGGCGCTTCGGCTCGAAGAACAGCACCGGGTCGTCGCACTCGATGGCCTGCTGCAGCATCCAGTAGGCGTCCACCGGGTTCGAGCAGGACACCACCTTCAGGCCCCCGATGTGCGCGAACAGCGATTCCGGCGACTCCGAGTGGTGCTCGACGGCGCCGATGCCGCCGCCGAAGGGCACCCGCACCACGACCGGCATCTTCAGCTTGCCCTGGCTGCGGAAGTGCAGCTTGGCCAGCTGGGAGACGATCTGGTCGAAGCCGGGGAAGATGAAGCCGTCGAACTGGATCTCGCACACCGGGCGGTAGCCGCGGATGGCCAGCCCGATGGCGGCGCCGATGATCCCGGACTCGGCCAGCGGGGTGTCCAGCACGCGGTGCTCGCCGAAGTCCTTCTGCAGGCCGTCGGTGATCCGGAAGACGCCGCCGAGCTTGCCGACGTCCTCGCCCATCACCAGGACCTTCGGGTCGCGTTCCAGCGACGCGCGCAGGCCCATGTTCAGCGCCTTGGCGATCGTGACGGTCTGGGTCCCCGCCGTGGCGGTCGGGCGTTCCAACGCGGGCGCGGCCATCAGCGCACACCTCCTGCCATCGCCTCGTCGGCGAATCCGGCCAGGTACTGCAGGTAGTCCTCGCGCTGGGCGGCCAGCTGCGGGGTTTCCTCGGCGTAGACCTCGGAGAACATCCGTTCGGGTGGCGGTTCGGGCATGTTGAAGCAGAAGTCGCGCAGCCGGGCGGCGAGCTCGTCGGCCTCGGCGTCGACGCCGTCGAAGAAGCCCTGGTCGGCGATCTGCTCGCGGACCAGGTGCACGCGCAGCCGTTCGATCGGGTCCTTGAGCTTCCAGGCCTCGTGCTCGTCGGCCAGCCGGTACCGGGTCGGGTCGTCGGAGGTGGTGTGCGCGTCCATCCGGTAGGTGAACGCCTCGATCAGCACCGGGCCGTTGCCCTGGCGGCACTCGTCCAGCGCCCACTTGCTGACCGCGAGGCTGGCCAGCACGTCGTTGCCGTCCACCCGGATGCCGGGGAAGCCGTACCCGCTGGCGCGCCGGTAGAGCGGCACGCGGGTCTGGCGCTCCAGCGGCTCGGAGATCGCCCACTGGTTGTTCTGGCAGAAGAAGACCACCGGCGCGTCGTAGACGGCCGACCACACCATCGCCTCGTGCACGTCGCCCTGGCTGGTGGCGCCGTCACCGAAGAAGACCATGGTGGCCTCGCCGTCGGGCTCGCCGACCTTGCCGTCGAAGCGCTGGCCCATCGCGTAGCCGGTGGCGTTCAGGCACTGGTTGCCGATGACGATCGTGTACAGGTGGAACCGGGTGTCGACCGGGTCCCAGCTGCCGTGGTCGGTGCCGCGGAAGATGCCCAGCAGGTCGGTCGGATCGATGCCGCGGCACCAGGCGACGCCGTGCTCGCGGTAGCTGGGGAAGGCCATGTCCTGCGGCTGCAGCGCCCGGCCGGCCCCGATCTGGGCGGCTTCCTGGCCGAGCAACGGCACCCAGATGCCCAGTTGGCCCTGCCGCTGCAGGGCGTTGCCCTCCCGGTCGGCGCGGCGCACCAGCACCATGTCCCGGTACAGGTCGCGCAGCTGCGCGTCGGAGACGTCGATGTCGAAGTCCGGGTGTTCGACCCGCTGACCTTCTGGGGTGAGTAGCTGAACCAGGTCAGCTCCACCTTCGCTCGTGGCGCGCAAACCGGCGATCACCTGCTCCCGTGTGGGTTTCGCTGCGACAGCGGCAGGGGGGCCGGTGGTGCCTTCGGTCTCGGGTCGCGTCCATTGCTCGGGGGACATGCGTGATCTCCTCGTGTCGCGCCGGCCCACCCGCTTGTGGCGGCGTGGCCCGACTGCCCCGGTCGAAACCGCAGGTGATCTGGTGGATCGCCTGGCGTTCCGGTCGGAGCGGTTGGATCGCTCCCCGTCATCCTGGCACGAAACCGGCCCTTTTCGTGAGCCCTGCCACAGGGATTCAGCACGACCGCGGCCCGGTCGGCGTCCTCCCGCGTGATCACCGTAGTTCGCCGCCGGAAAAGGCAAATCCGCAGGTCATCGAAGTAATGGAGGTCCGACTAATGCCTTCCGGACCATCGCGGTACCGATATTGCGACGCCGGTGTCTCCGGCGGCAAAAATAGGACAAACTGGACCCGTGGCCGAGTTCCCCAACCCGCTCGCACTGCCCGACGAGTTCGTCCTGCTGTTGCACAAGGACAACGGCACCTACTTCGTCAGCGCGAACCCGAACACGGCGACCGCCGCGGCCGAGATCGGCGAGCTGGTCCTGCGGGGCCGCGTCGAGCTGACCGGCACGGCGGTGCGCCTGGTCGACTCCGGTTCGAGCGGGCTGCCGTGGATGGACCGGCTGTTCGAGGACTTCCGGCAACGAGCCGGCCGGCCGAACCGGCCGATCGACCTGAGCTGGTGGCTGGCGGGGCGCACCGGCACGTTCGCGACGCATCGCCAGGTGCTGGTCGAGCACGGGATCCTGCGCCGCGAGCGGCGGAAGTTCCTGGGCGTGCTGCCGGACGACCGCTACCACCCGGATCGCGGTATCCGCGGCGCGCTGCTCGCCGAGCTGCACGAGCTGGCCGCCGGCCGGCGGCCGGTCGACGAGCGGTTGGCGCTGCTCAGCGCGGTGACCTACCGCAGCGGGCTGGTGTACCTGCTCGACTTCGACCGCGCGCAGCGGAACCGGCTGAAGTCGATCGCCGAGACCGAGGACCTGGGCGACGCCGTCAGCGCGGCGGTCTCGGCGGCGCTGGCGGCGATCACGGCGGTCCCGGCGATCATCGTGGCGACGGGCGGCTGATCCGCTCGGCTGGCTATGTTGGGAAAGGACCGGATCCCGGACGCAGGGAGCGTTTCCATGGCCGAGCCCGCTGAGCACCCGCACGACACCGAAGACCTGGTGCGGCTGGTGCGCGTAGTCCGCCAGGAACAGGGCTGGACGCCCGCCGAGCTCGCCGAGGCGGCCGGGGTGCCGGAAGCCGAGGTGGCCCGCTTCGAGGCCGAGGAGGTCGTGCCGGCCGAACCGCTGGCGATGCGCTTCCTGGCGGCGATGGGCCGCGTCTAGCCGGTCCGATTCGGCCGCGTCGGCCGCGATTCGCTGCGAGACTGGGCGGCATGACCACGCTGACCCTGCCCGAAGAGTTCGCGCTGCTGCTCCAGAAGGACAACGGCTCGTACTACTCGATGTCCGACTACGCCGGCGCAGCGGAACTCGGCGAGCTCGTGCTGCAGCACCGGATCGACTTCGTCCGGAAGAAGATCCAGGTGCTCGACGCGAGCCCGAGCGGCATCGGCTGGCTCGACGACTGCATGGCATACCTGGTCAAGAAGGCGGGGCCGGCGAACAAGCCGGTGGCCGCGCACAGCTTCATCCAGCACCGCAAGAGCGCGCGCAAGGTGCACTGCGCCGCCCTCGCCGAACGGGGCCTGATGCGCCGCGAGGAGAAGTCGGTGCTGTTCATCCCGTACGACAAGTACTTCCCCGACCCCGGGGCGCGGCAGGCGCTGATCGCCGAACTGCGCGCGGTCGCCCGCGACGAGATCGCGCTGGACAACCGCCGGGCGCTGCTCGCGGCGATGGTGCACGCGACCAACCTGGTCCGGTCGCTCGGGCTGGAGCGGGCGGAGCGCAAGCGGCTGAAGGAGATCAGCAAGGGCGAGCAGCTCGGCAAGGCCGTGGAGGCCGCGGTCGCGGCCGCGACCGCGGCGATCAGCGCCGGAGCCATCGCGGCCACCACCGCCGCGACCGCGGGAGGCGGCAGCTGACGCCCGAGGACGCGTTTTCGCTGGAACGCCACCTCGGAAGCCGCATTTGAGCAGTTCCGGCCATTGCGGACGGTTCCGCCGGCGCGGGCATAGGATCGCTGTGTGGATCGTGCAGCCGTAGCCAAGACCGTTGACCAGGCGTGGGACGAATCCGTCCTGCCGAGCCTCTCCGAGCTGGTGAAGATCCCGGCGATCTCGCCCTCCTTCGACTCCGAGTGGGTCACCTCCGGGCATCTCGACGCCGCCATCGAGCACCTGCGGGCGTGGATCGCGGCGCGGAACATCGCCGGCGCGAACATCGAGGTCGTGCGGCTGCCGGAACGCACCCCGCTGCTCCTGGTGGACATCCCGGCCAGCGAGGGCGCGCCCGACGAGACGGTGCTGCTCTACGGCCACCTCGACAAGCAGCCGCCGGTCGGCGGCTGGTCCGAGGGCCTCGGGCCGTGGACGCCGGTGGTCCGCGACGGCCGGCTGTACGGCCGCGGCTCCGCCGACGACGGCTACGCCGGGTACGCGGCGATCACCGCCATCGAGGCGGTCCGCGCGCACGGCGGCGCGCACGCGCGCTGCGTGGTGCTGCTGGAGACCGGCGAGGAGTCCGGCAGCCCCGACCTGCCCGCCTACCTGGAGCACCTGTCCGACCGGCTCGGCGCCGTGTCGCTGGTGGTGTGCCTGGACTCCGGGGCCGGCGACTACGAACGGCTGTGGCTGACGAACTCGCTGCGCGGCATGGTGCAGCTCGAGGTCAAGGTGCAGGTGCTCGACAGCGGCCTGCACTCCGGCATCGCCAGCGGCATCGCGCCCAGCTCGTTCCGGGTGCTGCGGGAGCTGCTGGACCGGCTGGAGGACTCCACGACCGGCGAGGTCCTGGTGCCCGAGCTGAACGTGCAGATCCCGGAGAACCGGGTCGCCGAGGTGCGTGCCGCGATCGAGGCCGTGCCCGGCCTGGTGCGCAACGTCGTGCCGTGGCCGGAGGGGTTGCGGCCGGTCGACGAGGACGAGGTCGAGCTCGCGCTGAACAGCACCTGGCGGCCGACGCTCTCGGTGATCGGCGCCGACGGGCTGCCGAAGCCCGCGGACGCGGGCAACGTGCTGCGGCCCTTCACGACGCTGCTGCTGAGCTTCCGGCTGCCGCCGACCGCCGACCCCGAGGCCGCGATCCGCGCGGTCCAGGAGCGGCTGACCACCGACGTGCCCTACGGCGCGAAGGTGACCTTCGGGCACGCCGAGACCGGGCTGGGCTGGAACGCGCCCGACCTCGCTCCGTGGCTGGCGGCGGCGCTGGACCAGGCGAGCGACGAGGTGTTCGGCGCGAGCTGGCGGACGATGGGCCTCGGCGGCTCGATCCCGTTCATGGGCCTGCTGCACAACGCCTACCCGGACGCGCAGTTCGTGGTGACCGGCGCGCTCGGCCCGGACAGCAACGCGCACGTGCCGGACGAGTCGCTGCACCTGGCCTTCGCGGCCAAGGTCACCTCGGCCATCGCCTACGTCCTCGACGCCCACGCCCGCCGCTGACCGCCGCAATTTCATTGAGTTCTTCCAACCTCGTTGTGCGTGGCGGTGCGGGTAGCGGAACCTCAGAGGCTCCCTGGACTGTGGGTGCCCCTCCTGATGTATGTCCAATACACGGCGGAGGGGCCGTCCTCGCCGGGAGAACCCCGGAGGGGTGGGCACGGTGAACCCGCGGCGGTGCAAGTTGCGGCGGTGGGCTATGCGCCTGCGGCGCATGCGACACCCCACCGACGTGCGGCGTTGCGGCCCGCGGCTGCGGGCCGACCAGGATGAAGAACGCTCAATGGAAATCGAATCTCTGATTTCCATTGAAATTGCGTCACTCCGGGGTGTCCGTGCACCGGAGTGACGACTTGCGAGGGGATCTGACGTGGTGGTGCGGGAGCTTTCGGGCGTCACCAAGCGCCATGGGGCCCGGTCGGTGCTCCGGGGCGTTGACCTCGACGTGCCGACCGGTGCGGCCGTCGGGATCTTGGGCGCCAACGGGTCCGGGAAGTCGACGCTGCTGCGGATCCTCGCCGGGGTCTCCCGGCCTTCCGGCGGCACCGTCAGCGGTCGGCCGCGCATCGGGTACGTGCCGGACCGGTTTCCCGCTCGGCAACGGATGAGCGCCCGCGCCTACCTCCGCCACCTGGGCCGGATCGGCGGACTGTCCACTGTGGAGGCAACCGTCCGGGCCGACGGCTGGCTCGAGCGCTTCGCGCTCGCCGGCGGCCCGGACACCCCGCTGCGCGACCTGTCGAAGGGCAATGCGCAGAAGGTCGGGGTCGCGCAGGCGCTGCTGTGCGATCCCGAGCTCCTGGTGCTGGACGAACCGTGGTCGGGCCTGGATCCCGACGCGCGCGGCGTGCTCACCGAGGTGATCGGCGAGGTCTCGGCGGCAGGCACGGCCGTCGTGTTCACCGACCACCGGCCGGGAGCGGTGCAGGCGCTGGCCACCCGCTCGCACCGGCTCGCCGACGGGCGCCTCGAACCGCTCGAAGCCGAGGTCGAGACTTGCCGGATCGTGTTGCGCGACGGCGAATCCGTCGACTGGGCGGCGCAGCCCGGCGTGCAGGCGGTGCGGCCGGGACATCTGGACGTGACGCTGGTGGTGACCGTGGAAGCTCGGGAATCCTTGCTGCTCAAAGCGATCCAGCAGGGTTGCGCGGTGCTCTCGGTGGCCGCGCGGTGATCCCGCTGATCCGCTACCAGCTGGCCATCCTCGGCCACTCGCAGCGCTACCTGCCGCCGGTGCTGCTCTATATCGCGTTGCTGGCCATCTTCTACAGCAACAACGACGGCCCGGCGCTGCCCGGCTTCGCGGTGACCGCGGCGGGATTGCTGGTCGTGGCGGGCTGGATGACGATCGCGCTGGTCGACGTGGAGGACGTCGTCCAGCGCACGGTCACCCGCGCGCACGCCGGATCGATGGCCCGGATGCTGGCGAGCGTCGTGCTGGCGGTGCTGTGCTGCTCGATCGGGCTCGCGGTGCTTTCCATTGCCTGGGCCGAGATCTCGCACGGGCTCGACCACCCGCCGGGCGATCTCGGCATCGGCCTGCTGGCGCACGTCGCGTGCGCCGCGTTCGGCATCGCCGTCGCCCTGCCGTGCTCCGGGCTGGTCGTCCGCCGCATCGGGTACACGGTGATCGCGGCGGCGGCGTTGTTCGCGATCACGTTGCTGGCGAAGTGGATTCCGCTGGCGTTCCCGCTGCTGCTGGCGCTGAGCGCGGACGCGACGAGCGCTGCCCTGCTCGTGCGGTCCGCGCTCGTCGCCGCCTTCAGCCTGGCCGCCAGCACGCTGCTGGTCACGGCCTGGTGCGTCCGCCGCGCCTAAGCGGCGATTTCGCGCGAAATCGCCGCCTGACCGCAAGCGCGCGACGGGGTCAGCGCTTCGGCATCAGGACCCAGAGCACGATGTAGACCACGAATTGCGGGCCGGGCAGCAGGCAGGACAGCAGGAACAGCAGGCGGACGGTGAACGGCTTCATCCCGAACCGGTCGGCCAGACCGGCGCACACCCCCGCGATCATCGCCTTGTCGCTCGGCCGGGACAGTGCCATGCGGTACGTCGTCATGCCTCAATGCTCGCCGAGGCGGCGCCGCGGTGCGTCAGGGAACGACCCCGAGATCCCCCTGAACCGGATCCGACCGCGGGCTGACGCCCAGTCCGCCCGCGGGCTTACCCCGGACGCGCCGGTGCCCGCCCGGCGGGGGACCCGGGCGGGCACCTCTCTTCGGCGGGTCGTTCAGCAGCGGGCGTGGTAGGTGCGGTTCGCCAGGACCTGCCCGCCGGAGGTCACCACGACCTCGGTCGCCTTCTCGTTGGTCAGCGGGACCTGCGCCGAAACCAGGCCGCCGACGGTCACCTCGAACGGCGCGAGCCCGTCCGCCGCGCGGCGGATCTCGTAGCGGACCAGCGGCGACGCGCTCAGGTCACCGGGGAAGAACGGCCTCAACCACGGGAACGTCGCGGTGAGCGGCGACAGGTCGTGGCAGGTCTCCTCGCCCAGGCGGACTTCCAGCGCACCCGGCGGCGTCTCGGCCGCCGCGGTCGCGGTGGGCGCGGTGGGCGCGGCCAGCGCGGCCGCCGCGGTGAGCACCAGGGTGAGGGATCGTCGGCCGACCATCAGCGAAGCACCTCCATCAGCGGCGGAAGATCACCGCCTCGACGCTAAGGTGCGCATCCCCTGTCCGGGCCGTTCCTTACCCCAACGGGCGACACCGGGTAACACGAATCGGTCTCGTGTGCCGTCCAGGAAGCCGCCGCACGGGTCATCGATCGCGCCCGGCTCCCGCCCGCCTCGCATCGCGAGCGCCGCGCGGATCTTGTCCCGCTCCGGCCGCACGATCTCCATGACGACCAGCACGCACAGCGCGACGACCATCGCGTCGCGGATCACCACCGCGCCCAGGAACCAGCCCTCCGGCAGGCCCTTGTTGCCGGTGCCGAGGTAGTAGTACATCCGCGGTGCCCACACTGCGGCGTCGACGATCATCCAGGTCAGCAGCAGCCGCCAGCGCGGAATCGCCAGCACCGCCAGCGGCACCAGCCAGAGCGAGTACTGCGGGCTCCACACCTTGTTGGTCAGCAGGAACGCCGCGACCACCAGGAAGCACAGCTGCGCCAGCCGCGGCCGGGTCGGCGCGGCCAGCGCCAGCCACCCGATGCCGAGGCAGGCGACCAGGAACAGGGCGAGGCTGACCGCGTTCAGCACCGTCGGCGTGGCGCCGTCCCGCAGCGGGCCGTCGAAACCCGCCCAGCCGGTGAAGTACATCAGCACGTTGTAGAGCGAGTCCGGGTCGGCCGGGCGCTCGTTGTTGAGCCGGAAGAACTCCCGCCAGCCCTCCGGGTACAGCACGAGCACCGGCACGTTGACCACCAGCCAGGCCAGCGCGGCGGCCAGCACCGAGCGCAGCGCGTCCGCCATCTTCCCGGCGCGCCAGGCCAGCACCAGCAGCGGGCCGAGGAAGAACAGCGGGTAGAGCTTCGCCGCGCCGCCGAGCCCGATCAGCACCCCGGCCAGCACGGGCCTGCGTCGCGCCCACGCGAGCAGGCCGGCGGTGCCGAAAGCCGTGGCCAGGGCGTCGAAATTGGTGAAGGCGTGCACGAAGACCAGCGGCGACACGGCGGCCAGCGCGGCGTCCCAGACCCGCCGGCGACACAGCAGCACCAGCGCCCAGATCGTCACCAACCAGGCCGCGGCCAGCCAGAACGCCGAGATGTTGAAGTACAGCACGCTGGTCAGGCCGGCCGGCAGCCAGCCGTAGCCGGCCAGGGTCGCCCAACCGTCCGCGGCCCGCGCGTTGATCCACTGGAACACGCCGGTCAGCACCGGGTACTCCATGTACCGGACCTTCTCCTGCGGCGTGCCGGCGTTCTCCAGCCAGGCCGTCTTGTACGGGAACGCGTCGTCCGGCGCGAGATCGCCCATGCCGTAGCGCGGGATGATGTCGGTGTAGCACATGGCGGTGTACTGCTTGCTGTTCCGCCAGTCCAGCTGCGGCCCGCTGCCGGTGTCGTAGGTGACCTGGCAGGGCGCCTTGAACAACCAGGCCGCGGCCAGCACCAGCACCGCGAGGAGCAGGATCACCCGCAGCGGCGTCCAGAACCACTGGCGCCCGACCTGCGCGTGCCGCCCGAGGCGGCCGCCGAAGGGCCGGCTGAGCTTCTGCGCCAGCGGCTCCGTCCAGGTCGGCGCGACGCGGTCGGCGGGATCGAGGGAATCGCTGTCCACCGCCGAGCTCGCGCGCTCGCCGGGGGTCGGCGCCGGTTCGGTGCTGGCGGGCTCGTTCGAGGTGGACACGCCCGGATGCTACTTGGGCCCGAACAACGCGGAGGGGCACCCGCCGTCTCGCGGGTGCCCCTCCGAGTTCCTCCGAAGTTTCTCCGTGTCCTTCTTTGAAGCGGCGCAGCCGCTTAGCCCACCCTCGCAACTCGCACCGCCGCGGGTTCTCAGATGTCGTCTGGCGAGGACAGCCCCGACGCCGCGTATTGGTCATACACAAATCGGGGATCCCACAGTCCAGACGGCATCTGAGATTCCGCCACCCGCACCGCTATGCAAAGCGAGTCCATGGACGAGTTCCTAGCCGTGCGATCTCGTTCTGGTCGGTGCGACGTTCGGCGGTCCGTCGCCGGAATTACCGCCACCGCCACCGTTGTCGTCGCAGTTCGGGTCGAGCCAACTGCAGTCGCCGGGCCGCTCCTTGCTGGTGGTCGGCTCGTCCGGCTCGCTGGTCTGGGTCTGCGGCGAGGTCGGCGGCGCCGACGTCGGCGGCGGCTGCTCCGAGGTCGGCGGCGGAGGCGGCGGGACGTCCGCGAACTGCCCGATCGTGTCGCCCTTCGGGAAATCCTCGACCTTCTTGCCCTGCAGGTAGGAATCCATGAACTTCTTCCACACCTTGGCAGGCCAGTTACCGCCGTAGAAGCTTTCGCCGGACGAGTCGGCCAGCGGCTTCGGGCCGCCGTCGTCGTTCTGCATCGCCACCGCGGTGGAGATCTGCGGGACCGCGCCGATCATCCACGCGTTCTTGTTCTTCGTGGTGCTGAGCCACTGGTGGGTACCCGTCTTGGACACCACCGGCCGGTTGCCCGCCAGCGGGACCTTCGAGTGCTCGGCGACCTTCAGCATCGACTGCGAAACGTTGTAGGCGATGTCCTTGCTCTCCGTCGCGCTGCCGAAAGCGGGCTCCGGTTCCGGGATCTGGAGGTCGAACGCACCGGTCTCGGGGCTGATGGCCTCCTTCACGAAGTGCGCCGGAACCTTGTTGCCGCCGTTGACGAACGAGCCGTACGAGGCCGCCATGTCCTTCGGGAGCACCTGGTACATGCCCAGCGCGATGCCGGCTTCGACGGCCCCGCCGGGGCTTTGCAGCTTCGTCGAATCCGGAATGCCCGCCGCGTGGGCGGCCTCGGCCACCTTCGTCGGCCCGAACTGGGCCGCCATGTTCACGAACACGGTGTTGACCGAGTTGGTCATCGCCTCGCGGACACCGCAGTGCGTCGGAACGTCGCAGTGCACGCCGGGCGAGTTGTCGAACTTGTGGCCGGCGATGATCTGGTCCCCGCTGCCGTCGTAGTACTCGCCGATGCCCTTGCCCCGCTCCAAGCCGGCGATCACCGCGAACGGCTTGAACGACGAACCCGGTTCCTGCGGCGTGCTCGCCCAGTCCAGGTCACCGTTCTGCTGCTTGGATCCGTAGTACGCCTGGATCTCACCGTTCTGCGGGTCGACCGCGACCAGCGAGGTGCGGAGCGTCTTCGGCTGGGAGCCCATCACGTCCTGCACGGCCTGCTCGGCCTTCTTCTGCGCGTCCGGGTCGATGGTCGTCTTGATCACGTAGCCGCCGCGGGACAGCTCGCTCTCGCTCAGGCCCTTGGGCTCCAGCTCGGTCAAGATGGCCTTGTAGATGGCGTCCTGCTCCGGCGTCAACCTGCTGTTGGTCTTCCACTCCAACCGCGGCAGGGTCTGCGGCATCGTCATGGACGACCGCTCGGCCTGGGTGATGAAGCCGTTCTCCGCCATCTGCCCGACGACGTAGTCCCAGCGCTTTTCGGCCTTCTCCGGGTTCAGGCCCGGGTCGTTGCTGTTCTTGCCGTAGGGCGTCTGCACCACACCGGCGAGCACGGCGGCCTCGGCTGCGTTGAGCTCGCTCGGCTTCTTGCCGTAGTAGGCCCGCGCCGCGGCGGTGATGCCGTTCGCACCGCGGCCGTAGTCGGCCGTGTTCATGTAGGCGAGCATGATGTTGTCTTTGCTCTGGTTGTTCGTCAGCTTGAACGCCAGGACGACCTCTTTGATCTTGCGGATGTAGGTCGGGTCCTTCTTGAGGTCCTGGTCCAGCTTGAGGAACTGCTGGGTGATCGTGGAGCCACCGCCGACGCCGGAACCGGTCGCCAGGTAGTAGACCGACCGCACGATGCCGTTGAAGTCGAAGCCGGGGTTGGTGCGGAAGCTGGCGTCCTCGGCCGCCATGGTGGCGTTCTGCATCGCCACCGAGACCTCGCTGATGTCGTGCACGACCTCCGCCGAGCCGTCCGGCTCGATGCGCCCCATCGGCGAACCGTCCGCGTACTTCAGCTCGATCGGCCGGGTCTTGCTCATCACCGCAGCCTCGCTCGGCGGTTCCCAGGCGATGTAGCCGTAGATGAACACGGCGGTCGGCACCAGGACGGCTAACGCCGCGGCGACGTAGCAGGACCGGCGGACGCGCTGCCAGAGCCGACTGCGCTTCGCTTGACGGGCGCTCATCTCGTCGTCCGGGTCCGGGATGTCGTCCGGGCCGGCGTCGAGGTCGTCGTCGCGGTACCGGTCATCGCGGTCGCGATCGCCGAAATCGCGATCGTCGAAGTCGTCGCCATTCCGATCATTCCCGTCGTACCCGCCGTACGGGTCGTCGTAGTCGTCGTCGGCGTAGTAGTTGTAGTTCCCCTGCTCCTGGTGCGTGAGCAGCTGCGGCTCGGGGGCTACGCCCCCGCCGCCACCGGCACCGCCCTTCGGCCCACCGGCGGCTCCACCGGCCGCGCCTCCGGCTCCGGCCGCGCCCGCACCGGCGGCGCCTGCGGCGCCCGCCATCCCGGCGCCTGCGGCTGCCCCGGCGATCCCGCCTGCGGCAGCTCCCGCCGCGGCAGCACCACCGGCCCGGCGTCGATCGCTGTCGCGATCGCCCGCCGGAGTCTGCGGGATGTTCTGCGTCGGCTGCTCACCGGGCGGCTGCGGCGGCCGCCCTGGCGGCGGCCCCGGCGGGGGCGGCGGTGGGCCTTGCCGACCTTGCTGCGCGCCTGGCGGCGGCGGTGGCGGCCCCTGCCGTCCGGCGTTCGGCGGCGCGGGGGTGTACGTGGTCGGCAGGTCGAGCTTGCGCCCGCCGCCGTTGTCCGGTTCGCGGGAGTCCCCGCTGAGCCGCTTGCCCAGCGACGAGTCGTCTTCGTCGTCGTCGAACGACGGCGTCCACGCGCCGGTCTGCTCCTGCGGCGGCTCCTCGCCCGGCCACTTCATGGGCTGGCCGGGCGGTGGCACCGGGGCGTTCTGCTGCGTTTCCTCCGAGCTGCGGTCCGCACCCGGCCACCGGTTGCCCGGCGGGTTCGGCGGCGCCGGCCGCTGGCCGGGGCCGCCCGGTCGCGGCTCCTCGCCCGGCCATGCCGGACCGCCCGCACCGGGCGGGCCCGGCGGCGGGCCGGACGCCGGACGCTGCGGGGGCCGCGCCTGGTCGCCGGCGCGCGGGGGCCCGGGGGGCGGGGGTGGCGTGCCTCGACCGTCGGGGTGCGGATGCCGTGAGTGGCGCCCTCGGGTGGGGTCGTCACGCTCGTCGTTCACGAGTGGGCCTCCAGGACAGGCGTCGTCGGACGCCGTGTGATGCGTTCACGTCGGGGTTTGCGCCGCACCGGGCGCGCGATCGTGTTCGGGGTCACGACCGCTGTCACTCCGCTGCAGTCTTGCGCCGGGACCGGCTGTTGTTCAACCCATCTGTCCCGAGGACGTACGACTGCACCAGGTGGTTCCAATTACATGTGCGGCATACCTCTACGACGTAGACGTTGAACTCCTCGAACATGGCCGCCATCCGGTCGAGCTCCTCGGGGGCCCGCGCCGTTCCGGACGCGTGCTTGAGGGCGTCGCCGAAGACCCAGGAGACCAGGGTCAACGGTTCCTTCCGGCACACCGGGCAGGTCACCCCGCTCGGCTGACCATGGAATTTCGCCGCCCGCAGCAGGTACGGATCGGCGTCGCAGACCTCCATCACCCCGACGCGGCCAGCGTGGACCTGCGCGAGCAGCGCTCGGCGCTGCAACGCGTAGTCGACCACTTGCCGTTGGGTCCGCACGCCCACAGAGTACGTGTCGGCGACGGCTGCTCCATGCGCCGTTCAGGGCAGGCCGGGCCTCCGACCGCCACCAGCGGTGACGACCACCACGTCAAGGGCCGCTCGATTGTGTTTCCCGATATATCGGCGCGATACAATCCGAAGGGTGGCCTGCCTCGCCGCGATCTGTGGGTGTGCGGGGCCGCCCTGGAATCCGGCGCTGCGATTGGGCGGCAATCGGGCGCTGAACGCGGGCGGAGGAGGTGCGAATGCTGGAACTCGCCGTGCTCGGGCTGCTCCACGAAGCTCCGATGCACGGCTATGAGCTGCGGAAGCGGTTGCACGACGCGCTCGGCGCCTTCCGCGCACTGTCCTGCGGAACTTTGTACCCGACGTTGCGCAGGCTGCAGCGCGCCGGGTTGATCGAGGAAGAAACCGACGCACCCGGCTCGCGCGGGTGGGGTCGGCGGACGCGCCGCGTGTACCGCATCACAGCTGCCGGGCAGCACCGGTTCGCCGAGCTGGTCGGCGACTGCGGGCCGCAGGCCTGCGACGACAACGCCTTCGGCGTGCACATGGTGTTCTTCTCCCGCACGCCGGCCGAGGTCCGGATGCGGATCCTGGAAGGGCGTCGGCGCCGCGTCGAGGAACGCCGCGACGGCCTGCGCAGCGCATTGGCGGGCTCCGGGGACCGGTTGGACCGCTATACCCGCGAGCTGCACCGGCTCCGGCTGGACCACAGCGAGCACGAGGTCCGCTGGCTCGACGAAATCATCGAACAGGAACGCGCCGAGCAGGCTGCTGCGGCGCCGGGCCGACCCAACGTCGGCGAGCAAGAACTGCAAGGACACGACAGATGAGCAAGAAGGAGGGCCCTGCCATGGGCGGAGATCGTCGAGCGGTGCGGGTGGCGATCGTGGGCGTCGGGAACTGCGCGGCGTCGCTGGTGCAGGGCGTTCACTACTACGCCGACGCCGAGCCCGGGACCCGGGTTCCGGGCCTGATGCACGTCACCTTCGGCGACTACCACGTGCGCGACGTGAAGTTCGTCGCCGCCTTCGACGTGGACGCGAAGAAGGTCGGCCGCGACCTGTCCGAGGCGATCGTCGCCAGCGAGAACAACACCATCAAGATCGCCGACGTGCCCCCGCTGGGCGTCACCGTGCAGCGCGGCCACACCTACGACGGTCTCGGCCGCTTCTACCGGGAGACCATCGAGGAGTCCGACGAGCGGCCGGTCGACGTGGTGCAGGCGCTCCAGGACGCCGAGGTCGACGTCCTGGTGTCCTACCTGCCGGTGGGCTCCGAAGCGGCGGACAAGTTCTACGCGCAGTGCGCGCTGGACGCCGGCGTGGCCTTCGTCAACGCGCTGCCGGTGTTCATCGCCTCCGACCCGGAGTGGGCGCAGAAGTTCACCGACGCGGGCGTGCCGATCGTCGGCGACGACATCAAGTCGCAGGTCGGGGCCACCATCACGCACCGAGTGCTGGCCAAGCTGTTCGAGGACCGCGGCGTGCACCTGGACCGCACGATGCAGCTGAACGTCGGCGGCAACATGGACTTCCTGAACATGAAGGAACTGGAGCGGCTGGAGTCGAAGAAGACCTCCAAGACGCAGTCCGTGACCTCGCAGGTGGACCGCGACCTCGGCAAGCGCAACGTGCACATCGGGCCGTCGGACTACGTGCCGTGGCTGGACGACCGCAAGTGGGCCTACATCCGGCTGGAGGGCCGCGCGTTCGGCGACGTGCCGCTGAACCTGGAGTACAAGCTGGAGGTGTGGGACTCGCCGAACTCGGCGGGGATCATCATCGACGCGATCCGGGCCGCCAAGATCGCCAAGGACCGGGGCATCGGCGGGCCGATCCTGTCCGCGTCGTCGTACTTCATGAAGTCGCCGCCGGAGCAGTACTCCGACTCCGCCGCCTACCAGGCGGTCGAGGACTTCATCACCGGCAAACTGGAGCGCTGACCACAATCTCAATAATGGAAGTTGCGCACTGTCGGCGTGTCACGTCACGACACACCGAACCCCTGTGGACAACTTCGGCCATCTGTGGATAGCTCGCGCAATTTCAATGGAAATCGAAGGTCCGATTTCCAATTGAAATTGCGGAGACCTGGACGGGGCAGGAGGAGGGGGCACCCGCTTCGCGCGGGTGCCCCCTGTTTCTTGCTCGGGGTCTGCTCAAGACCCACGCGGTACCTCCTTTCCTAGTGTTGGAGCTGTTGTTCGGCCCGGGCGAGGACCGCGTGCACCGACGCTTGACCGTCGGTGGTCACCCAGCTCACCCGCAATCCGGGACGAACTCGCTTTCGGCCGATGCGCACCGGCCAGCCCGCCACCTCCCGCGCCTGCGCGGCGATCTCCTCGCCGGTGCCGCTCGGGTGCTCCGCGACCACCGCGAACTCGTCGCCGCCGTAGCGGGCGACGGTGTGCTCGTCGCTGAGCCCCTCCCGGAGCCGCCCGGCCAGCGTGGTCAGCAGGTCGTCGCCCCGGTCGAAGCCGTACTCGGCGTTGAAGGCGGCCAGCCGATGCACGTCGATGAGCACCAGCGTGGACAGCGTGCCGCGGCTGCGGGCGCGGACCAGCGACTGCTCCAGCCGGTCCAGCAGGAGGGCGCGGGCCGGCAGGCCGGTCAGCGGGTCCAGCAGGCCGCGGCTGTGCGGGACGTCGGTGTGCACCGGCTGCAGCAGCACCAGCACCCGGCGGCGGCCCTGCACCTGCACCGCGTGGTAGTCCGCCCAGATGCGGCTCAGCGGTTGGCCGCTGCGGGCGATCACCATCGGGATCGACAGCGGCGAACCGGCCCGCAGCACCTGGCCGGCCAGCTCGGCCCAGTCGGGCATCGGGGCGCCGGTGTCGTCGCGCACCTGCCAGCCGGTGGGCCGGGCGCCGGTGAGCAGGTCGGCCTTGGCCAGCTGCATCAGTTCGGCGGCGACGTCGTTGGTGGCCAGCACCTGGCCACGGTCATCGGTCAGCAGCACGCCGAGATTCAGTCCGCTGATGAGTTCGTCCCAAACCGGCGCCAACTGGCCCGGTGCGGTCACCTCGAGGACACTCATTCGGCCCCCTCCTCCCCACCAAACGGAGCAGTCCGTCTGAGCCTCCCCTCAGTGCAGGGCGAAATTCAAGGCCTCAGTCACCACCCGTAATGGTGGTATTCACGCTGTGCGCATAGCTGTGCGTTAGTTGTTCACGCACCGTTTCCGCCCAGGTCACCTCGACGGCCGGGATTTGATGAGGCGAGCAGGTGAAACATCGATGGGTGGCATTGCGCTCAAAACGCCCCGCGCCGTCCCCGCTGCCGATCGAATCCCTACGCTGGTCGAGGTGCCGCAGGCGAGAGGATGGTGCATGCCGGTGCACGGGACCGCGGGTCGACCGCCGCTGTGGGAGCGGTTGCGCGACCACCGATCTCTGCTGGCCGTGATCGCGGTCGCGGAGCTGGTCGCGGTGATGGTGGTCTCCACCGTCAACACGCACGACCACATCGACGGTGAGGTCTACCGGCTCGGCGCGAAGGCGCTGCTGGCCGGGCGCGACCTCTACAACGGCCTGCCGGCCACCGAATCCGGGCTGGAGCTGCCGTTCATCTACCCGCCGTTCGCGGCGATCCTGTTCGCACCGCTGGCCCTGATCCCGAAGGCCGGCTCGACCGCGGTGATCATGCTGGTCAGCCACCTCGCGCTCATCGCGACGCTGTACGTGGTGCTCAGCGCCTCGACGTTCCTGCGCGCGCACCGGGACAAGGTGCTGCTGGTGACGGCGGCGGTGCTGCCGCTGGCCACGATCAGCGAGCCGGTGCTGGAGACGATCACCTACGCGCAGATCAACATCGTGCTGATGGCGCTGGTCATGATCGACTGCCTGTGGCGGACCGATGGAGCGAAGAAGCTGCCGTACCCACGCGGCCTGCTGATCGGCCTGGCCGCCGGGATCAAGCTGACGCCGCTGGTGTTCCTGCTGCTGCCGCTGCTGCGCCGGGACGTCCGGATGATCGTGGTCTCGCTGCTGACCTTCCTGGGCACCGCGCTGCTGGGCTTCGCGCTGACCTTCGACAACGCCCGGCGGTTCTGGCTGCAGGAGATGCTGGCCAGCAGCAACGTGTCCTTCGGGCCGAAGTTCACCGGCGACGCGTCGACCTACGCGGGCAACCAGTCGCTGCGCTCGCTGCTGAGCAAGATGTCCACGCCGAGCCTGACCGTGGTGTTCGGGCTGCTCGCGCTGCTCGCGCTGGTGCTGGCCGTGGTGGGGATGGTGCACGCGGTCCGGCAGCGGGATCTGCCGACGGCGGTGACGATCAACGCCATCCTCGGGTTGCTGGTGTCGCCGATCTCCTGGTCGCACCACTGGGTTTGGGCGATCCCGGGCCTGGTGCTGCTGCTCGGCGCGGGCTACGTCCGGCGGAACTGGGGGCTGCTGCTCGCGGCCGCCATGACGGCCGGGTTCTTCATGATGGGTCCGCACTGGAAGATGCCCCAGGGCGACGGCCTGGAGCTGACCTGGAACTTCTTCCAGCAGCTGATCGGCAACTCCTACGTCTACTTCGGACTGGCGTTCCTGCTCTACAACGCGGTGCTGTGGTGGCGCTCCCGGCGCACGGTGATCGACCCGGGCGAAGCGGCCCCGGAAGCCCCCCGAACCGCTCCGGTGCCGTAGCCGTTCGTGGGCATGAAAAAACCGGGGCGAGCGTGGTGCTCGCCCCGGTTCTTCGCGTTCGGATCAGATCCGGTTGAACACGACCGTGTCCGCGTTCTCCAGGGAGCGCAGGACGCCGTCGGAGGTCACGCCCGGCGTCGGGAGCGTGTGGCCCTGCACCGCCGTGATGTCCGGGACGCCGCCGTCGAGCACCGGCAGCGCCATGCCGGTCCGCGGCGCGGGCACCGGCCGGAACGGGTTCTTCGTGACGACCTGCTCCGGGGGCACCGCCGCGGCCAGCTCGTCCAGCACCGTGACCGCGACGTCGGAGCGCAGCGGCGCAGCCGTGAACGCCGGCTCCTCGCTGCGCGCCGCGGTGCCGTCCAGCGCGGAGGAGATCCGGCTGACCTGCGGCACCGAGGTCTGGCCGCCGCTGAACGCGTTGAGCTCACCCAGCGCCGGCAGCGGCGCCGTCACGCCGGGGGACTCGCCGCGCTGCGTGGTGCCCGGCGTCCGGGACACGCTGACTAGGGGGATTCCGGTGAGGTCCGGGATCTCGTTGGCCTTCACCTGGTGCTCGCCCGGCACCTCCAGCGGCACGAGGTCGGCGCGCGGCGACGGCTCGGCGGCGACCGCGGACAGCGCCCCGGCCAGCACCTCGTGCGGCACGGTGCGCAGGTCGCTGCGCAGCCCGGGCAGCTCCGCGGTGGTGAGGTCCACCCGGTCCGGCGTCACCAGGCCGCCCTGGCCGCGGGACAGCGCGTTCTCCCAGAGCTCGACGATGCCGCCGGCCGGGGTGCTGAAGCCGTCGAAGTAGACCAGGTCGTCGTGTGGGATCACGAGGTCTGCAGGGACATCCAGGAGCGCACTCGTTTGAAAAGCACCCTCGTCAAGGGTGTTGGCACCTCCCTGGATGACGGCACCGATGGGACCTGCCCAGCTCAGCGAGCGGTGGAAGCCCTCGGCGGGCGTGACCGGGCGGTCGCCGTCGAAGGGCGACCGGCCGGGCACGAGGTCCAGCGGCCGGGCTTCGGCGGGGTCGGCGACCCAGCCGGCCAGGTGCAGCGGGGCGGTCTGCGCCGGGATGTGCCAGTCGCGCAGCGCCGGCATCTCCCGGGTCAGCTCGTTCTCGACGGCCGGCAGCAGATCGCGCACCGGGTCGATGGTGCCCGCGATCGCGGTGACCGGATGGCTGGTCCGCGACTCCACCAGCAGCGCGTTGTACCGCGTGCCGGAGCTCTCGGGGAACAGCTCACCCGCGAAGCACCGATCGGCAGGCACCGCATCGTCTCCGAGCTCGTCGAGTACTGGGGGGAGCATCGATTCGCCCAGCGGCGGGGTCGGACGCTCCGGGCAGGCCTGGCTGGCGGACGCGACCCCCGTGCCGACGGCCAACATCCCACCAGTGACCAGCGCGGCTTGCACACCGCGCTTCGCCCAAGTCTGCATGGATCTCTCCTTCACAAGGTTTCCCCCTGCAGGGGAGGAAAATCAACTGAGGGCGCCACACCGTCATCGGAACTTGATCATCGGGAGACGGCGGGCATCGGAAATGTGGAGCCGGGTTGCGCGCGGCGGATTTCCTTTCGGCGGCAACGAGATCCGTCGCCTGCGCCGCGCAGCGGTCTAGTCGGGTGTAGTGCCCGGCTGCGGTTCGGGCGCGCTGATCAGCGTGCTGGCGATGTCGCGGGTCGAGGCCCCGGCGAAGGCTGGGGTGCGGGCCGGTTCGGCCGGGTAGCAGCCGACCGCGGCGGTGTTGTGCTGCTGTCCGTCGCCGGCGCCACCGCAGCCGGGCGCGCCGGGCAGCGTGGGCAGGGCGAAAGGCCTTGGCCAGCCCTGGTTTCCGGGTGCCTCAGCGGGTTCCGGCGCTCGCGGCCGGGTGACCGCGTCCGCCTGCTCCGGCGACCGCTGGTGCTCGACCAGCTGCGCCGACTGCGGGACAGCGGGCGGGAAGCCCGGCGCCGGTGCGGCCTGCTGAAGCGGCATGGACGGCGAAAAGCCCTGCTGCGGGGCGGTTTCCCCGGACAGCAGCGGGCCGTCGAGCCCATCCAGTCCACTGTCGACGGACGTGGACAGCGCGCCCGCCTGGGCTTCGGTGACCGACAGCGCGTCGCCCGCGACGTGCCGGACGCCGTCGGCCGACTCCTGCAGCACGCCGGTCACCGGCTTCGCCGCGTCGAGCAACCGCTCCGCCGGCTCGGACCGGACCAGCTCGACCGGGTTCAGGCGGCCGAGCGAGAACTCCGCCGGGCCGGACCGGTCGGTGGTCGCACCTTCCACCGGCGCGGCCGGTGGGTTCGCCGATTCCGGCGGCGCGGCCGATTCGTCGGCGGGCGCGGCCGGGGCGAGGTTCGAGGCGTCCGCCGGGAGCCCGGTGCCGATGAGCCAAGCCGCGGAGGTTCCGGCGACCGTCGCGCCCGCCACCACCAGGGCACGGGTCAGCAGCCGCCACGGTCGGGCGGCTCCCGTCGTGCGGTAGCGGCCGGACATCTCGGTGCCAGAACCTCCTCGGCTTCGGGCGACTCCCTGTTGGACTCTGCCTCCTCGCCGCCGCGCACTCTTTCACCACAACCGCCACTTCCGTAAGCACAGAGCGACAGCTTCGCCACATCGTGTTACTGGTGTTCCGGCCCGATTGCGCGCCGTGGTCATTCCGCCCCCGGGTCCGGTGGTCGGCGCTACGGTGGCAGGGTGAACGACTTCAAGATCACCACCCGGGACGACGCGGCGGCGTCGATTCCCCGCGTGCTCCGCGTCTCGGCGGCGTTGAGCTGGCGGTTGGTGGTGGTACTCGGCGCCCTGTACGTGGTGGGGCTGGTCATCGGCCAGATCTACGTCGTCGTGATCCCGGTGGCCATCGCGCTGCTGCTGTCGGCGCTGCTGGCCCCGATCGTGTCCTGGCTGGCCCGGCGCGGCGTGCCGCGGGCGCTGGCCACCGCGATGGTGCTGATCGGCGGGCTCGCGGTCGTCGGCGGCGTCCTCACCTTCGTCATCAACGCGTTCATCGACGGCTTCCCCGACCTGCAGCGCCAGGTCGTCGCCAGCCTCAACCAGCTGAAGGACTCGCTGGCGCAGGGCCCGCTGCACATCAACGAGGAGCAGATAGGCCGCTACCTGGACCAGGCCCAGGAGTGGCTGGCCGCCAACCAGGCGGCGTTGACCAGCGGCGCGCTGTCCACCGCGGGCACCTTCGGCAACTTCCTCACCGGGTTGGTGCTGGCGCTGTTCACGCTGATCTACTTCCTGCACGACGGCCGCGGGGTGTGGCTGTTCGTGACGAAGCTGGCGCCGAAGCACGTGCGGCACCGCGTCGACGTCGCCGGCTGCAAGGGCTTCGCGTCGCTGGTCGGCTTCGTGCGGGCGACCGCGCTGGTCGCGGTGGTGGACGCGCTCGGCATCGGCACGGGCCTGATGATCCTGGGCGTGCCGCTGGCGATCCCGCTGGCGGCGCTGGTGTTCCTCGGTGGTTTCGTGCCGATCGTCGGCGCGGTGGCCTCCGGCGCGGTCGCGGTGCTGGTGGCGCTGGTGACCAAGGGCTGGGTCGTCGCGCTGATCGTGGTCGGCATCGTGCTCGCGGTGCAGCAGATCGAGGGCAACGTGCTGCAGCCGCTGATCCTGGGCCGCGCCGTGCAGATCCACGCGCTGGGCGTGGTGCTGGCGATCAGCATCGGCGTGGTGGTCTCGGGCATCATCGGCGCGCTGCTCGCGGTGCCGATGGTCGCGGTGCTGAACTCGGCGATCCGCTCGCTGGTGGAAGAGGAACCGGAGCAACCGGCCGAACCCGCCGGGGAGCCCGAAGCGGAACCACCGCCGCCCGACGAGACCCCGGACGAGAAGCCGGAACAGGCGCCGCAGAACTCCGAGGTCTGACGGGGTTCAAGAGGCTGTTTTGAACGTTGTGGCGTGGGCTGTGCCTGGCTAGGACAGCCCCGACCGGCATTCATGATGTCGGGGACCCCACAGCCAGGCAGCGTCTGCAATTCCCGCAGGGGGCCGCTACCCGCCGCAAGATTGAGCACAGGCTCTCAGCTTGTTGTTTAACCTGTCGGTTTTCGGCTTGCGGTGAGACTGAGTGCTCTTTTGGTGCTCTTGCCGACGTTGTGGCGTTGCGCGGGCCTGTGG
>NZ_JBWKKH010000060.1:0-32370 GCF_056431645.1 Saccharopolyspora sp. NPDC045839
CATCCTCGACCGCGTCCGCTGCTGCCCCCACCAAGTCGGCACCCTCGCCCAAGCCATCCTCACCCTCGAACACGAAGCAGGATGAAAAAGGCTCAATGGAAATCGAAGATCTGATTTCCATTGAAATTGCGGAAGTTGTCCACAGGGGACGACGTCACTCGTCCAGAGCAGTTGGAGCGGCGGCTGATCGGCGGCCACCGCATACTCGCCTCGCACAGCCCCGATCGCCGCGCGAAAGCGAGGTATCGCCCATGCGTCTCCGGTTGAGCGTTCCGATCGCACTGCTGCTCGCCTCCACCGCACTGCCCGCCACGGCGGAGCCCCCCGAGACCACCAGCACCCGAATCGCGTTGCGCGACGCGACGCTGACCCGCGACGGAACGCGGGAGGTGCACGCCGACCGCGCTTTCGACCTGGTCGGACTGACCTGGCGCGGGCCGGCGCCGGAGCGCATCGAGGTGCGCACCCGGACCGGTTCCGGCTGGACCCCGTGGACGGCGCTGGAGCCGATCGACTCGGCTCCCGACCACGGCACCCTGGAGGGCAGCGAACCGCTGTGGACCGGCCGCGCCGACACCGCGCAGGTGCGGGCCAGCCGGGGCGGCGTCGACGTGACCGGCGATCTGGAGCTCGTCGCGATCGACCCGGGCACGGCACCGGCCGCGGCGCCTCGATCGAACGCTCCCGGCCAGCCGCCGGTCGTCGGCCGCGCGCAGTGGGGTGCCGACGAGGGCCAGATGACCTGGCCGCCGGAGCGCACCGAGACCAAGGCCGTCGTGGTGCACCACACCGCCGGGACCAACGACTACGGCTGCCACGAGTCGGCCGCCATTCTGCGGGCGATCTACCGCTACCACGCCGTCGAGCTGAAGTGGGGCGACATCGGCTACCACGCGCTGGTCGACAAGTGCGGCACGATCTTCGAGGGCCGCGCGGGCGGGCTGCGCGACGCCATCGTCGGCGGGCACGCGCGGGGCTTCAACCAAGGCACGTTCGGCGTGTCGATGATGGGCAACTACGACCACGTCCTGCCCTCCCCCGACACCGTCGAGTCGGTCGCGGCGATCAGCGCGTGGAGGCTGGGCACGGCCCGGGTGGCCGCTGACGGCCGCACCGAGCTGATCGCGGGGCCCGCCGGCAACTCGCACTTCCCGGCCGGCGCGGCGGTCCCGCTACCGACGATCTTCGGCCACCGCGACGTCAGCAAGACGGCCTGCCCGGGTCAGCGCGGCTACGAGCGGCTCGACGAGATCCGCGCCCGCGCGACGGCCCTGCAACGCGACCACCGGCCGTGACCTCCGCGCTCCGCGTTGAGTGACGACCAAGGGTTCCCCGCAATTTCCATTGAAATCGAAGGTCTGATTTCCATTGAAATTGCGGGGGGAACCGGTCACCACCAGCGGTCGAGGACGTGCGCGACGCCGTCCTCGGCGTTGGTGATCGTGACCTCGTCGGCCGCCGCCAGCGCCTCCTTGTGGGCGTTGCGCATCGCCACGCCGTGGCCCGCCCACTCCAGCATCGGCACGTCGTTGGGCATGTCGCCGAAGGCGATCACGTCCTCCCGGGCCACGCCGAGCTCCTCGGCCACCGCCGCCAGTCCGGTCGCCTTGTCCACGCCCGGCGCCGACAGCTCGATCAGCCCCGCCGTGGTCGAGTAGGTCAGCTGCAGCTGCGAGCCCAGCACCTCACCCGCCACCGCGGCCATCTCCGCGCTGGTCATGTGCTCGTGCAGGACCAGCAGCTTCACCGCCGGCTTGCCGGTCAGCTCGTCGGTGCCGGCCACCCGGATGTCCGAATTCGGCCACACCCGGCGGAAGTCCACCTCGGCGAGGAACTGCTCGTGCGGCCGGTCCCGCGCCCCGTCGGTGGTCCGCTCCACCGCGAAGGCGCAGCCCGGCAGCTCGTGCCGCAGCTCGCGGGCCACGTCGTGCAGCAGCACCGGGTCGATCACGTGGCTTTGCAGCACCCGGTCGGCGGCCGCGTCGTAGAGCACCGCGCCGTTCGCGCACACCGTCACCCCGGACACGCCCAGGCCCTCGACCACCGTCGGCACCCAGCGCGGCGGACGCCCCGTGACCAGGACGAACGGCGTTCCCGACGCCACCACCCGCTGCACCGTCCGCGCGGTTCGCGGGCTCACCCGCTCCATCGGGTCGAGCAGGGTTCCGTCCACGTCGGATGCCACCAGGCCAGGTTTGCGCACGACGTCATCCTGCCTGGTCCCGGTCGCCGCCCGGGAGCCGAGGACCCGCCGCCGCGACCCGGGCCACGTTTCCGCATCACCTGATCGGGTCGATAAGGGCGGGGCGGTACCAGTACGGTCGACGGCGTGCGAGTTGGGATCGTGATTTTGCCCGAACACCGGTGGTGGGCGGCCGAGCCGCTGTGGCGGATGGCCGAGGAGTACGGCTTCGCCCACGCGTGGACCTACGACCACCTCGGTTGGCGGTCCCTTGTGGACAAGCCGTGGTTCGACGCGGTCCCGACGCTGACCGCGGCGGCCACGGTCACCTCGACGATCCGGCTGGGCACCCTGGTCGCGTCGCCGAACTTCCGGCACCCCGCGCACTTCGCGCGGGAGCTGACCGCGCTGGACGACATCGCCGACGGCCGCCTCACCCTGGGCATCGGCGCCGGTGGCGTCGGCTTCGACGCGCACGTGCTGGGCCACCCGGAGCTGACCGCCGGGCAGCGCGTCGACCGGTTCACCGAGTTCGTCGAGCTGCTCGACCAGATCCTCACCCGCGACTGCACCGACCACTCCGGCGAGTACTACACGGCCGTCCAGGCCCACCGGGCACCCGGCTGCGTGCAGCTGCCCCGGATGCCGTTCGTGATCGCCGCCAACGGGCCGCGGTCGATGCGGCTGGCGGCCCGGTACGGCCAGGGCTGGGTGACCACCGGGCGGGAGGCCGACGACCCGGAGGCCTGGTGGCGGTCGGTCGCGGAGCTGTCGCTGCGGTTCGCCGAGGTGCTCGCCGAGCAGGGCCGGGACCCGGCGAAGGTCGACCGGTACCTGCAGGTGGACGCCGGTCCGGTGTACTCGATGTCCAGTGTGGACCACTTCCGGGACGTGGTCGGCCGGGCCACCGAGCTCGGCTTCACCGACGTCATCACGCATTGGCCGCGGGCCGACGAGCCCTACGCGGGCAAGGAGTCCACCGTCGAGGAGATCGCCTCGGAGGTCCTCCCCGAGTTGTGACCTCCCCCGTCACAACCGGAGCACAAGGTCGCCAAGCCCCGGGCCCGGACGCGGTGAAGGACGAGAAGTTCCCGACCCGAAGACCCACCAGCTGCACCGGCAGCGATCTGGGCAAGGCGCGGCGGTTCAACTCCGACACCGTCTACGCCGAGTTCAAGATCGATCCGGCAGGAGTGATCAGGCCTCGCCGCGGGGCGACGTCTGGAGCGTCGCCCCGACCGCGAGGAACTCCGCGGGTTCGCCGCCGAGCGCCGAGAGACGGTGCGGGACCCGGGAGCTGAAGCTGACGCTGTCGCCGGCCCGCAGGGTCGTCGTTCCCTGGTCGAACTCGACGTGCAGCCGCCCGCTGAGCACGTAGAGCCAGTCGTGGCCCTCGTGCCGGACCGGCCGCACTCCCTCACTGGACGGCGAAATCCGGTAGCGGGCGGCGTAGAGCCCGGGGATCACCGCGCGCGGCGTCAGCACCTGCAAGGCCATGCCGTCGGTGTCGACCGTCGGCGCCTCGTCGCCGCGCAACACCATCACGGCAGGCCCCGGCTTGTTGTCGGTGAACAGCTCGGACAGCCCGACGCCCAGCGCGGTCGCCAGCTGGACCAGCACGTCCAGGGACGGTGTCGCGTCGCCGCGCTCCACGTTCCCCAGCAGCGCCACGCCCAGGCCGGCCCGCTCCGCCAGGCCCGCCTGGTCCAGCCCGCGCGCCGCCCGCAACCTGCGGATCCGGTCGCCGAGGCCGGCCAGGGCGAGGGCCTGCGAAGGAGTGTCCGACACGCCCCCACCATAAGTCGGGTGCCGCGGGCTCGCCGTGATCGCAGGTGTGCCCCCGGCGGTCGCCGGGTAGGCCTTGCGCGGCAGGAGGTGGTGATGATGTCGGCGGAGAACGTCGTGCAACGCCTGCTGGACGAGGCGGGCACCACCTACGCCGCTCAGGCCGGGATCTCGCTGGCGAACAAGCCCGCCCCGCTGTACCGGCTGCTGGTGCTGGCGGTGCTGATGTCCACCCGGATCAAGGCCGAGCTGGCGGTGTCGGCCGCGCGGGAACTCGCGGAGTTCGGGACGCCGCAGAAGATGTGCGACGCGACCTGGCAGCAACGCGTCGACGCGCTCGACCGCGGGCACTACGCGCGGTACGACGAGAGCACCGCGACAGCGCTCGGCAAGGGCGCGCAGCTGCTGATCGACCGGTACCACGGGGATCTTCGGCGGATCCAGGCGAAAGCGGACGGAGACATCGACGTGCTGCAGGAGAAGCTCACCGAGCTGCCCCGGCTCGGCCCGGTGGGCGCGGACATCTTCTGCCGCGAGGTGCAGCTGGTGTGGCCGGAACTCCGGCCGTTCTTCGACAAGAAGGCGCTGGCGGGCGCGGAGAAGCTGGGCCTGCCGACGGATCCGGACGAGCTCGCGGAGCTCGTCGAAGGGCACGACCTCGCCCGCCTCGCGGCGGCCCTGGTGCGGGCCACGCTGGACCGCGGCCTCGCCGCGGAGATCACCAAGGCGGCCTGATACCGCTGGTCACCGGTTTCCGCAGTTTCAATTGAAACTGCGCACCGGACACGGGCAGGGCCGTGGTTTCAATTGAAACCGTGGCCCTGCCCGTGGTCGATCACTTGGGTTCGAGGACCTCGCGGCCGCCGAGGAACGGGCGCAGCGCCTCGGGCACTCGCACCGAACCGTCCGACTGCTGGTGGTTCTCCAGGATCGCGACGATCCAGCGGGTCGTCGCCAGCGTGCCGTTGAGGGTGGCCGCGATCTGCGGACGGCCGTCCTCGTCGCGGTAGCGGGTGTTCAGCCGCCGCGCCTGGAACGTGGTGCAGTTCGACGTCGAGGTCAGCTCGCGGTACGTCTGCTGGCTCGGCACCCACGCCTCGCAGTCGTACTTGCGCGCCGCGCTGGCACCGAGATCCCCCGCCGCCGTGTCGATCACCCGGTAGGGCACCTCGATCTTGGCGAGCATCTCCTCTTCCCACGCCAGCAGCCGCTCGTGCTCGTCGCGGGCCTCGTCCTCCCGGCAGTAGACGAACATCTCCAGCTTGTTGAACTGGTGCACGCGGATGATGCCGCGGGTGTCCCGGCCGTAGGACCCTGCCTCCCGGCGGAAGCACGTCGACCAGCCCGCGTAGCGCAGCGGCCCGGCGGAGAAGTCCACGATCTCGCCCGAGTGGTAGCCGGCCAGCGGGACCTCGGAGGTGCCGACCAGGTAGAGGTCGTCCTCCTCCAGCCGGTACACCTCGGTGGCGTGGGCGCCGAGGAACCCGGTGCCCTCCATGATCTCCGGTCGCACCAGCACCGGCGGCACGACCAGCGTGAAACCGGCGGCGGCGGCCTGTGCGGCGGCCATGTTCAGCAGCGCCAGCTCCAGCTGCGCGCCGATGCCGGTCAGGAAGTAGAACCGGGCGCCCGCGACCTTCGCGCCGCGCTCCATGTCGAAGGCGCCGATCGCGGTGCCCAGCTCGACGTGGTCCTTGATCTCGAAGTCGAACTCCCGCGGCACGCCGACGTGCTTGAGCACGGCGTAGTCGTCCTCGCCGCCCGGCGGCACATCGGGCTCGACGATGTTGGAGACGGCCTTCTGGGCCCGCAGCAGCTCTTCGTCGCCGGCCGACTGCTCCGCCTCGGCCTCCTTGACCTGGGCGGCGAGCTCCTTGGCGCGGGCCAGCAGGGCGTCGCGCTCCTCGCCCTTGGCCTTGCCGACCTGCTTGCCGAGCTGCTTCTGCTCCGCGCGCAGGTTGTCCGCCCGGGACACCGCGGACCTGCGACGCTCGTCGGCGGACAGCAGCGCATCCACCAGGGACGCGTCCTCTCCTCGCGCGCGCTGCGAAGCGCGCACCGCTTCCGGATCATCGCGTAGCGTCTTCAGGTCGATCACAGCTGGTCAGCGTAGTCCGCGCCGCGGACCGACCGCGCCCCAGGGTGCGCGCAACGCCGTCGCCTGCGCCTGCGGGCGTGAGCCACCCGGTTTCAGGCGAAATCGGAAAACCGGTCCCACGGGACACGAGCCGTGCGGGGCTCCAGCTTCAGGCAAAATCGGGAGACCGGTGGTTTTCCAATTTTAGGCAAAATTGGAAACCCACCAACCCGGGTCAGGCCGTGCCGGGGATGCGGTGCGGGACGAAGGCCGCGCCGTCGTCGGTGATCAGGCCCGCCGTCTCGCGGATGCCCAGGCCGGCCGAGGAGTCGCCGACCACCCAGGCGCCGAGGGCCGGGCGCATCCCGTCGAACTCCGGCAGCGGGTCGAACGCCTGGTAGACGTAGCCCTCCTCGCCGTACACGCCGCTGGTCTCGGTCTCCCAGCCCGGCGCGACGACCTGGATGTTGTTGCCCTCGCGGCCCAGGCGCGGCTTGCGCACGTACTCCGTGAGCAGCCCGGGCTGGTCCAGGAACGTCGGCAGCAGGTTCGGGTGCCCCGGGTGCATCTCCCACAGGATCGCCAGCAGCGCCTTGTTGGACAGCAGCATCTTCCACAGCGGTTCGACCCACTGCGTGGCCGGCAGCGTCTTGACGGCGTGCCTGCCGAAGTCGTCGTCGACCATCCACTCCCAGGGGTAGATCTTGACGACGGAGTTCATCGGCGCTTCTTCGAGGTCGACGAAGCGCTCCAGCAGGCTGTCCCAGCCGATCTCCTCGATGGGCAGGCCGACGGTGTCCAGCCCGGCCTCCGCGGCGGTCTCCTGCAGGTAGGCCGCGGTGATGTTGTCCTCACCCGTGACGTCGGCGGACGACCAGGTGAAGTGCGCCTCGTTGGTGGCCAGCTGATCCTTGATCTCGCCCCAGCGCTCGACGAGCTTCTCGTGGATGGAGTTCCACTGGTCGTCGCCCTCGTGGGACTCGGTCAGCCAGTGCCACTGCACGACCGCCGCCTCCAGCAGCGACGTCGGGGTGTCGGCGTTGTACTCCAGCAGCTTCGCCGGGCCGGTGCCGTCGTAGCGCAGGTCGAACCGGCCGTACAGGTGCGGGTCGTGGCGCTTCCAGGACTCGGCGATGTGCGGCCAGACCCACTCCGGGATGCCGAAGTCCTTGTAGCGCTCGGTGGTGATGACGTGGTCGACGGCGTCCAGGCACATCGAGTGCAGCAGCTCGACGTCGGCCTCCAGCGAGAGCACCTCGTCGAGGCTGAACTCGTAGTGCACACCCTCGTCCCAGTAGGGCCGGGCCGAGCCGTCGGCCGCGCGCGCGGGCGTGCCGAAGACGAGCCCGAGCTCCTCGACCTTGGCCTGCCAGTCCGGTCGTCGTGCTGTGGTCCTGCGCCGCACTCGTCAGCTCCCGCTACTGCCGCTCTTGTTGTTGATGCCGAACCCACCGCGCTGGATGGTCTTGCCGCTGCTGTCCTTGATCGTCGAGCCGGACGGCTTGGTGAACGACGAGCCGGACGCCGGCGAGCCGACCGGCGGCGCCGACACGCCGGCGGGCGTGTAGGCGTACCGGTAGGAGTTGTAGCCGCCGATCCCACCGGTGGGCAGGAAGATCGGCATGAAGAACATGCCGCCGTTGTGATAGCCCTGGTGGGTGTTCACGTAGTTCTCGTCGCAGAACTGGTCCTGGTCGCGGACTCCGGGCTGGCCCGACTGCTCCGTGGCGCAGTACTCCTGGGAGGCGTTGGCCTCGTTGCTGATCTCCGACGCGGAGTACATCGCGGCCACCAGCGCCACGACGCCGACCGTCGCGCCGCCGCCGATCATGATGCGGCGCCGCTTCTTCGTCTTCGCCTCCGCGGCCGCGAGCTCGGCGCGGTGCTGCTCCTCACGGCGCTTCTCCGCGGCGACGCGGGCGCGCTGCTCCGCCAACGTCGGTTCGCGCGGCGTCGTGCTCTCGTCCTGGTACCGGATCCGGCCGCGCCCCGCCGACTCGGGCGACACCGGTTGCTCCGGTTGCTCCGGGTTGCCCGGCGGGTTCCCCCCGCCCCACTGCTGCCGGTCGTCGTCTGCCACTGGCTTGCCATCTTCCGTCATAGCCCCACTCCCGAACGCAACATTACCTACCGTGGCGACGTGTCCGGCAACGAATCGGTTCCGAACATCTGCGATGGCGCCGCGCACGCCGCCACGCGGCGAGGCATCATGTGATCGATGGCAGCGCCCGATTCCCCTCCCAGACCAGGCCGGAACAAGCCCAACACCCGGCTCGTGATGATCTCGGCTGCCATCGGCGCCCTCCTGATCCTGGTGGTCAGCGCGGCGCTGAACTGGCCGACCGGCGGCGGGCCCGGCGTCGGCGGGTCCGGCAGGATCGGCTCGGCGCCGGCGCCGGAAGTGGTCTTCGAGGCCGCCGCGGGTGACTGCCTGAACTGGACCGAGCCCGATGCCGCCGACATCCGCAAGGTCACCTGTAACGAGCCCCACCTCTTCCAGGTCACCGGCAGCGCGGAGCTGGGCCAGGAGTTCGGACCCGACGCCCCGTTCCCGAACACCGAGCAGTGGCAGCAGCTCAAGCAGCAGCACTGCACCGAGGTGTCGAAGCAGTTCCTGTCGAACCGGTTCGACCCGCACGGCAAGTTCAACGTGGGCGCGTTCACGCCGAGCGAGGAGGGTTGGGGCAACGACGACCGGACGCTGCACTGCGGCATCCAGCAGCCCGGGCCGTCCGGCAAGCTCTACCCGATCACCGGCAGCGCCGCGAACACGGACCAGTCCAACGTCTACCCGGTCGGCCGCTGCCTGGGCATCAACGGCACCGCCGTGTGGGACCCGGTGGACTGCGCACGGCCGCACGCGGTGGAGATCACCGGCCTGGTCGACCTGGGCGAGCAGTTCCCCGGCGGCTACCCGGAGGAGAAGCCGCAGGACGACTTCCTGGTGACCAGGTGCGAGGAGCTGACCGCGCAGTACGCGGGCGGCCCGACCGTCGCCAAGGACAAGGGTCTGATCGTCTACTGGGACACGCTGGCGCCGGAGAGCTGGGACGCCGGATCGCGGCAGGTCAACTGCAAGGTCAGCGCGCAGCTGCCGGACGGCAGCGGGCTCGCGCCGGTGACCGGCGGCGTCAAGGGGCAGGTGCAGGTCGGCAAGGAACCGGCGCCGAAGGACACCGCGCCGATCGAGCCGGGCGTGCCCGCGACCGAACCCCGCTGACGCCCGGGTGCGGTAGAACGGGGTCATGCCGGTGGAGATGACCCGCGTTCGGTTCGAGGAGCTCGTGGCCGACGCCCTCGACCTGCTGCCCGCGGAGTTCGCGGCGGCGATGAACAACGTCGTGGTGCTGGTGGAGGACGCCAACCCCGAAGACCCGTCGCTGCTCGGGCTGTACGAGGGCGTCGCGCTGACGGAGCGGGACAGCACTTACAGCGGCGTGCTGCCGGACCGGATCACGATCTACCGCGAACCACTGCTGGACATGTGCGCGGACGAGGACGAAGTGGTCGACGAGGTGGCCGTGACGGTTGTGCACGAGATCGCGCACCACTTCGGCATCGACGACGAGAAGCTCCACGCCCTCGGCTGGGGCTGACCGTTCCGCCTGGTCAGGTGCCCGTGAGCGCTTTGGCATACCGATCTCATCCAACGAGGCGATAGATGCGCGGCAGTTGCCCTGCGATCTTCACGGTCAGCTCAGGCGCACCAGGCCGCAACGACAGCTCGAACGCTCCCACGCGATGGATGCACAGGTTGATCAATTCGCCGACAATGTCCTGATCATCGGGTGGCGGCCGACGTGTGATTCCTACCAGTCCATGTCAGTGACCGCGAGAAGCCACAACGTGTGAGCTTGCTGGTCGAGTACCAGCCAAGTGATATTGAAAAGGCCTGGGAACCACCGACTCCAAGGGTCGCGCGTGGACACGAACGACACCGACGCATACCGGTCACCGAACAATGCGGCATACAGGCTGTGGGCAGCAGTGCGGGCCTTCCGCGCTCGCTCGTCTTTCTCAGCGTCAGAAAGGTCCTGATAGCCGCGTGTGAAGCTGCCCGCATACAGCGTGTGGGCCCACTGTGACTCCAACACCAACGAAAGCCCCGGCTGCCAACCAATCAACTTGCCGGGAGTGGTGTAAGTCAACGGGTCGGTGACACCGAACTCGGCAGGCAGTAGCTCCCGGACGGACCTATGCGCGAGAACGTACGAAGCGCATGTCAGAAGACGGTCACGTGCGAACCAGGCGAAATCATCGCCGCCAGTAAACCGGAACCCCTGAAGGTGGGCATTCCCCTTCGGCCGATCGCCCTGCAACCAGGAAACGACCGTGCACACAGCGGGAATGTCCCGATCGACGGGCGCCACGTCTACTGTGTCAAGTAGTTGCCGGACATGGTCCGGTCGGGGCATGGGATACAGCTTCCGAGGAGTTGATTCCACCTCGCCGAGTATGGAGCACACCCCAGCCACGCTCTGGGGTGTGCGCCATGATTTATCACGGGATGCCTGCGGAGCATCCATCCCAATCACCGGAGTTCGGGCCCTCGGTCCATGCGGAGAGCACGAACGGGGAAAAGTCATCGGTCGCCACGACTACCACCGGCCCACCCAGCGGGGGGGTATAGCGGTACAGCGTTGAGTAGTCCTGGGGTTCTTTCTCGCCATGTAGGAGCGCCGTGGAGTAGCAGCGCTGGAACGTCACTACGTTGTTGATGGGGTGACCGGCGTGGATGTGCCGTGCACCGGCGATCTCCGGCGGTCCGCATTCCAACTGAAACTCGACCTGTGGCGTATCCGGCCGGGCCACCGGAACACGGTCCACGATCGCCGAGTTGGGAACGGCCGGATTGGACAGGCACTCGGCGATCTCGGCCGGATTCCGTGGTGTCGGATTGGTAGCAGGCGTGGCTAAAGCGATGGGCGAGGTAGCAGCCATCAGTGCAGCAGCGGCAGCCATTACACGAAGAATTCTCACATGACGGATCGTATCGATCTCCAAACGATGCGTCACCAACTTGCGCGTGACCTAAACCACGTAATCGGAGAGCTGTGCCGCGTGGCACTGCGCAGACCCTTCGGTCGGAGGCCTCCTACTTGTCTTCCTTCACCGGGAAATCTCCCGCTGACGCGGATGCGAGCGTCCTCCGATCACGGAGTGAACAGCCGGATGCTGATGGAGCATGCGTCAACAAGGTGAGCCACTGATGATCCGCATCGTCAGCTTCGGATTCCGACAAAGCACTATCGTGAACGGCGGAGCCCGAAAGTAGACCCGCGTCCCCGGTACCAGCGGAAACGCTTCGGCCGTTGATCAGGGCGTGTTGAGGCCGTCCCAGGAGAGGCAGCGCCAGCCCGTCCGGACGTCGGGGTCCGCTTCGAGGACGATCACGCCCGTGTTCGGCAGGTACGCCTCGTTGCCCCGGGGGCCCTCGATGTTCGACGCCAGCGCGCTCGCCGCGAGTCGCAGCATCGCGCCGTGGCTGACCAGCGCCACCGCGCCGTCACCCGCTCCGTCGATGGCGCTGCGCGCACCGTCGACGAACCGGGTCACCGCCTCGCGGCCGGTTTCCCCGCCGGGCATCGGCACGTCGAGCCGCCCCGCGTGCCAGCTCCCGTAGACGTCGTCGAAGATCTGCAGCGCCTCCTGGTCGCCGCGGCCTTCCAGCTCGCCGACGTAGACCTCGTGCGTTCCGTCGACGACCTCGAGCGGCAGCCGGTGCCGCTGCGCCAAGGGCTGCGCCGTCTGCTGCGCGCGCACCGCACGGCTCGCGTGCACCGAGATGATCTTCTCGTCGGCCAGCCGCTCGGCGAGCCGGGCCGCCTGCTGCTGGCCCAGCTCGGTCAGGCCGGGGCCCGGCGGCAGCGTGTCTAGCAGGTGCGCCACGTTGGCCGGGGTCTGCCCGTGGCGGGCGAGGATCAGCCGTAACCCGGTCGGCGCTTCCAGCAGCAACTCGGTCATGCCAACCGCCCCGCCCGGACGTCGTCGAGCCACTTCGCCGCGACTTCGAACGCCTGCTCCGAGGCCGACGGGCGGACGCCGGCCGGCGAGCGGTCCGCCTTCGGGTAGGAGCCGAGGAACCAGACGGTGCTGCAACGGCGGTGCAGCGCGGTCAGCGCGTCGCCGATCCGGGCGTCCGCGACGTGCCCGTCGAAGTCGAGGAAGAACCGGTACTCGCCGAACCGCTCGCGCAGCGGCCGGGACTCGATGCGGCTGAGGTTGATGCCGCGCAGCGACAGCTCGGCCAGCATGTCGGCCAGCGTGCCGACCTCGTCGCTGATCACCGCGCACACCGACGTGCGGTCCGCGCCGGTGGGCTCCGGCAGCGCGCCGGGGCGGCGGACCAGCAGGAAGCGGGTGACCGCGTCGCGCACGTCGGCGACGCCGCCGGCGAGCCGCACCAGCGACGGGTAGTGCTCGATGGCCACCGGCGCGGAGATCGCCGCGTCGAACTCGCCGGCCGCCGCCGCGGCCGCCCCGGCGGCGGTGGAGCTGGCGGCGTGGACGCTGACGCCCGGCAGGTTCTCGGCCAGCCAGCCGCGGACCTGCGCGAGCGCGTGCGGGTGGCTCGCGACGGTGCCGATCTCGGACAGCCCGATGCCGGGCCGGGCCAGCAGGTCGAACTGCACCGGAAGCACGGTCTCCTGCACCGCGACCAGCGGATCGTCGGTGGTCAGCGTGTCCAGCGTGGCCGGCACCGAGCCTTCGACCGAGTTCTCCACCGGCACCCCGGCGGCCAGCACGTCGCCGGCGCGCACCGCGGCGAGCGCCAGCGGCACGGTCTCGAAGGGCACGAGTTCGGCGTCGAAACCACCGGTCAACTGCCGGGTGGCCTGTTCGGTGAAGGTGCCCGGCGGGCCGAGATACGCGATTTGTGGCACCCGCCCAGACTAAGAGGAGACGCTCCCGGCACGCGGGCAGGTTCCGATGGCGCAACCGCGACCCCCGGAAGCCGGACCCGGCGATGGTCCGGATGCGCGGCCGGATTGCGTCGGTCTTCCGAGTCCCGCGGCGCCCGCGGCATCCGGCGGGCTGGCGCGCGGCGAATCGGCGCCAGGTGTGACCTACCCGATGCCACCGCGCCGCGCATTCCTGCGATGCTGTGGGGCGTGACCGCAGATTCGGGGCGCTCAGCGGATGGAGCGAAGCCGGAGCTGCAGCTCGTCCTCTGCGCGCTGGACGAGCCGCTGGCCGCCGCCTGGCACGACATCGCCGACAGCCGAGCCGGCCTCTCCGTTCACCAGGGATCGGTCCTCGACCTGCAGGTCGACGCGGTGGTGAGCCCGGCGAACTCCTACGGCTGGATGCGCGGCGGCATCGACGCGGTGTACGCCCGCACCTTCCCCGATGTGGAGGAGCAGGTCCGCAGCGCGGTGCTGGCCTACCACGGCGGCGAGCTGCCGGTCGGCGAGGCGTTGCTGGTGCCCACCGGCGCCCCGAACCCGATCTGGCTGATCAGCGCTCCCACCATGCGGGAACCCGGCGAGCGGCTGCCCGCCGACACGGTGCACCCGTACCTCGCGGCGAGGGCCGTGCTGCGGCTCTTGGCGAGCGGGGTGCTGGAGAACGGCACGCCGGTCCGGCACGTGGCCCGGTCCGTCGCGATGCCCGGGCTGGGCACCGGCGTCGGCGGGGTGTCGCCGGAGCTGTGCGCGCGGCAGGTCGCCGCGGCGTGGGACGAGGTCTTCGCCCGCGTCGAGCAGCTCTGACGAGCCACTCCCGCGCGGTTCGCCCGGCGGTGCGGACGAGCGGGCGGACCCGGATCCGAGTGAGTACCGTCGGGCGCACCGGCCGACCACCCAGGAGGTCCCAGATGCTCATTCGCCGTTTGGCCCGGCCGATGCTCGCCGCGATCTTCATCTACGGCGGGATCGGGGCGTTGCGCGATGCGCCGAGCCACGCGAAGGCCGCCGCGCCGCTGTTGGAGAAGACGACGGCACCGCTCAAGGACTCGCTTCCCGAGCAGTTCCCGACCGATCCGGAAACGCTGGTGCGCATCGACGGGGCGGTGAAGATCGGCGCCGGGACCCTGCTGGCGATCGGCAGGTTCCCCCGGCTGGCCGCGCTGCTGCTCGCCGGGAGCGTCGTGCCCACGACGCTGGCCGCGCACGCGTTCTGGGAGATCGACGACCCGCAGGAACGCACCAACCAGCAGATCCACTTCCTCAAGAACGTCGGGCTGCTCGGCGGGCTGCTGATCACCGCGGTCGACACCGGCGGCAAGCCTTCCGTCGGCTACCGGGCGAAGCGCCGCGCGCGCAAGGTCTCCGCGCACACCCACCAGACCGTCGGCGCGATCAAGGGCGCGAAGAAGGTCAAGAAGTAGCCGCGAATTCCCGGTTTGTCAGGCAACCCTCAGCTCACCACCCGCCGAGCACGTACGTAGCGTGGGGTGCGTGCCAGTGAGGGTCCTGCTAGTCGATGATCATGAGGTGGTCCGGCGCGGGCTTCGCGACCTGCTGGACACCGAGGACGACGTGGAGATCGTGGCGGAGGCCGGGGGCGTCGGCGAAGCCCTGGTGCGCGCGCAGGCGACCGGGCCGGACGTCGCGGTCATCGACATGCGGCTGCCCGACGGCGACGGCCTGGAGCTGTGCCGCAAGCTGCGCGCCCTGCCCGAGCCGCCGTACTGCCTCGTGCTCACCGCCTTCGACGACGAGAGCGCGCTGGTCGGCGCGATCAACGCCGGGGCGTCCGGCTACCTGCTGAAGCAGGTGCGCGGGCAGGACCTGGTCAACGCGGTGCGCGAGGTCGCGGCCGGGCGGTCGCTGCTGGACCCGGTCACCACCGGCCGGGTGCTGGACAGGCTGCGCAAGTCCACCAGCCCCGAACCGGACGAGCTCGCGGCGCTGACCGAGCGGGAGCGCAAGGTGCTGGAGCTGATCGGCGAGGGGCTGACGAACCGGCAGATCGCCGAGCGGCTGTTCCTGGCGGAGAAGACGGTGAAGAACTACGTGACCTCGGTGCTGGCGAAGCTCGGCATGGAGCGCCGCACCCAGGCCGCGGCCTGGGTCGCCCGCCGCCAGGGCCAGAGCTGACCGCGGAAGGCGAGCACGCGCGGCTGTGGGCCGCGCCCGGCGGTTCGCGGGTGGAGCTGCCGGCCGCCCGCTTCGAGCGCTTCGCCTTCGACCGGCACAGCCGGTTCGCGGCCTGTTCCAGGTCGCCGGCCGAGCGCTGAGCGACGAGTCTCGGCCGATCACGAGACGCCGAACGGGACCAACCAGCGAATCCGCACCGCCTGGTTCGACGCGCTCCTCGCCGACTTCAAGTCGCCGCGCGCTGACGCCCTCAGGGGGCCGCCGTCAGCGGTACCTCCCAGGTGACCGTGGTGCCGCTGTCCGGCGAGGACGTGATCACGCAGCGGCCGCCCGCCGCGACCGCGCGCTCTTCGAGGTTGCGCAGGCCGCGCTTGCTCACGTCGCGGGGAATTCCGCAGCCGTCGTCCACCACCTGCAGCAACAGCCCCGATTGCGAGCGCCGCACCCGCACCAGCACGGTTTTCGCGCCGGCGTGCCGGACCACGTTGGACAGCGCTTCGCGGAGCGCGGCCCGGGCGTGGTCGGCCACCGGCACCGGCACGTCGCTGAGGTCGCCTTCGATCTCCAACCGCGGCGGCCGGCCCAGCAGTTCCCCGGCGATCTGCACCTCGGAGCGCATCGAATCGTCGAGCGCGGGCGCGTGCGCCGAGTCCTCCGGGTCCGCCGAGCGCAGCGTGCGGGCGGTGGCGCGGACCTCGGCGATCGCCTGGTCGATCTGCTCCATCGTCTCGGACAGGCGGGCGGCGTCGGCGATGTCGAGGCGGCCGGACAGCCGCCGCTCCAGGACCTCCAGCTGCACGCCGGTGGCGTAGAGCCGCTGGACGATCACGTCGTGCAGGTCGCGCGCGATGCGCTCCCGCTCCTGGTAGACGGCGATGCGCTGACGCGCCGTGGAGCCCTCCGCGAGCACCAGTGCGAGCCCGGCCTGCGCGGCGAACGAGGTCAGCACGTCCACCGCGACCCGGGTGAAGGTGCTGGCGCCACGCCGCCGGTACACGGCGAGCGCGCCGAGCCGCCGCTCGCGGGTGCCGAACGGCGCGACCGCGAACGGGCCGTAAACCCGCAGCGCAGCGGGGACGTAAGGGGCGGTGAGCGGATCGTCGATCAGGTCGTCGACGACGACCGGCACGCCGCTGCGGGCGACCCGCGCCGCGGCCGAACGCGACGAGAGGACGGTGCCGACCGGGTCGCCGAGCGGGCCGGTAGCGGTGGGCGCGCCGTAGGCGGCCTCGACGGTCAGGCGGCCGTCGTCGGCCCGCACGGTGACGACGCCGAGGTCGGCTTCCGCGAGTTCGGCGGCGCGGCGGACGACCAGCGGGAGGACGGCCTCCGGATCTTCGGCGGACAGCGCCAGCCGGGTGATCTCGGTGGACGCCGCCAGCATGCGCTTGGCGAGGGTGGAATCCATGTCAAGCACGAGGCTATAGCTCCCGCGAGCGCGAAGGCGGGTCCGGACGACGCAGGTCACAGCCCATCCGCGGCCCAGGCCCGGCCGTCGCGGCGATCCCGCAGGCCCGGAGCCGTGCGCGCACCGGCTTGGTGCAGAAGCTGTCCGGGAAGTTGCTCTGCGCGCCGGTTTCGCGCGAAAACGGCGCTCGCCACGCCTGCCGGATGACGGTTTCGCGCGAAAACGGCGCCCTCCACACCTGCTGGACGACGGTTTCGCGCGAAAACGGCGTCCCGCGCCGCGCGACCGCCCTCCGGCTTCGACACGTCGAAGACGGAGGTCCGCCGATACCGCGTCTCCGCGCCATCGCAGCCAGAACAGCCCCTGCAATGCCCACTGCGCTCACGGATCCGAAGCTCGCGCGGCGGTCACGGGAGCGCCTTCGCGCTGGGCCTCGCGGACGACCGCGATCTCGCCGGCCTCCACGCGCAGGACGATGTCCGCGTGTTCGGTCTCCGACCAGCGGTGCGTCACGTGGATGACGGTGCGGTCGCGCAGCGCGTGGCGCAGGCGGGCGAGCAGTGCCTCCGCGGTCGGCACGTCCAGGTGCGCGGTCGGCTCGTCGAGCAGCACCAGCTCCGCGTCCGCGGCCAGCAGGGCCCGGGCCAGCGCGAGGCGCTGCGCCTCGCCGCCCGACATCGCCGTGCCGCCGCTGCCGACCATCGCGTCCAGCCGCTCCTCCCAGCCCGGCAGCCCCGCCACCCGTAGCGCCTCGCCGAGCTCGCGGTCGTTCGCCTCCGGCGCGGCGAGCCGCAGGTTCTCCCGGACGGTCGTCGACACCAGTTGTGGCTCCTGCGGGCACCACGCGACCTTCCGCGGCACCTGCACGTCGCCCCGTTCCGCCTCCAGGAATCCCAGCAGCAGCGCCAAGATCGTCGACTTCCCGCCGCCGGACGGCCCGACCACCGCGACGTGCGCACCGGCGGGCACCCGCAAGTCCGCGCCCCGCAAGGCGATTCCGCCCGAACCCGGCCACCGGACATCGACGCCGGTCAGCTCGACACCGGACCGTGCCGCATCCGCAGGGACATCACCAGGTTCAGCACCCGAGCCCGGGCGCTGGACATCACCACCGGCCAGCCCTGCACCGGACCGCGCCACCCGATCAGCAGCACCGTGCCCCGGGCCAGCGGCACCGGATCCACCGCCCGAGCCGACCGCCAGCAGCGGCGCCAGACGCGCTTGCGCTGCGCGCAACGACTTCCACTGCTGCGCAGCGGGCGGCAGCAACGCGACGGCTTCCGCCGCGGCGAGCGGAACCAGCCCGAGCAGCGGGGCCAGCTCCGGCGCCAACCGGCCTTCGGCCACCGCCGCCGCCCCGAACCACGCTCCGCCGAGCACCGCGATCCCGACGAGGAGCGTGTTCACGGCCGTCGCGGCACCCGCGCCGAAAGCCGCTCGGCGGGCACGGGCAGCGAGGCGCTCGTCAGCGGCGGCCAGTTCGGCGCGACGCTCCTGGTGCGCGCCGAAGGCGATCAGTTCCGCCGAGCCGTCGAGCAGCGCGAGGACGCGAGCCGCGACGCGGCGGCGCCCTTCCGCCACGGCAGCGGTCGCGCGGCGCTCCGCGGCGAGCGCAGCGAGCGGACTCGCGACGAAGGCGACGAGCAGCGCAGCTGCGAGCACCACGCCCGCTTCGGGGAGCACCAGCGTCTGGAGCACCACCGCAGCGACCACGACGACCGCCGCGACCAGCGGCGGGAGGATCACGCGCGGCTCCAGATCGCGGACGGAGTCGACATCGTCGACGAGGCGCGCGACGCCCTCGCCGCGGCGGAGCCCGGCGGTGCGCACCGGCCCGAGTCGCACGAGGGCATCCCACAGCCGCCGCCGGAGGCGGCCGGAGAGCCGGAAGGCGGCGTCATGCGTGACGAGCCGCTCCGCGTAGCGGAGCACCGCGCGCGACAGCGCGAAGGTGCGCACGCCCACGACCGCGACGGAGAGCGTGAGGATCGGCGGCTGCTGCGAAGCGCGGGCGATCAGCCAGGCCGACGTCGCGGTCAGCGCGAGGCCGGAGAGCAGCGAGAGCGCGCCGAGGCCGACGCCGAGGAGCGTTCGCGGCGTGATCAGGTCGCGGATGCGACCGGTCGCCGCCGGCAGGTCGGGCGCGGCGGCCGGAAGGGCCGCGGTGGCCGCTTCGGGTTCGGCTTCGGCCGCCTCCGGGCGGTGGCTGGCGAGCACGACCGTCGCGCCCGCTTCGGCGGCGCGGCGGACCGCCTCGTTGACCTGGTGGGCCGTCGCTGCGTCCAGGTGCGCGGTCGGCTCGTCGAGCAGCAGGATCTTCGCGTCGCCGCGCAGCCTCAGCAGGGCGCGGGCCACCGCGACCCGTTGACGCTCCCCTGTGGACAGTTCGTCGATGCGGCGGTCGCGGAGGTGGGCGGCGGCCGCGTCGGCGAGCGCTTCGCCGACGTGCGCCGTCAGGTCGGGTTGGTCGGCGGTGGCGACGGTGAGCTCGTCGGCGACGGTGCCGCCGGTGAACGTCGGGCGCTGCGGCACCCACGCGATGCGGCGGCGCCACTCGGCCGGGTCCAGCTCGGCGATGTCCACGCCGTCGCAGGTGATCGTGCCGCTTTCCGGGGCGGCGAAGCCGAGCAGCACCGACATCGTCGTCGACTTGCCGCTACCGCTCGGCCCGATCCCGTCGAAGCCCTCCAGCCGCACGATCTCGCCGGGCCGTGCCACGAAGCTCAGGCCGTCCGGCGCGAACCCGTCCCGCCGCCGCACCCGCAACCCGGCCACCCGCACGACGTCACCCGAACAACCGGGTTCAGCCGTCCCACGTCCCCCGGAACCGTCCGGTCCGGGTTCGGGGTGACGCAATTTCCATTGAAATTGAAGGTTCGATTTCAATGGAAATTGCGGACCACCCGCACCGGCAGGGTGACCCTCCCGCACGATCTCGTCGACTCGGCGGACGGCTTCGACGCCGTCTTCGCTCGCGTGGTGCGCCGCTCCGGCCGCGCGCAGCGGCAGGTAGCACTCCGGCGCGAGGATCAGCACCAGCAGGCCCGTCGCCAGGTCGAGGTCCCCGGAGACCAGCCGCAGGCCGATGCCGACCGCCACCATCGCCACCGACAGCGACGACAGCAGCTCCAGGACCAGCGCGGAGAGGAAGGCGATGCGCAGCGTCGCGATCGTGGTGCGGCGGTGCGAGTCGCTGACGCGGCGGACGACCTCGCCCTGCGCTCGCGCCCGCCCGAACGCCGTCAGCACCGGCAGCGCCCGGATCAGCTCCAGCAGTTGCCCGGACAGGCGCTGGACCGCGTCGGCGGCGCGCGAGGTGCGCTGCTCGGTGTACTTGCCGACGAGCCACGCGAACAGCGGGATCAGCGGCACGGTGATCACGATGACCAGCGCGGAAACCCAGTCGGAGAACAGGATCCAGGCCCCCACCAGCGGTGGCACCACCGCGGCGGTCACCAGCGCGGGCAGGTACTTGGTGAAGTACGCGTCGAGCGCGTCGAGGCCCTTGGTGGCGAGCGCGGTCAGCTCGGCCGGGCCGCGCCGGTGGATCCACTCCGGGCCCCGCCGCAGCGCGGAATCCAGCAGCAGGCCGCGCAGCTCCTCCTTCGCGCCCGCCGCCGCCCGGGCGGACACCGACTCGGTAGCCCAGCCCAGCGCGGCCCGCGCCACCACCGCGCCGGCGAGCACCACGAGGTGGTCGCCGATCTCCGCCGGCGAGGCGGCGCTGGTCACCACGGCCGCGAGCGCGCTGCCCAACGCCCAGGCCTGCACGATCAGCGCGGCCGCATTGCCGACGGAGAGCAGCCCGGCCACGACGAGCGCGCGCCGGGCCGACCCCGAGAGCCAGGGCAGAGCTCCGAGCGGACCCATCACGAACTCCCTACTGTTTCCAGGCTCGTCTTGCGTAGCGGTGCGGGTGGCGGAACCTCAGACGCCTTCTCACTGTGGGATCCCCGACCTACGTATGACCAGCGGCATCGGGGCTGTCCTCGCGAGAAGACCTCTGAGAACCCGCGGCGGTGCAAGTTGCTTAGGTGGGCTAAGCGGCTGCGCCGCTTCAACGACAAAGATCAAAGCTGGATTGGTTTCACCAGCCGGCGGACCAGTGGAAACCGTCAGGCACTGGGCACGTGCACCGGCGGGATGTGCTTGGTGCCGATGCGCTTGCGGAACACCCAGTACGTCCAGCCCTGGTAGATCAGCACCGCCGGGGTGCCGAAGGCCCCTACCCAGGTGATCACCGTCAGCGTGTACGGGCTGGACGCGGTGTCCGCGATGGACAACGACCAAGCCGGGTCCAAAGTGGACGGGATCACGTTCGGCCACAGCGCGCCGAACAGGGTCACCACCACACCGGCCAGCGCCACGCCCTGCAGCGCGAACGCCTGGCCGTCCCGCCACCGGTACAGCCGGGCCAGCCCGGTCAGCGCCGCGACCAGCGCGATCACCAACGGCACCCAGGTCCAGGCCTCACCCTCCCGGAGCTGCGCGATGACCATCAGCGCGATCACCGGCAGCAGCAGCGGCACCCCGGCCATCAGCGCGATCCGCCGCGCCCGCTCCCGGATCTCGCCCTCGGTCTTGAGCGACAGGAAAACCGCGCCGTGCAGCAGCGAGAACCCGCACACCGCGAGCGCGCCGATCACGTTCGGCAGCGTGAAGATCGTCCACCAGCCACCGACCCGGTCGCCGTTGGCGTCCAGCGGCAGCCCGAAGACGCTCGCGGACAGCACCAGCCCCACGATCAGCGGCGAGATCCACGAGGCGAGCACGATCACCGCGTCCCAGGTGCGCCGCCAGCGGGCGGTGTCCACCTTGCCGCGGTACTCGAACGCCACGCCCCGCCCGATCAGCGCCAGCAGCAGCACCAGGAGCGGCAGGTAGGCCGTGCTCAACAGGGACGCGTACCAGCCGGGGAAGGCGGCGAAGGTCGCGCCGATCGCGACGATCAACCAGACCTCGTTGCCGTCCCAGACCGGGCCGATCGTGTTGATCAGCACCCGCCGTTCCTCGTTGCGGCGGCCCAGCACCGGCAGCAGCATGCCGACGCCGAAGTCGAAGCCCTCCAGGAACAGGTAGCCCAGCCACAGCAGGGCGATCACGCAGAACCAGAAGGTGGGCAGATCCATCGCAGGTGCAGCCTCTCAGTACGCGAAGGACAGGGCTTCGTCGCCGGACTTCTCCTCGCCCTCCGGCGGTTTCGGCGGCATCACCCCGTCGAAGCCGCCGCGCACGTAGCGGACGATCAGGAAGATCTCCACGATCGCGAGCACCCCGTACAGCGCGGTCAGGGCGATCACCGAGGTCAGCAACTCGCCGGGGGACACCCCCGAGGACACTGCCGACGCGGTGAACATCCACACGCCGTCGACGCCGGACGCATCGGGGTTGGGCACCACCACGAACGGCTGGCGGCCCATCTCGGTGAACACCCAGCCGGCGATGTTGCCGACGAACGGCAGCGCGATGCTCAGCACCGCCAGCGGCGCCCACCACTTGCCCGGCGGGAACCGCCGCTTGCGGGTCAACCAGAGCACGAACACCGCACCCAGCGCGGCCACGCCGCCGAAGCCGATCATGAACCGGAAGCCCCAGTAGGTCACCGGCAGGTTCGGCGTGTAGTCGATCGGCTGCCCGGCGAACGAGCCCAGCCGCGGGTCGTCCGGGTAGTGCGTGCCGTACTTGGCCTGGTACTCCGGGATCAGCGCCTGCACGCCCTTGACCTCGCTGGAGAAGTCGCCTTCGGCGAGGTAGGACAGGATGTAGGGCACCGTGATGCTCTTGACGTTCTCGCAGTCGGGCCGGCTGACGTCGCCGATCGCGAAGATCGAGAAGCTGGCGGGTGCCTCGCTGTGGCACAGCGCCTCCGCGGACGCCATCTTCATGGGCTGCTGCTGGAACATCAGCTTGCCCTGGATGTCACCGGAGATCGCCAGCCCGGCGAAGGCGATCACCGCGACCCACGCGCCCAGCCGCAGCGAGCCGTGCCAGGCGCGGCGGTCCTCGTCGTCCACGTCCGACTTGCGGTGGTGGCGGGCGATCTGCCAGGCGGCGATGCCGATCAGGAACGAGCCGGCGACCGCGAAGCAGCCGAACACGGTGTGCGGGAACGCGGCGAGCAAGGTGTTGTTGGCCAGCACCTCCCAGATCGAGGTCAGCCGGGGCCGGCCGTCGACCATCTCGATGCCGACCGGGTGCTGCATCCACGAGTTGGCGGCCAGGATGAAGTACGCGGACAGCACGGTGGCCAGCGAGAACGCCCAGGCGCAGGCCAGGTGCACGCCCTTGGACAGCCGGTCCCAGCCGAAGATCCACAAGCCGAGGAAGGTCGACTCGACGAAGAACGCGAGCAGGCCCTCCATGGCCAGCGGCGCGCCGAAGACGTCGCCGACGAAGCGCGAGAAGGAGCTCCAGGCCATGCCGAACTGGAACTCCTGCACGATGCCGGTGACCACGCCCATGGCGAAGTTGATCAGCATCAACTTGCCCCAGAACTTGGTCATCTTCAGGTAGCGCTGCTTGCCGGTGCGGTACCAAGCGGTCTGCATGCCGGCGACCAGGATCGCCAGCCCGATGGTCAGCGGCACCATCAGGAAGTGGTAGACGGTAGTGATCCCGAACTGCCATCGGGCGATGTCGAGCAGATCCACGACTCCACCCTGCCGCCCTGTACTGCGAATGCGCAGAGGCAAGGGCCCTATCTCGCCCGGTCGAGAGTCCTGTCCTGGACGGGACCTTGGTCCCGGTCACGCAGAGCAGCCGAAATCACCGGATCGATTACTTTTATCAAGCGATCCGGCGACACGGAAGACCTCTGCGTGAACACGCCGACTGAAAACCGTTCCGGCCGTCCGTGCGTCTAGAGGTGTGTGCGCGATCAAGAGCGGGAAGACGAGCGGTTGCTCAGGCGGGTCGCACGCGGCGACCGGGCCGCCTTCGGCGAGCTCTACGAGCGCAACGCGGGCTGGCTGGCGGTCCGGCTGCGCCGCCGCTGCGGCGATCCCGAACTGGCCGCCGAGGTGCTGCAGGACTGCTTCCTGACGGCGTGGCGCTCGGCGGCCGGATTCGACCCGTCGCGCAGCGCCGCCGGCTGGCTGTGGACCATCGCGACGAGCCGGCTGATCGACGCGCACCGCCGCCGCAACGTCCGCATCCAGCCCGTCGGAGAGCCGGTCGATTCGGCGATCATCGCGGAATCCGCGGAGGACGAGGTGCTGGCCCGGGCCTTCAGCCCCGAGCTGGCCGGCGCCCTGCACCGGCTCTCCCCCGAGCTCCGGGCGGTCCTGCAGGCCACCGTGCTCGACGGCCGGACCGTGCGGGAGACCTCCGAGCTGCTCGGAATTCCCGAGGGCACGGTCAAGACCCGCGCGCGCAAAGCCCGCCACATCCTGAAGGAGGCACTCGCATGACGCACGAGCACTTCCCCGCGTCCACCCTGCGTGCCTACGCCGCGGGTCTGCTGCCGGAGGCGGACGAGGTGGAGGACCACGCCCTCGACTGCGCCGCCTGCCGACGGCTGATCAACGACGCGGCGTCCGGCGATCCGGTGGTGTTGCAGGCGCAGGCCGGCCTCGTCACGCTCCCCCCGCAGTTCCCCCGGCCGAGCCGGTGGCGCCGGCTGCGGGTGCTGCTCAACGCCGCCCCCGCAGTGCGCGGCGCCTGGCTGTTCGCCGTCCTCCTCGCGCTGGCCTGCGCCATCGGGATGGACCTGCTCAGCATCGAAGAACCCGGCGGGTGGTGGTCGCAGCACGGATCCGCGCTGCTGCTGATCGCGCCGATCCTGCCCGTCGCCGGCGTTGCGCTGTGCTTCGGCAGGCTGGGCGACCCGGCCTACGAGATCACCACGGGCACCGCGCTGGGCGGGCTGCCGCTGGTCCTCTGGCGCACGCTGTCGATCCTGCTCACCACCGTGCCGGCGAGCGCGGTGATCGGCGCGATCACGGGCCGGACGTCGATCGTCGGCTGGCTGCTGCCGTGCCTGGCGCTGACCGGCCTGACCCTGGCGCTCGGTTCGCGGTTCCGGCTCGAACCGGTGGCGGCCGCGGTCGCCACCGCCTGGCTGGTGCTCGCCGGTGGCCCGCTGGTCGGCGACCAGGTGCCGGTGCTGCTCGACCGGCCGCTGCCGCTGCTGTGGTCGTCGCTGATCGTCCTGTCCGCCGCAGTGCTCTACCTCCGCCGCACGAACTTCCAGCACACCTCGAGGAGCTGAACCGTGACCGCCATCGAGATCCAGGACCTGGCCGTGCGATTCGGCCGCCGCCGCGCGCTCGACGCGATCACCGCGGACTTCGGCACCGGCGTGCACGGCCTGCTCGGGCCCAACGGCGCCGGGAAGTCGACGCTGATCCGGGTGCTGGCCACGCTGACCGCGCCCTCCGGCGGCTCGGTCCGGCTGCTCGGCCGCCCGCCGGCCGGCGCCGACCTGCGCCCGCTGCGGCGCGCAATCGGCTACCTGCCGCAGGAGTTCGGCTGGTACCCGAGGTTCACCGCGCGCGAGTTCGTGGAGCACTTCGGGTGGTTGAAGGAGGTCCCGGCCGCGGAGCTGATGCCGGCCGTGGACCGGGCGCTGCGGCGCGTCGGGCTCGGCGACCGCGCCGACGAGAAGCTGAAGCGCCTCTCCGGCGGGATGCGGCGCCGCGTCGGCATCGCGCAGGCCATCGTCAACGATCCCGGGCTCCTGCTGCTCGATGAGCCGACCGCCGGGCTCGATCCCGAGCAGCAGGACGAATTCCGCGAGCTGCTGCGCGAACTCGGGCAGGATCGGTGCGTCGTGCTCGCCACGCACCTCATGGGCGATGCGCAGGCGTGCGATCAGGTGCTGGTGCTGGACGCGGGCCGGCCGGTCTTCCAGGGGATGCCGGCGGAGCTGGCCGACGGCGGCGATCTGGCGGACGGCTACCGCCGGGTGCTGGGCACGAGCCGGGCGGGTGCGGCATGAACAAGGGCTTCCGGAACGAGTTCTACCGCGGCACCGCCGGCCCGCTCGCGACGGTGGTGCTGATATCGCTGGTCACGTCGCTGTTCCTGCAACCGTGGTGGGCGGGTAGCTGGAACGATCTCGCCTTGGTCGTCCGCGCCGATCAGATCTTCACCTGGCCGCTGGCGGCGACCGCCGGCGCATGGGCCGCGGGCAGGGAGGTCCGGCGGGGCACCGAGGAACTCCTGGCAACGGTGCCGCGGCCGAGTTGGCAGCCGTTCCTCGTGTCGTGGGTGGCACTCACGCTTGGCGCGGTGCTCGGCATCGCGACGGCGTGGGGTATCGCGGCGATCTTCGTCTTCCCGATCGCCACCGGTAGCGGTACCGACTGGATCGCGGCGCTGCTGGTCTGCGTCCCCGCGCACGGCGCAGCAGCCGCATTCGGCATGGTGCTGGGCAGGCTCGTCCGGTGGCGGCTGATCGTCCTGCTGACCCCGGCGTTGGCACTTCTGGTGTACACGGCGGCCAGCTGGGCGAGTTGGATGTCGGGGTACGACGCACTGTTCACGATCCTTCTCTCCGCACAGGTTCCCGACGGGGAGATGTACTCGGTGCCGTCGAGCACGCTGCAGGCGATGTGGTTCGCGGGGATCGCAGCGACTTTCCTCGTCCTGGCCGTCTCGCATCCGCGGTGGCTCGTGCTGGTGCCGGCGGCTCTCGTCGCGGCGCTGACACTGCTGCTCGCGTCGATCCCGCTGGGGCGGCAGGTGGTCGCCGATCCGGTGGCGATGCAGGAGGTGTGCACGACGCGCGGGCCGACGATCTGCGTCGCGCGCTACGAGGAGCACGTGCTCGACGAGCTCGCCGAGTTCGGCCAGCCGATGCTGGAGAAGCTCGGCGGTATCCCAGGTGCGCCGGAGGAGGTGCGGTTCAGAAGCGCGGCGAACCCGGACCAGCCCTCGTACCTGCACAACACGACCGTCACCGGGCGGCTCGCGGATCCCGCGCAAGAGCGCGAATGGCTGGCGAACATGTTGGTCAGCACGGTCCCGACCTGCGACGGCGAACCCTTCTACCGGGCTGTCTCGGTCGCCGGCGCCTGGCTGGTCGACGACGTGGAAGGCGCGAAGCGACTGCTCGGGAACGGCAGGATCCCGGATCGTGAATGGATGACCGCCTATTACGCGGCACGCGTCGATTGCGACACCGATGCGACGTGGGCGCTGCTGGAATAGCGAACGTTTCGCCTGGTAGGCACCCGTGCACGTGTTGTGTCGCTATAGCAGCACAAAACACGCACGGGGGCTGACCAGCCCAAACCGAACCCCAACGAGGTTTCGGCCGGAGCAGCCCGGCGAAATCGCGAAAAACCGATTCTGATCGGCCGGAGAACACCCGATTCCGGCCGGTGCCTCCGCACGCCTGGAAAGGGGCCTGTCGGTGACGTTGACCCATCCCGGAAAAGCCATGCAGCCGAAGGGAATCGCACGGGATCCGTTGTTCCCGCCGGCGGTGCGACCGGTTCTGCTGATCGCCGCGGCCGTCGCGATCGCGTTGCTGCTGACCAGCCCGCGTTACGGCTACTTCGCCGACGAGCTCTACTTCATCGCGGCGGGGCACCACCTCGCCTGGGGCTACGCCGACCAGCCGCCGCTGATCCCGCTGATAGCGTCCACTTTAGACACCTTGTTCCCCGATTCGCTGGTGGCGCTGCGCATGCCGCCGATGCTGGCGACCGCCGCCGGAGTCGTCGTGACGGCGCTGATCGCACGCGAGCTGGGCGGCGACCGCCGCGCGCAGGTGCTCGCCGCCGGGGCCTGGGCGGTCACCGTGCAGTTCGCCAGCGCCGGGCACCTGCTCGCGACCTGGTCGTTCGATCCGTTCCTGTGGACGGTGATCGGCTGGCTGGTGGTGCGCTGGACGCGCCGCCGCCGGGATCACCTGCTGCTGTGGGCGGGCGTGATCACCGCGGTCGCACTGCAGGTCAAGTTCCTGATCCCGGTGTGGTGGCTCTGCGTCGGCGTCGCCGCCCTCGCGACCGGCCCGCGCGAGCTGCTGCGCCGCCCGATGCTCTGGTGCGGGGCGGGTTTCGCCGTGCTCACCACGGTTCCGACGCTGCTCTGGCAGCACGCCCACGGCTGGCCGCAGCTGCGCATGCCCGCCGCGATCGCCGCCGAGAACTGGTACGGCTGGCTGTTCCTCCCGACGGCCGTCGCCTGCGCGGGCCTCGTCGGAGCGGCCGCGGTCTGCTACGGCTCCTGGCGGCTCCTGCGCTCGCCGAACCTGCGCCCGTACCGCTACCTGGGCTGGGCAGCCGTCGGAACCACGGCGATCTTCCTCCTCGCGGATGGCCGCCCCTACTACGTCGCGGGCCTGTTCGGCCTGCTCTACGCCGTTGCCGCAGTGGAGGCACCGAAGTTCCCGGGCCGGCTCACCGGCACGGCTTTCGCGGTCTCCGCTTGCCTGGCGCTGGCCGCGTTGCCGGTGCTCCCGGTGTCGTCGATCCAGCGGTTCGACACGTTCGGCCGGGGCAGCATCGGCTGGCCGCAGCTGACCTCGGCCGTGGCCGACGCCTACCACCGCGCTCCCCCGCGGACCGCCGTCATCACCCACGACTACTGGTCGGCCGGCGCCCTGCACCACTACGGAAGCGCGGCCGGGATTCCCGAGGCGTACAGCGGAAGCCGGGGCTTCTGGTACCTCGGCCGCCCGCCGGAGGACACCGAGCACGTGGTGTACCTGGGCGGCACCCGCGAATACCTGCTCCGGTCCTTCCGCGACGTCCGCCCGATGACCACAGTGGACACCCGGATCGACACCTACTACGAGGGCACCACGATCTGGCTCGCCAGCGGGCCGCGGCGGCCGTGGGCCGAGCTGTGGCCGCAGTTCCAGCGCATGGGCATCTTCGACGGCACCACCGGCAGCGGCACCGAACTCCCCGGCGCTCAGACGACCAGCGCGTTCACCGCGGCGACCGCGGCCGTGCCGTCGTAGGAACGCCACGCCTCCGCCATCCGGCGCACCGCCTCGGCGAGCTCGTCCGGCGGGTAGTGGAACGGGATGCGCAGGCAGCGTTCGCTGCGCAGCTGCGGATCCAGCGACTGACCTGGCAGCACCGCGACGCCGAACCGCAGCGCGTGCTGGGCGAAGGCGCTCGCGTCGCCGTAGGGCAGCGTGGCCCACAACGTCTGCCCGCCCGCAGGCACCCGGAACGTCCACGGCAGGTTCGCGTCGAGTTCGGCGCAGAGGCGGTCGCGCCGGGCGCGGAGTTCGGCGATCCGCCGCTCGCGCACCTCGTCCAGCCGCGGCAGCAGCGCGGCGGCCAGCCACTGGTCCAGCACCGGGCCTCCGAGATCGTGCACCGCCCGCAGCCGCGCCAGCCTCGTGATCAGCGGCTCGGGCGCGCGCACCCAGCCGACCCGCAGGCCGCCCCAGACCAGCTTGCTCAGCGATCCCACGTTGATGACCGCCGCGCCGCCCAGCGGCTCCGGGGCCGCGTCGTCGAGGTCGAGCTCGGCCAGCACCTCGTCGTCGATCAGCGGGACGCCGTGCCGCTCGCAGGTCTCCGCCAGTCGGCGGCGCTGCAACGACGGCAGCAGTTCGCCGGTCGGGTTGTGGAAGGCGGAGATCACGTACGCCAGTGCCGGACGATCCGCCACCGCGCGCAGGTAACCAGCCAGGTCCAGCCCGTCGTCGGCGCGGACAGCGCGGATCCGGGCGCCGGCCTCCTGCGACAGCTCGAACGATCCCGGATAGGTCGGGGCGGCGAGCAGCACCTCGTCGCCGGGCGCCACGAGCAGCCTGATCAGCAGCGAAAGGGCTTGCTGCGCCCCGTTCACGACGAGGACCTGCTCGGCGCGGGTCGGCACGCCGCGCTGCGCGTAGCGGTCGGCGATCGCCTGCCGCAGCTCGGGGACGCCGGCCGGGTGGTAGCCCATGTCGGGGCCGGTGGCGGCGAGCCGGCCGGTCACCGCGGGCAGCAACTCGGCGAGTTCCGGTGGCGGCAGCAGCGGGCTCGCGCAGGTCAGCTGGATCGCGCCGTCCGCGGGTTCGAGCAGGTGCAGGTACATCGGCCCGACCGACTCGACGGCGGCGGTGCGCGCGGCGGTGAGCCATGCCGACGTGACCCGGGTGCCGCTGCCCTGGCGGCGTTCGAGCCGCCCTTCCTCGCGGAGCGTCCGGTAGGCGGCCACGACGGTGTTGCGGCCGACCGCGAGCGCGCCGGCGAGCGCGCGGTCGGGCGGCAGCACGGTGTCCGGCGGCAGGCTGCCGTCTTCGATCAGCTGCCGCAGCCGCCCCGCGAGCAGCTCGTGCAGCGCGCCGCGCTGCGCGGACCAGCGGCCGAGCAATCCCACGACGCGATCCAGCGAAATTGGTTCCATCGAGGAGCCAATCTACCCGCATTGGCGCTTCCCGCGGACCGCTGCCGCGGGAAGCCTTGTTCCCATGACCCACTTGAACACCCGCTGCGTCCACGTCAAGACCCCGGAAGCCCCCGAGGGGCGGCCGCTGACCGTGCCGCTCTACCAGACCTCCGGCTTCGCCTTCGCCGATCCCGCCGTCTTCGCCGACGGCATGGTGAACCCGGACGGCGCGCCGGTCTACTCGCGGATGGGCAACCCGACCGTGCGGGCGCTGGAGGCCACCGTCGCCGAGCTGGAGGGCGGGCAGGCCGGCTTCGCGACCGGCTCCGGCATGGGCGCGATCAACTCGGTGCTGCTGACGCTGCTGAGCAGCGGCGACCACGTGATCGCCCAGCGCAGCCTCTACGGCGGCACGTTCGCGTCCTTCGAGAACCTCGCGCACCGCTGGGGAATCGAGGTCAGCTACGCGTCGGGCCCGGCGGAGGCGCGGCAGGCGCTGCGGCCGAACACCAAGCTGCTCTACGCCGAGACGATCTCGAACCCGATGGTGGAGGTCGCCGACCTGCCCGGGATGTTCGCGGTGGGCCGCGAGGCGGGCCTGATCAACGTCGTGGACAACACCTTCGCCACCCCGCTGCTGTGCCGCCCGATCGAGCAAGGCGCGGACGTCGTCGTGCACTCGACGACGAAGTACCTCGGCGGCCACTCCGACGTGCTGGGCGGGGTCGCGGTGTTCGCGGACGCCGACCTGCACCGCGAGCTGTGGCCGGAGCTGGTGGAGATCGGCGCGTCGGCGGATCCCTTCGCGGCATGGCTGACGCTGCGCGGCGTGCAGACCCTCGCGCTGCGGATGCGCCAGCACTGCGCGAGCGCCCAGTTCATCGCCGAACGGCTCGCCGAGCACGCGACGGTGCGCGCCGTGCACTACCCGGGACTGCCGTCGCACCCCGGCCACGAGCTGGCGCGGAAGCTGCTGACCGGCAACGGCGGCGTGCTGACCTTCGACCTGGGCAGCAGGGCGGCCGGGCTGGCCTTCGTGCAGGCGATCCGGCTGGCATCGCTCGGCCCGTCGCTGGGCGGCGTCGAGACGCTGGTGCTGCACCCGGCCAGCACCTCGCACCGCCAGCTCACCGACGAGCAGCTGCGCGCGGTCGGCATCGGCGAAGGCGTCCTCCGCGTCTCGATCGGCATCGAAGACCCCGACGACATCTGGGCCGACTTCGACCAGGCCCTGCCCAGGTGAGGGCGTCCCGCAGCAGGTGCGGGACGCCCCCGGGTCACGGGCGGAAGTCGGCGGCGTGGTCGCGGGCCCACTCGGCGAAGCCGCGGGCCCGGCCGGTGACCGGCTCGGCCGTCGGCGGCGCCGAGCTCGCGTCGAACTCCGCGGCCTCCGCCGGATCCTGCTCCGCTCCGGAGTAGTCCTCGAAGCCGAGCAGGAAGTCCGCGTTCGCCGCCGCGAACCCGCCCTGCGCGAGGTACAGCTCCCGCGCCCGCTCCCGGCCGATCACCTCGAAGCGGATCTCGCGGCCGATGGCGTCCCCGATCGCCCGGACCTGCTCGCGGTAGGTGAGCAGGTCCGGGCCGTTCACGTCGTAGGCCCGGCCCGCGTGCCCGTCCGACAGCAGCGCGGCGGCGGCGACCTCGGCGATGTCCAGTTCGTGCGTCGGGTACCAGGCGACGTCCGGGTTCGGATCGCGCACCACGCCCTCGGCCCGGATCGACGGGCCCCACAGCGCCAGCTTGTTCATCGCGAACTCGCCGGGCCGGACGTGCGTCCACTCCAGGCCGGAATCCTGCACGGCCCGCTCGACCGGCAGGTGGAAGTCGGTGTCGAAACCGCCGGTCACGGCGCCGGAGGACAGCACCACGATGCGCCGCACCCCGGCCCGCTTCGCGGCGTCGACCACGTCGCGCGCGGTCTGCGGCACGGGGAACAGGAAGAGCCGGTCGACGCCGCGGAGCGCGGCGTCGAGGGTGTCCGGCGCGGCGAGGTCGCCCAGGGCGGCCTGCACCCCGGCGGGGAACTCGGCGCGCGGATCGCGGGTCAGCGCACGCACCTGCTCGCCCTCCGCTGCCACCAGTCGCAGCACGTTGCGGCCGACGTTCCCGGTCGCACCGGTGATCAGGATGGTCATGACGTCCTCTCGACGATTGCTTGCGGGGAGGGCGTCGAGCGCTCGACGACGCTCCATCTCTACCCGGGCGATCACCCTGGAAGCAAACATGAACACGACGTTCGCATACGCCCCTGACCTGCAAAAACTCTACCTGATCAAGATCATCTAAAGGCCCCGGTTTCGGCGCCGGAAACACCCGTTGACCAGCCGCGACCGAAAAACCGGACGCCAATTTCAGGCAAAATTGGAATTCCGCCCAACCGCCGCGGAGGAGTTCCCAGTTTTAGGCAAAATTGGAGCCCGACCGACGCGGTTCGCAGCGCTCGAGTTCCACGATGCGGCGCGGGCAGAGGCGTGCCCGCCTGGAACGCGGGGCGCCGTTTTCGCGCAGTGATGATGTGGGTGGTGATCGTCCGGGGCGTCTGACTCGGTTTCGCGCTGACGCCTGTGGGTTGTCTTGGTTTCGATCTGTCGGC
>NZ_JBWKKH010000061.1:0-31607 GCF_056431645.1 Saccharopolyspora sp. NPDC045839
CCGACAGATCGAAACCAAGACAACCCACAGGCGTCAGCGCGAAACCGAGTCAGACGCCCCGGACGATCACCACCCACATCATCACTGCGCGAAACTGGCGTTCGCCACGCCTGCGGGGCGACGGTTTCGCGCGAAAACGGCGCCCCGCACCGCGCGGCCGCACTACTCCCAGGGCGGTCCCTGCGGAGGCACCGCGCGAGCCCGGATCACTTCCAGTGGGCGTCGAAGAAGTCGAGCTCGCAGCGGGTCGCCTGCTGGAACACGCGCAGGCAGCGGGCCCGCTCGCGCTCGTCCAGGTCGGCGCCGATCCGGTCGAGCTCGCCGCACAACCACCGCACCCAGCCCTGGAAACCGGGGTTGTTGTGCAGCGTGATCCACTCCGCGTGCACGAAGTTCTCCGGCAGCGAGGCCGGCGCGCGCATCGCCCACTCCAGGTAGGTCCACTCCGCGACGGTCAGCACCGTCAGCACCTCGGCGTAGCTGCCGTTCACGTTGGCGTCGCTCATCACGTCGCGGAACGCCACCGTCGCCTCGTCCAGCACCGGGCGCACCCGGTCCGCCTCGCCGACGCCCAGTGCGTCGAACGAGCGCTGGAAGTAGGTGTTCTCCTCGCTGGTGACCACGGCGATGCTGCCCGCGATCGCCAGCCGCGACGAGTAGCGATCCGCCTTGGCCAGCGCGGAACCCAGCAGCGCCAGGAAGTCGTCGACGAACTGGTAGTCCTGCACCAGGTAGGAGCGCATCGACTCGACCGGCACCAGCCCGTCGAACAGGGCCCCGGTGAACGGGTGCGTGACGACCGCGGTCCAGTCGGGCTCGCTGCGCTGGCGGAGCCAGTCGGTGAATGTCTCGGTCACGAAGTCCTCCTGTGCTCGATCGGGGCTGGTCCGGACGGCCCACGCCGGTTCTTACCACCGGCCCGCGTGCGAGTGCCCTGGCCCCGGTGCGAGACAATCCGCACGTGGTTGCACTCGCCGATTACCCCCAGATCGCGGCCGGCAAGGTTCGCCAGCTGCACGCCGTGGACGACGAACACCTGCTGCTGGTCGCCTCCGACCGCATCTCGGCGTACGACCACGTGCTCGACACCCCGATCCCCGACAAGGGCCGGGTGCTGACCGCGATGAGCGTGTTCTGGTTCGAGCTGCTCGCCGACGTGATGCCGAACCACCTGGTCGCCGCCGACGATCCGCGCATCCCCGGCGAGGTGCGCGGTCGCGCACTGCTGGTGAAGCGGCTGGAGATGCTGCCGGTGGAGTGCGTGGCGCGCGGCTACCTGACGGGCTCCGGGCTCGCCGACTACCAGCGCACCGGCGCGGTGTGCGGCGTGCAGCTGCCCGGCGGGCTCGTCGAGGCGTCCGAGCTGCCGGAACCGATCTTCACCCCGGCGACGAAGGCCGAGATCGGCGAGCACGACGAGAACGTGAGCTTCGAGGCGGTCGCCGCGCAGCTGGGCGCGGAGCGCGCCGCGGAGCTGCGCGACCTGACCCTGCTGGTCTACCGCCGGGCGGCGGAGCACGCGCGGGGTCGCGGCGTGATCCTCGCGGACACCAAGTTCGAGTTCGGCCTGGCCGGGGACGGTTCGCTGGTGCTCGGCGACGAGGTGCTCACGCCCGACTCGTCGCGGTACTGGCCGGCGGACGGGTACGAGGCGGGCAAGGTGCAGCCGTCGTTCGACAAGCAGTACGTGCGCAACTGGCTGACCTCGCCGGCGTCCGGCTGGGACCGCGCCTCGGACACCCCGCCGCCCCCGCTGCCGGCCGACGTCCTCGACGCCACGCACGCCCGCTACGTCGAGGCGTACGAGCGGATCACCGGCCGCTCCTTCGCCGACTGGCCCGCCCCCACGCAGTAACCCCGCATGGCTCGGGAGGCGCTGCCTTCGGCTCGGTTTCCCCCGGTCGGAGTATGCGTCGGCGTGTCGGCGTCGTGCCGGGACCTGGCCTGCCGAAAGTGGCGGCGTGGAGGTTCGCCGGATTTGCGCCGGGGCGACACCTGGCCGTCAGGTCGTGGACACCCGGACCAGGCGGAATGAGGGACCGTGAGCACGCCGCTCGTCGTGTCGTTGTCCGGCCTTGGGCTCCGGGTGCTGGACCAGTGCGCGGAATTCGCCGCGGAACTGGACCGCCGCCAGGTCCCGCTGTCCCTGCTGATCTCGCCGCGCCCGGATCACCTCGAGGCGCGGAACCCGCAATCCCCGCTGCTGCACTGGGTGGCCGAGCGCCTGACGCGGCGCGACGCCATCAGCCTGCACGGCTTCGCCCGCCTGTCCCCAGGCCTGCGCGCCCGCCTGGCCCCGGCCGCCCAGCTGCCGGCGCACGAAGCCGGGCTGCGGCTGGCGGCCGCGTCGGCGGTGCTCGAACAGGTCGGGCTGCGGACGAACAGCTTCATCCCGCCGCGCTGGCTCGCCTCGCCCGGCACGGTCACCGCGCTGCAGCGGCGCGGATTCTCCGTCTGCGCGGACGCGATGGGGGTCCGGGATCTCACGACCGGCCAGGTGCACCGGGCGCGGATCCGGATGCTCGGCCCGGGCGAGCGTGCGGAGCCGTGGTGGTGCCGGGCGCTGGTGCTGGGCGTCGAGCGGGCGGCGCGCCGCGGGCGACCGGTGCGGCTCGCGATGGACGCCGCCGAGCTGCGGAAACCGGCCGCGAGGCAGGCGCTCCTGGACGCCGTGGACCTGGCGCTGCACCACGGCGCGCGGCCGGTCACCTATGCCTCGTTCGCCCGCCGCTCCGCGACGCCGGCCCGAGGATGAGAACCCCTTCATTCGACCTTCAGGGTCGCCTCACGGTGGGCGCCCAAGCTGGTTCTCGTCAGGCGAAAGCAGCCAATGGAGGACGAGGACGATGCGGATTCGGAACACGAAGCGGACCTGGCTCGCGGCGGTGGCGGCGGTAGCGCTGGTGGGCCTCGGCGGAACCGGAGCCGCGCTCGCCGCGGACACCGGCACGGCCGAAACCCCGCGAGCGGCGACCCCGGTCGACCAGCCCCCGGTCGCCCAACCGGCCCCGGTCTGCTTCGACGACGACCCGGACGACCGGTTCGACGACGCGGACGACCGGTTCGACGACGCGGACGACAAGTTCGACGACCGCAACGATGTCGACGACCGCTTCGACGACTGCGACGACCAGCTCGACCTGGACGACCGCCTCGACCTGGACGACCGTTTCGACGACCGCGACGACCACCACGACATCGACGACCAGAACGACGACCGCGACGACGACTGAACCAGCGGCCTGACGCGAGGCGCAGCACGCCGAGGGATGGCGATTTCGCGCGAAATCGCCGTACCCCACGCGTGGCCGGGGGTGATTTCGCGCGAAGTCGCCGCTTTGGTCGCTCCCGTTGCGGTGCGAGTCCGCGGATGGCGGTTTCGCGCGAAACCGGCGCGTCCACGCGTGGCTGGTGACGGTTTCGCGCGAAACCGGCGCCTGGCGCGGCGGGGACGACCCGCCACGGAGCCAGCCCGCCGCCGGGTCAGACCGCGGTCTGGGCTCCCTTGGTCAGGACTTCGAGGGCCGTGTCCTTCGGGCCGAGCTGTTCGAACATGCGGTAGTGCATGTTCGGGTTCGCCAGCACCGCTTCGTGGATCGGCACCGCAGCTCGCGGCGCCACCGAGCGCAGGAAGTCGACCGCCTCGGAGAGCTTCAGCCACGGCGCCCCGGTGGGCACGCCGAGCACGTCGATCCGCTGTTCCGGCACGAAGAACGAGTCGCCGGGATGGTAGAAGGCGCCGTGGTCGACGACGTAGCCGATGTTGTCGATCACCGGGATGTCCGGGTGGATCACCGCGTGCGTGCCGCCGACGACGTTGATCGACGCGCCGCCCAGCTCCAGCGACTCGCCGGGGCGCGCGGTGGTCGCGGCCAGGCCCTTCTCGGCGATCGCGGGCGCCGAGCCCGGGTCGGCCACCAGCCGGGCGTCCGGGTTGGCGGCGAGCAGGGCCGGGAGCCGGTCGAGGTCGAGGTGGTCGAAGTGCTGGTGCGTGATCAGCACGGCGTCGAGGTCGCGGAGGTCTTCGAAGTCGGCGGAGAACGTGCCGGGGTCGATCAGCAGCCGCGCCGAGTCGGTCTCGATCAGCACGCACGCGTGTCCGAAGTGGGTGATCTGCACGGTGTTTCCTCCTAGATGAGCGAGCAGGTCCACTCTTCCACGCTCGATCTACCCCGAACGCAAGGTCACCGACCCACCACTCGGACCCACGGATCTCCTTCCTCGGGACCCGTGCGACCCCCCTCTGATCGGCGCGAATCCCTTCGAGCCCGTTCGAAGTCACCCCTCGTCCCCCCGGTGGACCGCAATTTCAATGGAAATCAGACCTCTGATTTCCATTGAAATTGCGGGAGTTCTCCACAGGAACCGGCGTGTCGCACCCCGACACGCCGGTGGTGGTCCGCAGTTTCAATTGAAACTGCGGACCACCGAGGTCACCGCATCTGGACCTGTGGCGGGAACGCCGAGGTCACCGGGTCCGGTGGGGGAGGGTGGCGAGGAGTTCGGCTTCTTCCTCCGGGGTGAGCCCCGCGCGACGCTCTCGGTCCAGGCCCAGCGAGCGCTCGGTCTCCAGCGCCGCCGACACCGTCTCGGCGAGCGGCCGGATGCGCAGGCCCGCGTCCAGGCTGGGGCGCGCGTTGCGCGCGGCGATGCCCTGGTGGCTTTCCGGCAGCCAGAACGGCAGCGACTTCGGGCCTGCCCAGGGCTGCACGCCCGCCTCGGTCAGGTCTTCCGGCGCAACGGCCACGAGTTCGGTGCCCGGCGGCGCGACCAGCTCGGCGATCTGCGACAGCAGCTCGTTGAGCGGCGTGGTCGGGCTCGTGCCGTCGAAGGTGCCGGTGAGGCCCTTCTCCTCGGCGTCCACGATCCACGCCGCCAGGTCGCGCACGTCGGCGTGCTGGGTCGGGTGGCCGGCGTCCGGCACGAGCACGCGACCGCCGCGCGCCATCCGCGCCGGCCAGTAGCCGAACCGGTCCGAGGGGTCGTTCGGCCCGGTGATCAGGCCGGGGCGCAGCACGAAGGCCCGGTCGCCGACCGCGGCGCGCACCGCGTTCTCGCAGGCCACCTTGATCCCGCCGTAGGACTCGGACGTGCTCACGTCGTCGGAGTCGGTGATCGGCTCCAGCAGTTCGGCGTCGGTGCTCAGGCCGTGCGTCTCGTTGTCGGCGTAGACGTTGATGGTGGACACGAACGTCCAGTGCCCGGCCGTCGCGCCCAGGACGTCGAGGGCGTCCCGCACCCACCGGTAGTTCCGCGCCACGTCGACCACGGCGTCGAACCGTTCCCCGGCGAGCGAGCCGAGGCCCTGCTCCCGGTCCGCCGCCACCAGCTTCGCGCCGTCGGGGATGTCGCCGCTCGTGCCGCGCGCCGCGCAGACGACGTCGTGCCCCCGCCGGAGAGCCTCGGCCGCCACCGCCTGCCCGAGGAAAACCGTTCCGCCCAGAACCAGGATCCGCATATCGGCACCCTGCCCCGACCGGCTCGGGCACCGCGACGGTTCTCGCTGCAGGTGAACGGGATTATGCGATCAGCTGAATCCCGAGAGGGACGCCCCCGGTCGGGGACGCCCCTCTCATCAACAGGTCACTTCGTGACGGTGATCTTCCGGGTCGTCACTCCGTGACGGTGATCTTCATTGTCGGGCCCGCGCCGCCGCCGATGCGGGTGTGCACGGTGTACTCGCCGGGCGCGACGTCGGCGATGGTGGCCACCGCCTCGGCGTTGCCGTCGCGGTCGTTCACGACCTGGGCCAGGCCCTCGTCCGCGTCGAACGGGTGCTCACCGTTGCGCACGAACGCCGCCGACGAGATCCAGTTGACGCCTTCGGCGCCGTGCTCCAGCCGCAGGACCAGCGTGTTGCCCGCCCGGACCTGCGACTTGTCGGCTGTCAGCAGTGCGTTCTCGGCCGGTGCCACGGCCGCCGGGCCGGGGCTCGGCGCCGCCGTCGCCGGCACGGTGGTGGTCAGCGCGAGGCCGGCGAGCAGGCCGGCCGTCATCAGCGTCTTGATTGTGCGCATCGGTGTGCGTTCCCCCTAGGTAACTGCAAGCGGGGCCCGGGTTTCGGTGCCCCGGTCGTAATAGACGGCCAACGGGCCAAAGGTTTAGACAACGTGCGAAAAATGTGGCGCAAGACACACGGAGAGAAGGGTGTCGTGAGCCACGCCGCACCTCCGGCCCCTACCCGGCAGGGTGAACGCCCAGCTCAGTTACCCTTTGGCGGTACTGCTGGCCATCCGCCGGGGTCCCGGCGGATCTGCACGGAAACCGGGAGCAGCACCCGTGGCCCGAGTCGTTGTCGACGTCATGCCGAAGCAGGAAATCCTCGATCCGCAGGGACAGGCGGTGGCGAACGCGCTGCCCCGTCTCGGTTTCGGCGGCATCACCGAAGTCCGCCAGGGAAAGCGGTTCGAGCTGGAGGTCGCCGACGACGTCGACGACGAAACGCTCGCCAAGATCGCCGAGACGTTGCTGGCCAACCCGGTGATCGAGGACTGGACCGTCCGCCGGGTGGAAGCATGAGCGCGAAGATCGGCGTCATCACCTTCCCAGGCACCCTCGATGACGTGGACGCCGCCCGAGCGGCGCGCCGTGCCGGTGCCGAAGCGGTCGCCCTCTGGCACGCCGACCACGACCTCAAGGGCGTGGACGCGGTGGTCGTCCCCGGCGGCTTCTCCTACGGCGACTACCTGCGCTGCGGCGCGATCGCCAAGTTCGCCCCGGTCATGACCGAGGTCGTCGAGGCCGCCCGCAAGGGCATGCCGGTGCTCGGCGTGTGCAACGGCTTCCAGATCCTGTGCGAGTCCGGGCTGCTGCCCGGAGTGCTGACCCGCAACGCGGGCCTGCATTACGTCTGCCGCGACCAGTGGTTGAAGGTGGAGAACAACAGCAGCGCCTGGACCACCCGCTACGACGCGGGCGCCGAGCTGCTGATCCCGATCAAGCACGGCGAGGGCAACTACGTGGCCGACGAGGCCGTCCTCGACGAGCTCGAAGGCGAAGGCCGGGTGCTGTTCCGCTACGCGGGCGAGAACCCGAACGGTTCGCGGCGCGACATCGCGGGCATCACCGACGCGCGCGGCCGGGTCGCGGGCATGATGCCGCACCCGGAGCACGCGATCGACCCGCTGACCGGCCCCACCGATGACGGCCTCGGCATGTTCCTGTCCGTTCTGGATGCACTGGTGGCAGCGTGACCAACATCGTGAACGTGGATAGCGTCGATCACGCGAAGTCCACACCCGACGTCGACCAGCCGTTCCGCGAGCTCGGGCTGAAGGACGACGAGTACGCCCGGATCCGCGAGATCCTGGGCCGCCGGCCCACGGACGCCGAGCTGGCCATGTACTCGGTGATGTGGAGCGAGCACTGCTCCTACAAGTCGTCGAAGGTGCACCTGAAGTACTTCGGCGAGACGACCACCGACGAGATGCGCGAGAAGATGCTCGCGGGCATCGGCGAGAACGCGGGCGTGGTCGACATCGGCGACGGCTGGGCCGTCACGTTCAAGCTGGAGAGCCACAACCACCCGTCGTACGTCGAGCCCTACCAGGGCGCGGCCACCGGCGTCGGCGGCATCGTCCGCGACATCATGGCGATGGGCGCCCGCCCGGTCGCGGTGGCGGACCCGCTGCGCTTCGGCCCGGCCGACGCGCCGGACACCAAGCGCGTGCTGCCCGGCGTCGTCGCGGGCGTCGGCGGCTACGGCAACTGCCTGGGTCTGCCGAACATCGGCGGCGAGGTCGTCTTCGACGAGTGCTACGCGGGCAACCCGCTGGTCAACGCCATGTGCGTGGGCGTGATGAAGGTCGAGGACCTGCACCTGGCGCACGCCAGCGGCAAGGGCAACAAGATCATCCTGTTCGGCGCGCGCACCGGTCTCGACGGCATCGGCGGCGTGTCGGTGCTGGCGTCGGAGACGTTCGACGGCGACGAGAGCGGCGGCGGCCGCAAGAAGCTGCCCAGCGTGCAGGTCGGCGACCCGTTCGCCGAGAAGGTGCTCATCGAGTGCTGCCTGGAGCTGTACCACGCCGGACTGGTCGTGGGCATCCAGGACCTCGGCGGCGCGGGCCTGTCCTGCGCCACGTCGGAGCTGGCGTCGGCCGGCGACGGCGGCATGCGGGTCGACCTGGACCAGGTCCCGCTGCGCGCCACCGGGATGACCCCGGCGGAGATCCTCTCCAGCGAGTCGCAGGAGCGGATGTGCGCGGTCGTGGATCCGTCCAACGTGGACGCGTTCATGGAGGTGTGCCGCCGCTGGGACGTCACCGCGAACGTCATCGGTGAGGTCACCGACGGCGAGAACCTGGAGATCTTCTGGCACGGCGAGCTCGTGGTGGACGTGCCGCCGCGGACCGTCGCGCACCAGGGCCCGGTCTACGAGCGGCCGGTCGAGCGGCCCGCCGAGCAGGACCTGATCGTCGCGGACAGCGCGAACACGCTGACCCGTCCGTCCACTAAGGACGAGCTGCGGGAGACGATCCTGCGGATGGCGGCGTCGCCGAACCTGTGCTCCCGGGCGTGGGTCACCGACCAGTACGACCGGTACGTGCGCGGCAACACCGTGCTGGCCCAGCCGTCGGACGGCGGCGTGCTGCGCATCGACGAGGAGACCGGGCGCGGCATCGCGGTCGCCACCGACTGCAACGCCCGCTACACCCGGCTCGACCCGTACGCGGGTGCGCAGCTGGCGCTGGCCGAGGCCTACCGCAACGTGGCGACCACCGGTGCCACGCCGGTGGCGGTCACCAACTGCCTGAACTTCGGTTCGCCGGAGGACCCGGCGGTGATGTGGCAGTTCCAGCAGGCGGTGCGCGGCCTGGCCGACGCCTGCCAGGAGCTGGGCATCCCGGTGACCGGCGGCAACGTCAGCTTCTACAACCAGACCGGCGCGAAGCCGATCCTGCCGACGCCGGTGGTCGGCGTGCTGGGCACGATCGACGACGTGACCCGCCGCATCCCCACCGGAATCGGTGGCGAGGAAGGCGAAACGCTGCTGCTGCTCGGCGAGACGCACGAGGAGCTCGGCGGCTCGGAGTGGGCCCGCGTCACCCACGACCACCTCGGCGGCGTGCCGCCGAAGGTCGACCTGGCGCGCGAGAAGCTGCTGGCGGAGATCGTGCTCGCGGGCTCCCGCGACGGCATGATCTCGGCGGCGCACGACCTCTCCGAGGGCGGCCTGGCGCAGGCGCTGGTGGAGACGGCGCTGATCGGCGAGTGCGGCGCCCGGGTGGTCCTGCCGGAGGGCGTGGACCCGTTCGTCTGGCTGTTCTCCGAGTCGGCGGGACGGATCCTGGTGGCGGTGCCGCGCACCGAGGAGCTCCGCTTCACGGACATGTGCTCGGCCCGAGGCCTCCCGTGGGCCAAGGTCGGCGTCGCGGACGCGGGCGCGCAGTCGCTCGACATCCAGGACGTGGCGGACATCCCGCTGGCGGAGCTGCGCGAAGCTTGGGAAGGCACCCTCCCCAAGCTGTTCGGCTGATCCAGAGCTGACGCGAACGGCCCGTTCACCTCGTGAATCGAGGCGAACGGGCCGTTCGCACATCCGCTAGCGGTCGAAAACGCCGCCCTTGACGGCGCCGATGAACCGGTGCCAACCCTGCACCGGCACGGACTTCAACGGTGGGGAGACGTCGATGTGCTGGCTTCAGGTGAGCACTTTGGTGCTGGTGAACGTGCTGATCGTGAGCATGTTGCTGGTCCGTGCTCCGCGTGTGCAGCACGCCGGTGCGGGTGATGGCGCGTTGAGCGTGTGGCAGTTGATCGGCGAGGTCGAGGCCGAGCGACAACGGGAAGTGGAGCCCACCGGTCGGCACTGCCTGAACACCGAAACCCTGGCGCGGCTGCGCATCTGACCCACAAGACCTGGTCCGGCGAAACTCCCTCCCCTCGCCGGGCCGCATGGTGGCCGGGCGCTTTCGCCCCCGACCCGGCGCCCGCCACTCCTTACGCGCGCACGGCCTTCCAGCCGTCGGGGAGGACGGCCTCGCGGTCCGGGCTGGTCGTGATGCCGGTGTGCTGGATCTCGGTGTGGAACGTCGTGCCGCTCAGGTCGGCGTCGTGCTCGAAGTGGACCGCGCGGAAATCGGCGGGGCCGTGGAATTCCGCCCGCGTCATCAACACCGAGCCGGCGAACCGGCTGTCGGCGAACCTCGTCTGGCCGTGGAAGCGGGTCCGGCGGAAGCTCGCCCGGCCGTTGAACTCGACCCCGGGGAACCAGGCGCGCTGGTGGAACACCGCGTCGTCGCAGCGGAAGCGCCCGTACAGCCGCCCGGCGCCGACTGTCGTTCCGGTGAACCACACGTCGCCGTGGAACTCGCAGCGGCTGAAGTTGTTGTCGCTGAACAACTTCCCGTACCGCAGGATCAACGAACCGGCCTTCCGGTCGGACAGATCGAAGTACTCCAGCGAGGCGTTGGTGAGGTCGAGATCGTAGGCCGGCGCGGCCTCGTCACCGGCTGCCGGGAGCAGGTCGGCGATGAGCCGCTGCGCGGTCAGCCGCACCTGCAGCTTCCGCTCGGCGCCGTCCTTCACGTCCCGGGACCACTGAACCGGCCCGTCGTCGGTGTTCAAGGGGGTTCCGGCGGACGCCGGGGCGTTATCGCCGTGGCGGTGGTGCCAGAACGGCCGTCGCAGGTAGGAGCAGAGCACGTCGAGCACGGTCTGGGTGTAGTCGGGATTGCTGCGGGCGAGCCCGGCGAGGGCGTGCAGCGCGCCGACCCGGACCTGATCGGCCTCGTGCCCGAGGAGTTCCACGGCTCGGGCGAAGCGCTCGTCGGCGACCCGGTCGCGGTCGAGGTCGGCCCGGCGGTTCTCCAACTCGTGGCGCTGCCGCTCGGTTTTCTGCCGCTCCTCCTCGACGCGCCTGCGCCGGTCGTTGAGCCAGAGCGCGTAGAGCGCGACGACCGAACCGGCGGCCAACCCGCCGGTCCGCAGCGCGTCGGCGCCGGTGGTTCGCGGGTCGAAGATGAGCAGGGCGACGCTGACGCCGACCAGCACGACGACGGCGACGGCGATCGTCGCGACCAAACCGATCTTGCGTTCACCCATGCGAGGGATTCTGCCCGACCTCGTGCACCCGGATGCGTGCGCGATTCGCATCAGTCAGCGGCTCGAACGACCAGCCTTCCGGCACCTGGGCATCGGTCGACGTGTCGACCTCGGTGTTGTACAGGGAGACGCTGGGCAGCGGCTCGCCCACGCGGAGGTCGACGCTGCCGTCGAAGCGCGTGCGCCGGAGGTCGAGCGTGGTGCGGAAGGACGCGCGCTCGAAGGAGACGTGCGCGATGCAGTGGGATCCCGGCATGTCCACGGCACCTTCGAACTCGGCGCGCTCGAAACCGACCGGCCCGTGCGTGACGATCCCGCGCAGTTCCAGCCGCTGCCGGAACCTGGTCTCCGCCGCCCTGATCCGTCCTGCGAAGACGCTGTCGCGGAGATGCACCGGGCCGTGGAAGACGGCGCGGTTGAAGTTCGTGGTGTGCCGGAACCGGCACCGGTAGGCGGCGATGCGGCCCACGACCCGGTCGGACAGGTTGAACCGCTCCAGCCAAGCCCTGGTCAGATCGAGCTCGTAGATCTCCGGATCCGGGTCGGCGGTGCTGGGCAGCAGCTCCTGGATCAGGCGCTGCGCCGTCTGCCGGACGTACCGTTCGCGCTCCTGCTCCGGGCCGGCCTCCGGCCATTCGCCAGGATCTGCCGGCAATTCCGAGGCCGGTGTCCACTTCGGATGCTCGAACGGCCGCCGCAGGTAGGAGCAGAGCACGTCGAGCACGGTCTGGGTGTAGCCGGGATTGCTGCGGGCGAGCCCGGCGAGGGCGTGCATGGCGCCGACCCGCACTTGGTCGGCGTCGTTGCCGAGCAGCTCGACCGACCGCGCGAAGCGCTCATCGGCGGCGCGGTCCCGGTCCTGGTCGGTCCGCCGGTCTTCCAGGGCCTGCCGCTGCTGTTCGAGCGCGTAGCGCTGCCGATCCAGCTCCTGCCGCTGGCTGTCGAGCTCCTGCCGCTTCTCCTCGACGCGTCGGCGCCGGTCGTTGAGCCACAGGGCGTAGAGCGCGACCACCGATCCCGCCGCCAGCCCGCCGGTTCGCAGGGCATCGGCGCCGGTGGTCCGCGGGTCGAAGATCAGCAATGCGACGCTGGCACCGCCGAAGACCACGACGGCGACGGCGATCGTCGCGACCAAACCGATCTTGCGCTCACCCATGCGAGGGATTCTGCCCTGCGCGGAGCGCAGCACTCGGAGATCGCGCGGATAGGCACCTCACATCGGCTGCGGAAACGTCGTTTTCGCGCGAAACCGTCATCCGGTACGCGTGGCGAGCGCCGTTTTCGCGCGAAAACGCCACCCAACCGCACCCCGAACGCACGACGCGGTGCCGGGCTCGCCGGCACCGCGGGGTTGTGGCGTCAGCCGTTGGCCAGCGCTTGGAGGCGGTCGTAAGCGCCGTTGAACGTGTTCTTGTCCAGTGGCGACGACGTGTACTGCCAGATCGTCCAGATGCCCCACTTGTAGGGGAGCTGGCCGACGGTGCTCGCGTAGCGGGCGACCCACAGCGGGTTCGTCGAGCTGAAGTCGCCGTCCACGCACTGGTTCCACCAGCTCGTGCTGGTGTAGATGACGGGCCAGCGCCCGGTCCGGGAGTGGTAGGTGTCGCTGAAGTCCTTGATCCAGGCCGTCATCCCGCTCTTGGTCTTGCCATAGCAGGTGGAGCCGTACGGGTTGTACTCCATGTCCAGCGCGCCCGGCAGCGTCTTGCCGTCCTTGGACCAGCCGCCGCCGTTGTCCACGAAGTAGTTGGCCTGCGCGGCGCCGCTGGAGCGGTCCGGCAGCGCGAAGTGGTACGCGCCGCGGATCATGCCCACGTTGTAGGAACCGTTGTACTGCTGGGCGAAGTACGGGTTCTTGTAGCCGGTGCCCTCGGTCGCCTTCACGTAGGCGAACCGCATGCCCTGGCCCCACCAGGAGTTCCAGTCCACGTTGCCCTGGTGGCCGCTGACGTCCATGCCGGCCACCGTGGCCAGCGGATCGACGACGGGGGTGAGCAGCGGATCATCGCCGCCGCCCTCGTGCTTGCGGATCTGCGAGCCCATCGGGGTGTCGGTCTCGGTTCCGCTCGGTGGTTCGCCGGTCACCTGCGTGCTCATCGCGCTTTCCCTTCCCGGAAGGGGTGTGCTGGCTTGCGCGGGCGAGCACAGGAGAAGAACGCCTGCGCAGGCAACTGATACTAGGGAGACCAGTGATAATCGGCGACCACGTCCACTCGGAAGGTTCATCGATACCTCTCGGGGGTGTAGTTGCGGTGCGTCGTCGGGGGACCACGCGTCCTGCCCCGAAAGTGTGGCGAATGGTTTTCCAAAGATGTAGATCTTGTGTTAGTTTTTAACCAGAATGGCTCAATCCGGACACCGCAAGTGAACCGGGCGGTCTCCGGGGTGGAGTTCGGAGCCGCGCACAACCTCTCGGCGGGGCTGTGCGTCGAAAACATCAGATGTATCACGGCAGCCGCGCTTCGGTGATCGAATGGTTGCGGACGGTAGTTGCCCTCCGGGTGAGCCCCCTGCATGGCCTGCTCGAATGAGGTGAGCGCCTACGCCGGGTGCCGTACCTGATGTTCGACCGCCGGACCGGTCCGGTCGTATGCTCCGAACGAACGGCCCAGGCGAGTAGGACGAGTGGAGGGCGCCCCAGGCATGACTGGCTGGACAGCGCCGGTGCCCAGCGCTCACGAGGTGGTCGCCGAGGTGAACCGAGCCGATCGACGACGCTTTGCAGCCGTTTGGGCGCAGGCCATGATGGGCACCAGTTACGTACCGATGACCAGCGCGGAGGTCGAGGGCCGCCTGTACGGCTACACCGACCGGCTGGTCGACGCTCTGCTCGGCGAGCCGTTCGACCCGTCCCCCGCACGGTCGATCGGCGTGGACCTGGTCGCCGTGCACTTCACCAGCGCGGAGTCGTTAGGCCGCACGATCGACCTCATCGGCGACGAGATCCTCGACGTCCTGCACCTCGACGACGGCCCGGTCTGGCGCGAACGCGTCGCCGCTCTGCAGGGCGCGCTGTGCGCTGGCTTCGTGCAGGCCGCGCGCAAGCGGACGCTGGACGAGCAGGAGGCCATCCGGCAGGCGGTGCTCGACGCGCGAGATGCCGTCGAACAGGCGCTGCGCACCAGCGAAGCCAGGTTCCGCGCGATCTTCGCCGAGGCCGCGATCGGCATCGGGATCGGCGACATGACCGGCCGGATCCTCGAGGTGAACGACTCGCTCGTGCGGATCATGGGCCGGCCCGGCGAGGAACTCCGCCGGATGTTGGTGCAGGACATGATGCACCCGGACGACCCCGACAGCACCTGGCGGCTGTACGAGGAACTGGTCCGCGGCGAACGCGACCAGTTCCGGGTGGAGAAGCGGTTCGTCCGCCCGGACGGCGGCACCGTGTGGACCGAGCTGATCGTCTCCCTGGTCCGCGGCGAGGACGGCCTCCCGCTGTACCAGGTCGCGCTGATCGAGGACGTCACCGACCGGCGGATGCTGCAGGAACGACTGCGTCACCAGGCGATGCACGATCCGCTGACCGGGCTGCCCAACCGGGCGTTGTTCCTGGAGCGGCTCACCACGATCCTCGAGCAGCACGAACCCGGCGAACGGGTGGCGCTGTGCTACATGGACCTCGACGGGTTCAAGGTCATCAACGACAGCCTCGGCCACCACGTCGGCGACGATCTGCTGCGGGCGGTCGCCGACCGGCTCGCCACCGCGGTGCACGGCGATGACCGGCTCGTCGCGCGGATGGGCGGCGACGAGTTCGTGATCGTGATCCAGAACTCGTTCGGCACCGACCAGGCCGTCGAGGTCGCCGACACCGTGCTCGACGCGCTGGTCCGGCCGGTCCGCATCGGCGGCCACGAGCTGTCCGTGTCGGCCAGCATCGGCATCGTCGAGCGGCCGGTGTCCGGGCAGACCGCGGCCGAGCTGATGCGCGACGCCGACGTGACGCTGTACTGGGCGAAATCCGAGGGCAAGGGCCGGTGGGCGCTGTTCGACCCGGACCGCAACGCCACCGAGGTCGCGCAGTTCCACCTGTCGGCGAAGATGCCCGCCGCGCTGGAGCGCGACGAGTTCTACGTCGACTACCAGCCGCTGATCGGGCTGCGGGACTTCAACGTCGTCGGCGTCGAGGCGCTGGTCCGCTGGGCGCACCCGGAGCTGGGCCGGCTGGGACCGGACCGGTTCATCGGGCTGGCCGAGGAGACCGGGCTGATCGTGCCGCTCGGGCGCTGGGTGCTGCGGCAGGCCTGCCGGCAGGCGAAGCAGTGGCAGGACGAATTCGGGGCGGCGGCGCCGTTCGTCAGCGTCAACCTGGCGGTCCGGCAGTCGCGGGACCCGAACCTGGTGTCCGACGTGGCGGAGATCCTGGCCGAGACCGGGCTCGCGCCGTCGCGGCTGCAGCTGGAGCTCACCGAGAGCGCGATCATGGGCACCGCCGACGAGCCGCTGGACGCGCTGCGCGCGCTGTCCCGGATGGGCGTGCGGATCGCCATCGACGACTTCGGCACGGGGTACTCGAACCTGGCCTACCTGCGGCACCTCCCGGTGCACGAGCTGAAGATCGCGGGCTCGTTCATGGAGGGCCTGCGGGACGCGGAGCGGGCCGACCCGGTCGACGCGCGGATCGTCGGAACGCTGGTGGACCTGGCGCACGCCCTCGGGCTGACGGTCACGGCGGAAGGCGTGGAGACCCAGGCCCAAGCCCGCCGGATGGCGGACATCGGCTGCGAAACGGGCCAGGGCTACCTCTTCGCCCGCCCGGGATCCCCGGCGGAGATAACGACGTTCATCACCGACCACCTCGACTGACACCCCACCCGAGTCCTGCCACTCCGGGTTCAGCCGCAACTTCAATGGAAATCGAACCTCCGATTTCCATTGAAATTGCGGAAGTTGTCCACAGCCACCGGTGTGTCGTGGTGCGACACGCCGATGACCCGCAAGTTCCATTGAAGTTGGACCTCCAATTTCCATTGAAATCGGACACCCGATTTCAATGGAAATTGCGGCAGGTACGGGGCTCAGGTGGTCGTGGCGGGGCCGTTGCGGCGGCTCTTGCGGTCCCGGGTGATGCCGCCGAAGAGGATCGCCGCCGAGTTCACCAGCGCCAGATGGCTGAACGCCTGCGGGAAGTTGCCGGTGAACCGGCCGTTCGCGCCGTCGTACTCCTCCGCGTACAGGCCCAAGTCGTTGGTCAGGCCCACCAGCTCGGCGAACATCCGCTCCGCCTCCGCGCGCCGCCCGCAGTAGGCCAGCGCGTCGACCAGCCAGAACGAGCAGGCCAGGAACGCGCCCTCCCGCCCGGTCAACCCGTCGACCTCGCTGCGCCGATCACCGGTGCTGTACCGGTCGACCAGCACCCCGTCGTGCTGCAGCTCGCGCTGCACCGCCTCGACGGTGCGCACCATCCGCTCGTCGTCGCCGGGCAGGAACCCGACCGATGGCATCAGCAGCGTGGCCGCGTCCAGCGCCGTCCCGCCGTAGTACTGGGTGAACGCGCCGACCTCCGGGTTCCAGCCCCGCTCCAGGACCTCCGCGCGCACCGTGTCGCGGATCGTCCGCCACCGCTGAACCGGCCCCGGCAGCCCGTCCTCCTCCACGGCGCGGACGGCCCGGTCGAACGCCACCCAGACCATCACCCGCGAATGCGTGAAGTGCCGGTCCGGGCCGCGCACCTCCCACAGCCCGCGATCCGGCTGCTGCCAGATCTTCTCCAGGTGCCGCAGCATGCCGCGCTGCAACGCCCAGGTCTCCTCGTTCTCCGGCAGCCCGCGCTCGCGGGCCAGGTGCAGCATGTCCAGCACCTCGCCGTAGACGTCGAGCTGGGTCTGCCGGAAGGCGGCGTTGCCGATCCGCACCGGCCCGGTGCCGCGGTAGCCGGGCAGCCAGTCGGCCTCCCACTCCACCACGTGCCGCTCGCCGTTGACGCCGTACATGATCTGCAGGTCCGCGGGATCGCCGGCGACCGCGCGCACCAGCCAGTCGCGCCACGCCGCGGCCTCCTCGGAGCAGCCGAAGTTGTCCAGCGCCAGCAGGACGAAGGTGGCGTCGCGCAGCCAGCAGTAGCGGTAGTCCCAGTTCCGGTTGCCCGGCAGGGCTTCCGGCAGCGAGCTGGTCGGCGCGGCGATGACGCCGCCGGTCGGGGCGTAGGTCAGCGCCTTGAGGGTCGCCAGCGACCGGTACACCGCGGCCGAGTGCGGCCCGTCGTAGTCGATCTTCCCGGTCCACTCCCGCCAGAAGTCCTCGCTGTCCTGGGTTTCCTGCTCCGGATCCATCGGCGCGGGCAGGTCCCGCGCGTCCGGCGACCACTGCATCACCCAGGACAGCCGCTCCCCGGCGCGCACCGTGAGCACCACCTCGTGCGCCCGCTCGTGATCGACGCGCTGCGGCAGGACGTCGCCGCGCAGCACCGCGGTGTGCGGGCCGGCGACGGCGAGGATGTACTCGTCGAGCACCGGCTCGGTTTCGCGCACCCGGCGCACCCAAGGCACCGCGTCGCCGTAGGCGAAGCGGACCACCCAGCGGAGCTTGACGTCCACCTCGCCGTCGATGCCTTCGACGATCCGCACCAGGCAGGGCTGGTCGTGCTGGTTCTTCTCGTGCGGCGGCATGCTGTCGATCAACCGGATCGCGCCGCCGTCGGTGTGGAATTCCGTCTCCAGCACCAGGGTGTTGTCCCGGTACCGGCGGCGGACCTCGTGCACCGGCGCGGTCGGCGCGATCTGCCAGTGGCCGTCCCGCCCGTCGCCGAGCAGGCGCGCGAAGCACGACGGCGCGTCGAAGCGAGGCAGGCAGAGCCAGTCGATCGAGCCGTCCTTGCCGACCAGCGCGGCCGTGCGGAGGTCGGACAGCAGGGCGTAGTCCTCGATGAGCCCTGGTCCTTGATCGCCCGTCACACTGCCGAGGCTAGGCACCTCGCCCGGCTCCGGCCACCGTTCTCAGTCCCGTTTCTGGGCGGCCTCGGTGAGGACGTGGTTCGGGATCACGGCCTGGATCGCGTCGTGCATGTTCAGGCCCAGGTCGAGACCGCCGAGCAGGTCCGGCAGCGCGGACCCGGGCACCCGGCGGAATCCGGGCCAGTCCGCGGGAACCCGGGCGGCCGAGGTGCAGGCCGGCACCAGCTGGCTGCCGTCGGACAACTCCGCGGTGTAGAGCATCGGGTCGTCCGCGCTCGGCGCGTAGAGCAGCACCTCGCCGTCGAGCACCGCCGCGGGCAGCTCGGACTCCGGCAGCTGGCCGGCGGCGATCCGCACCAGCACGTGTTCCAGCTCGTTGGCCGGTTCCAGCTGGTTCGCCGTCATCTCGGACGGCTGGTACTTGTCGTTGAACTGGAAGTCCTCGTCGATCTCGCCGTCGGCGTCGATGCGGTAGGCGCCCACGATGCCCTCCGGCGGGACCTCCTCGCCGTCGGCGGCGTAGCCGGGATCGGCGATGTACAGCCAGCTGTTGGGGTTCTGCTTGGCGTGCTCCCGCATTTCGGCGCTGATCGGCGGGGCGGGACGGTCGGCGGGCTGGGACATCGGGAGCTCCGTAGGTCTGTTCGGGTCCCGGCGGGAGTGCCGGGGCTCGCCTTCGAGGGTGCCAGCCCCCGGCGGAGTACTCGGTGGACGGTCGGAGATGCAGCCGTTCCGAGGTGCCGCCGCGACCGTTCCGGGCGCAGACTGACCGTGGGAGGGCGAGGGGGAGGAGGCGGCGATGATCGGCCAGCGGGAAGCGTTGCGGATGTTCGGGTGCGAGGTCTTCGATCCGGAGGGCCAGCGGATCGGCATCGTCGGCCAGTTGTTCATCGACGACGACACCGAGCAGCCCGCTTGGATCACCGTCCAAACTGGACTTTTCGGGACGAACGAGAGCTTCGCGCCGCTGGAGGGCGCGGCGTTCGACGGCGACACGCTCACCATCGCGGTCGACAAGGACGCGGTCCGGCGCGCGCCCCGGGTCAGCCTGCTGCAGGGCGATCTCCCGCTGGAGCAGGAGCGCGCGCTGTACCTCTACTACGGCATGACCTACGGCGTCGCCCCCGACGGCGCCGAGTCGATCGACGAGGTCTCCGAGGTCGAACCCGAGTACGTCGAGGCCGTTCGCCTCCGCCTGCGACGCTGGGTAGCCGCTACGTAAAACGCGCAAATCAGGCTTGAGGGAACAAATCACCGCACCCGCCGGAAATCCCGGCGGGTGCGGTTTTACCTGCTCATTCCCGGTAGTCCGCCCAGAGCTGGGAATTCGTTCACCCCACCGCCCGATTGTGTGGCGACAAATCGCCAACATCACCCGGACGAGTGTTTTCCCTGGTTACGTTCCGCCGTGAACCGCCTTTCGCTCGGCCCCACCCGAGCGAATGAACGTAGGAGGGGACACATGAGGAAGCTGCTTTACGGCACCGGGGCAGGGGTTGCCGCGGCGGCGCTCGTGTTCGCCGGAGCACCGGCAGGCGCGCAGCCGCAGATCGAGTTGGCGCCTCTGGCGCTGCACCCGCAGGCACAGGTGCAGGGCGCGGAGTCGGACGTCTACATCGTCAACCTCAAGGACGGCATCGCGGCGCAGGGCGTCGCCGAAGAGCTCGGCGTTCAGCCGCGCGTCGTCTACAACACCGCGATCAACGGGTTCTCGGCGAAGCTGAGCCCCGAGGCGCTCGAGGCCGTCCGCGCCAGCGGCAAGGTCGAGAACATCTCGCAGAGCTACCGCGTCCAGGTCGAGCCGGCGAAAAAGGAAGCCGTCGGCTCGTGGGGCCTGGACCGGCTCGACCAGCCGGCGCTCCCGCTGGACGACAGCTACGCCCCCAAGGGCACCGGTGAGGGCGTCACCGCCTACATCATCGACACCGGCATCGACCCGTCGCACCCCGACTTCGGCGGGCGCGCCGAGATCGGCTTCGACGCCACCGGTGGCGACGGCTCCGACAAGCACGGCCACGGCACCCACGTCGCCGGCACCATCGGCAGCGACACCTACGGCGTCGCCAAGGGCACCAAGCTCGTCGGTGTCCGGGTGCTCGACGACCAGGGCAGCGGCACCACCGAGCAGGTCGTGTCCGGCATCGACTGGGTCGCGCAGAACCACTCCGGCCCGTCGGTGGCGAACATGTCGCTGGGCGGCCCGAAGGACCCGGCGCTGGACGAGGCCGCGACCAACCTGGTCAACAGCGGTGTCTTCCTCGCGGTGGCGGCCGGTAATGAAAGTCAGGACGCCGAGAACGTGTCCCCGGCCAGCGCGGAGGGTGTGTTCACCACCGCGGCCTCGGACAACGCCGACGGCTCCGCCTCGTTCACCAACTTCGGCGCCAGCGTCGAGGGCTACGCCCCCGGCGTGGACATCGTGTCGACCGTGCCCGGCGGTGGCACCGAGACGATGAGCGGCACCTCGATGGCCAGCCCGCACGTGGCCGGCGTCGGCGCGCTGTTCCTGCAGGCCAACCCGGACGCGAAGCCCGCGGACGTCATCACCGGGCTGCAGGGCCAGGCCTCGAAGGGCGTGATCCAGAGCGCCCCGGACGGCACCATCACCGACCTGCTGCAGATCGGCGACCTCTGATCCGGTAGCAGTGCGACACGCGGGCCCTTCCTGGATCGCCAGGAAGGGCCCGTCCGCGCTTGACGTCGAGCCTGGGGGGTTCCCATTGACTGGGAGCCCAATTGCTCCATTCGGGTGATCAAGGGGTGCGGCCAAAAGGGGTCAATCAAAGGTCGATCCGCTGCATCCGGCGAAAGTCGGTTCCTGCGGTCGTTCCCGGTGGATACGTTGCCAACACGGGGGTGTTTCAGTGTCCGTCGCGGTGCCGATGCCGAATCGGTGCTGCTGGGGGCACATCGAGGAGGGGTGTGCCGTGTTACCCGGATACACCGAGGAGCTGACGCAGTCGCCGACTGCGGTGGACGAGCCGACCAGGGACACCGCCACGACCGAGCCGCTGACCGAGCGGGCCGTGCGGGCGCAGGTCGCGTCGGTGACGCGAGCCGCCCGGGCCCAGTCGGGCAACGGCGGCGTGCTGCAGGTCGTGCACGGGGCCAAGCGGGTCGGCTGGGCCGCGTACGAGCTGCAGCGCAACGCGACGCAGCTGGTCCAGGGCGTGGCGAAGCCGCCGTACGTGACGACGGGTCCGCTGGACTCGCTGGAATCGCGCAAGCTCGCCGAGGGCGTCCAGTACCAAGTGCTCTACGACCGGTCCGCGCTGGCGCGCCCGCCGCAGCTGGACATCACCACCAAGCTGGTCGCGATGGGCGAGCAGGCGCGGGTGATCCACGTGGCGCCGACCAAGCTGATCATGGTGGACAACGAGATCGCGCTGCTGCCGCTGACGGTGAGCGAGACCTCGGTGGAGAGCGCCGTGGTGGTTCGCAGCTCGGCGATGCTGGCGGCGATCGCCAGGATCTTCGAAGACCTGTGGCGATTCGCGGCGCCGTTCACCGCGGACCAGGACCTGTCGGGGCACGAGCTCCAGCCGACGGAGGAAGAGCGGTGGATCCTGTCGCTGCTCGCCTCCGGCGCCACGGACGACACGATCGGCAGGCTGATGGGCTTCAGCGCGCGCACGGCGCATCGCCGGGTGCGGGAGCTGATCTCGAGGCTGGGCGTGGAAACCCGCTTCCAGGCGGGCATGCAAGCGGTCAAGCTCGGCTGGCTCTGAGCCCGGGGTGATCCGCAGTTTCAATTGAAACTGCGGATCATCGGCGTGTCGCACCCCGACACGCCGATGCCTGTGGACAACTTCCGCAATTTCAATGGAAATCGGACCTTCGATTTCCATTGAAATTGCGTGTCCACCGGTTCGAGACGTGCTCGGAGGCGGTGTCCGGTGCGTTCGTAGGCTTTGGGCATGCCCAGTCGCCGTGCCGTTGATCCCGGGGAAATGCGCGATGCCGTGCTGGCCGTTCGGTCCTGGCTCGACGGCGAGGCGGCGCAGCCGGCGCGCGCCGAGCTCGCCGCCGCCGTGCGGTTGAGCCTGCGGACGTTGGAGCAGGTCGCGCCCGGCAACAGCGTCGAGGTCCGGGTGCCGCCGTTCGCGGCAGTGCAGTGCGTCACCGGCCCGCGGCACACCCGCGGCACGCCGCCCAACGTCGTCGAGACCGACCCGCGCACCTGGCTGCTGCTGGCGACCGGGCGGCTCGACTGGGCCGCCGCCCTGGAGCGCGGGGCGCTCACCGCCTCCGGCTCCCGCTCGGACGTTTCGCAGTGGCTTCCGCTGGTCCGGATCGACGAGCCGTGACCGAACCTGCACGTCGCGTCGACGGCCGGTCCGAGGATGAGATGGCGGACACGCATCGGGGCGGAGTAGGGCCGGTTGCCACCTGTTTACACTGAGGTGTAACTCCGGCTTCGTCCTTCAGGGAGTTCTCGGTGGTCACCGACCGGCCCGAACCGGCAAACGCAAGTACCCCAACGGACCTCTCCAGCCTCGAACGCGACATCCCCCGCGAGGAATGCGGCGTCTTCGGCGTCTGGGCACCCGGCGAAGAAGTAGCCAAGCTCAGCTTCTACGGGATCTTCGCCCTCCAGCACCGTGGGCAGGAGGCCGCCGGCATCGCCGTCGGCGACGGCTCGCAGGTGCTCGTCTACAAGGATCTCGGCCTGGTCAGCCAGGTCTTCACCGAACAGACCCTGGCGTCGCTGCGCGGCCACGTCGCCGTCGGGCACGCCCGGTACTCGACGACCGGCGGCGGCAGCTGGGAGAACGCCCAGCCGACCTTCCGCACCACGGCCACCGGCAACGGCCTGGCCCTGGGTCACAACGGGAACCTGGTCAACACCGCCGAGCTGCTGGAACGGGTCGTCGCCGAGGGCGTCGGCACCACGGCCAACACGTCCTCGCCGGCCAACGGCTGCGAGCGGGCCACCAGCGACTCCGACCTGGTGACCGGCCTGCTGGCCGCGCTCGCCGTGGACAAGGGTCTCGAACAGGCAGCGATGGAGCTGTTCCCGACGGTCCGCGGCGCGTTCTCGATGGTCTTCTGCGACGAGCAGACGCTCTACGCGGCGCGCGACCCGCAGGGCGTCCGCCCGCTGGTGCTCGGCCGGCTGGAACGCGGCTGGGTGGTGGCCAGCGAGACGGCCGCGCTGGACATCGTCGGCGCGTCGTTCGTCCGCGAGGTCGAGCCCGGCGAACTGCTCGCCATCGACGGGGACGGGCTGCGCTCCCAGCACTTCGCCAGCCCGAAGCCGAAGGGCTGCATCTTCGAGTACGTCTACCTGGCCCGCCCCGACACCACGATCGCCGGCCGCTCGGTGCACGGCACCCGCGTCGAGATCGGCCGCCGGCTGGCCAAGGAGCACCCGGTCGACGCCGACCTCGTGATCCCGGTGCCCGAGTCCGGCACGCCCGCCGCGATCGGCTACGCGCAGGCCTCCGGCATCCCCTATGGCAACGGCCTGGTGAAGAACTCCTACGTCGGCCGGACCTTCATCCAGCCGTCGCAGACCATCCGCCAGCTCGGCATCCGGCTCAAGCTGAACCCGCTGCGCGAGGTGATCCGCGGCAAGCGGCTGGTCGTGGTGGACGACTCGATCGTCCGCGGCAACACCCAGCGCGCCCTGGTCCGGATGCTCCGCGAGGCCGGCGCGATCGAGGTGCACGTCCGGATCGCTTCGCCGCCGGTGAAGTGGCCGTGCTTCTACGGCATCGACTTCGCCTCCCGCGCCGAACTGGTCGCCAACGGCCTGGACATGGACGGGGTGCGCCGCTCCATCGGCGCGGACAGCCTCGGCCACGTCTCGCTGGACGGGCTCGTCGCCGCCACCGAGCAGCCCCGCACCCGGCTGTGCGCGGCCTGCTTCGACGGCGACTACCCGATCCCGCTGCCGGAGGACGCCCGGATCGGCAAGTACCTGCTGGAGGGCCTCAGCCAGGCCGAACGCGGTGTCGCAGGGCCGGCCGAACCGGTGCTGCCGAGCAGCTACGGCGCGGCCGACGCGCTGCAGCGGCCCTGAGAATCGCACCGTTCCCGCACCCGGGTTCGCCATCGGCGCGTAGCGTTGTCCGTGCTACACATGCGCGTCCGGCGAACCGAAACTCGCACCAAGATGTGGAGCCAGTCGTGTCCGAAGACCTGCTCGCAGGGTCTGCCCAGACCGGTAGTCCGAAAGCCACCTACGCCGCCGCGGGCGTGAGCATCGAGGCCGGTGACGAGGCGGTCGAGAAGATGCGCCCGTGGGCGAAGCGCGCGACCCGGCCGGAGGTGATCGGCTCGCTCGGCGGCTTCGCCGGGCTGTTCCAGCTCAAGCTCGACCGCTGGAAGGAGCCGGTGCTGGCCTCCTCCACGGACGGCGTGGGCACCAAGCTGGCCGTCGCGCAGGCCATGGACGTGCACGACACGGTCGGCATCGACCTGGTCGCGATGGTGGTGGACGACCTGGTGGTGTGCGGCGCCGAGCCGCTGTTCCTGCAGGACTACATCGCGGTCGGCAAGGTCGTGCCGGACCGCATCGCCGACCTGGTCAAGGGCATCTCGGAGGGCTGCGTGCAGGCCGGCTGCGCGCTGCTGGGCGGGGAGACCGCCGAGCACCCCGGCATGATGGCGCCCGGCGAGTACGACATCTCGGCCACCGGCGTCGGCGTGGTCGAGGCGGACGCGATGCTCGGCCCGGACAAGGTCCGCCCGGGCGACGTGGTGATCGCGATGGGCTCCTCGGGCCTGCACTCCAACGGCTTCTCGCTGGCCCGGCACGTGCTGCTGGACATCGCCCGGATGCCGCTGGAGGGCCACGTCGAGGAGTTCGGCCGGACGCTCGGCGAGGAACTGCTGGAACCGACCCGGATCTACGCCAAGGACTGCATGGCGCTGGCGGCGGAGGCGGGCGTGCGGACGTTCGCGCACGTCACCGGCGGCGGGCTGGCGCAGAACCTGGCGCGGGTGATCCCGTCGGGGCTGACCGCGGTGCTGGACCGTGGCAGCTGGACGCCGGCCCCGGTGTTCCGGCTGATCGCCCAGCGCGGCCGGGTCGAGGCCGACGAGATGGAACGCACCTTCAACATGGGCATCGGTATGGTCGCGGTGGTGACGGCCGAGGACGTGGACCGCGCCCTCGCGGTGCTCACGGCCCGCCACGTGCCCGCCTGGGTCCTCGGCGAGATCGCCAAGCAGCCGACCGTCGAGGGAACGAACGAAGAAGACCGAGTGATCCTCCGCGGCAACCACCCGCGCTTCTGACAAAGCCTGCTTCCGACTCACCTCGCCCGCGGTGCGGGTAGCGGAACTGACGCCGGGCGCGGTTCGGGTTCTGTCCCGGGCCGCGCCCGAAACGTGTGATCGCGGCCGGGAATCCCGATGGGGTTTCGGTCGTTGAACCGATTGCCGGCGTGCGCGTGTGCCCCCGGGCTCCAACTATCGCCTGCTGGGAATACCGTTCGGCTGGAGCCCAGCAGCGCCACCCGCCGAGAGGCGGCCCGCGCGCGTCGGCTTCGTCTTGCCCGCCGGACTTCCGCGCGCGCGTTCGCCTTCTCGCTCAGGCCTTTTCGGACGGCAGCACACAGACGTGAGTGGCGTCGCCGGTGAACCCGGCAACGCCACTCGCGGTGCTCCTCCTATGTGGGACTTGCGAACTCGTCAACCCCACCCGCTCCTTGACATCGGGTCAGACGAACGACTCCGACGTACCTCACCATCGAGCGAACAGCGTTCAACCGCTGTCCCCGTGGAGAAGTGCTTCAACGTCGGTCGTAGTCGTAGTCGTCGTACCCATCGTCGCGCGAGTCATCGCGGTCCTCACGGGACCACTCGCCGGACTCCGAGACGGACAGCTCGCGCTGCAACGCCTCTATGTCCATGGACGGGGAACTGTACTTCAGCTCGCGGGCCACCTTCGTCTGCTTGGCCTTAGCCCGGCCGCGCCCCATGGCTCGACCCCCTCGCACAGGGTTGCGGGGCGGACAGGGGAATGTCGGCCCCGCATGATCTCGACAACTTTTCCTGTAACTACCGTACCGTGTCGAGGCGGTTCAACGCGACGTGGTGCCATGACTGAGTGCCCGTGTCTTGGGTGACGTCGAACTCTCCTCCTCCGAGGGCCCTTCCCGCACCTGTTTTCGCTGCCCGGAGAGCCAGCCGCAGGCGGTCCCGGGACGCATGACACGATGCTCGCTGTGCCAGAGCCGTTCGTCGCCTACCTGAGGGTGTACGAGCCCCTGTCGGCCTTCGACTCGCCGCTGCGCGAGGAGCTCGAGGCGGCCGTGGAGCAGGGGCCGGTCGACCCGTTCGACGCCGGGCTGCGGGAGCAGGACGTCTGGCTGCGCAGCCAGCTCGCCTCGCCGCCCCGGCTGCTGCCCGGCGAGACCGCTGACGGCGCGGTCACGGGCGTCGGCGACGTGCTGGTGCTCGATCCGGCGGACGTGCCGAGCGCGCCGTCGGCCACAGTGGGGCCGGGCCCGCTGGTCTGCCCGCTGGACCTGCGCGGGCGGTCCGCCGCGGCGCTGGTCGGCTTCCTGGGCGATGCGGAGGTCCCGCTGCAGACCGCGGTGCTGCAGGTGCCCGCGGAGAAGGCCAAGGTGCGCGCCACCGCGGTGGTCAGCGAGCTCGCGGGCGGCGGGGTGCACGTGCTGTCGTCCACCTGGACCGTCCCGCTGCCGTGGTTCGTGCTGATCGATCCGGCGGAGCGCTGCGTGTTCACCGAGCCGGGCCGGCGCCGGGTGTGCTGGCGGGCGGCGATGGCCGACGCGCGGCGCCGGGTCGCCCGGGCGCACTCGATCGGCCGGAAGTCCATCGGCGAGGAAGGGCCGACGCGGATCCTGCGGGAGACCGGCCGCTGGCTGGAGCGCTTCCACCCGCACTCGGCGGTGGAGCTGGACTACGGCGGCCTGGTGCAGCTGATGACGTCCAGCGACCTGGACGCGGACACGTCGGCGGAGGACGTGCACGCGATCGTCGACGCGATGGAAGCCGACGACGCCGAAGACGTCGCGACCCACTACGAGACCCTGCGGGACTTCTGGGCGGAATTCGCGGCCCGCGAACGCCACAACTGACGACGAACGCACCACGCGCCTCCCTCTCGGCGGCCCTAGCGGGTCCGTGAGCGCTTTGGGGCGCTAGAGCACCCCAAACGCTCACGGCCGGAGGTCAGGGGCGGCAGGTGATCTCGCCGTTCAGGACGGCGAACCAGCCGTCCTCGGCGGCGATCCAGGTGTGCCAGGCCGCCGCCAGTTCCTCCAGTTCCCCGCGCGTCGTCAGGCCGTGGGTGAGGGCCTGTTCGGCGAAGGACGACCGGCGGATGCGGTCCGCCCACAGGTTGCCCCACCAGGAGCGCTCTTCGGGCGCTGCGAAGCACCACGCCGACGCCGTGCACGTGATGTCCTCGAAGCCCGCCTCCAGTGCCCAGGCCTTGAGGTACCGGCCGCCGTCGGGGAAGGCCTGGTTGCTCTGCGCCACCTGCCGGTACAGCTCCAGCCAGCGGTCCAGGCCCGGGTTGTCCGGCGACCAGCGCATGCCGCCGTAGTCCGCGTCGCGGGCCGCCACGACGCCGCCCGGCTTGCACACGCGCCGCATTTCCCGAAGCGCGGCAGGCGGATCGGTCAGGTGCTGCAGCACCTGGTGGGCGTGCACGACGTCGAAGGAGTCGTCGGCGTAGGGCAGGTGGTAGACGTCGGCGTTGGCGAAGGCGATGTTGTCCAGGCCGCGTTCGGCGGCTCCGGCGCGGGCGATCTCCAGCGGCTCGTCGACGTTGTCGATGCCCAGCACCTCGCCGGGGCCGACCAGGGCGGCGAAGTCCAGCGTGATGGTGCCCGGCCCGCAGCCGATGTCGAGCACGCGGGTGCCCGGCCGCAGGTGCGGGATCAGGTAGGCGGCGGAGTTCTCGGCGGTCCGCCAGCGGTGCGACCGCAGCACGCTCTCGTGGTGTCCGTGGGTGTAGGTGTCCGGCTGCGCACTCATGACATCCATCTCAAAATATGGGAGATCAGTACCAATATGTGAGCGTACTCCGGGGAAAGTGCAGTTGGGAAGAAAAAAACTCGTGAGAGTTCGATCCGGTTCTTACCGGATCGAACTCTCACGAGCTGCGTTTCGAGCGTCTACTTAGGACGCCGTTCGGCGGTCAGGGCCGGTCGCGTTCCTCCGCGAGCCGGTCGTCCACGGATGCCGCGCCCTCGCGGTAGCGGCGGGCGATCTCCGCGTTCAACCGGTCCACCACGCCCTGCACCTCCCGGCGGCGCTGGGACACCGAGTCCTCTTCTCCGGTGTAGGCGCCGAGGGCCTGGTCGAGCTTGGCCTCCGACAACGACATCACGTCCGAGAGGTCGACATCGGAGATCAGCGCCTCGACGTGCCTGCGGTGCGCCTCGGCCCGCGACGGCTCGGTCGTCTGGTAGCGGCCGGAACCGGCCGCCGGCCCGACGGCGTTGTCCGACAGGATGTTCACCAGCTGCTCGACGACCGAGGCGGATCCGCCCTCGCTGCGCCGCCGCTGCTCGGCGCGCACGATGTCGATCCGCGCGTGCAGAACCCGGCGCAGGTAGGAGAGATCCGTTTCCTCCTGCGCCGCCTCGTCCCGCAACGCACGTACCTCGCCGAGCGTGCGCTGTTCGATTTCGCTGGTGTAGTCCGGGGCCAGGACCCTGTCGATTCGGCGCCGTCCACCCGGGCGGACTTCGATCACGTGGCCATCCTCCGGCAATTCTGTGCAGTTCGCCAACAGTTCTGGCGATGTTGTTGCAACAACGGTGCTCCCCCGCCGCGTTGGATCACGCGTGGGGTGGCGCCTCCAGACATACCCGCCTCGTCAACTACCGGCCGCGCAGCCCCTGGGCCGCGATCCGTCCCGGCGGCTCGCCGGTGTCCGGCGGCACCGAGTCCGGATCCACCGCGGCCGCCACCGCGCGATCCTGCTCCGGATCGCCGGCGACCAGCTCGCCGTCCACCGGCGCCGACCGCTTGAGCAGCGCCAGCGCCACCGGTCCGAGCTCGTGGTGCTGCACCACGCTGCCCACCCGGCCGACCTTGCGCTCGCCGAGCCACACCGGATCACCGGTCTCCGGCAGGATCTCCGCCGAACCGTCGAGGTGCAGCAGCACCATCCGCCGCGGCGGCTTGCCGACGTTGTGCACCTTGGCGACGGTCTCCTGACCGCGGTAGCAGCCCTTGGCCACGTGCGCCGCCACGTGCACCCAGCCGAGCTCGTGCGGGATCGCGCGCTCGTCGGTGTCCAGCCCGACCCGCGGCCGCAGCGCCTCCACCCGCAGGGCCTCGAAGGCGAGCGTGCCGGAAGGCCGGATGCCGGCGTCGGTCAGCTTCGTCCACCACTCCACCAGCGACGCGCGCGGCACCACGAGGTCGATGGTGGGCAGCGCGCGGAACGGCACGAACCGGCTGAAGCCGCCGCCGGGCAGGGGTTTCACCTCGTACGGCTTCGACGGCACCGGCGCGAACTGGGCGAGGATGCCGCCCGCGTCCGGGCCGACGGCGGTCAGCACCGCGAACTCCTCGCCGGCGTCCCGAGGCTCTACTTTGGACCAGAAGCGCATGGCGTCGAGGTACTCCAGCAGCGACTGCCTGCCGTCCACGCCCATCGTCGGTAAGGCGCTGGTGGCCTGGGCCCCGGCATCGGCGTCCAGGTAGACGACCTCGTCGTGGTGCGCGACGAGCACGTGGCAGTCGACGCGGCCCTGGCTGTCCAGCACCAGCGCCTCGGTGCCCTGCCCGTCCGGCAGCTCCGTCAGGTGCTGCGAGAGCACCAGGTGCAGCCAGCTCAGCCGCTCTTCGCCGGGCACCGCGATGACCTGCCGGTGCGAGCGGTCCACCAGCACCGCGGAGCGGGTCGCCGACCGCTGCTCGGCGAACGGGTCGCCGAAGTGCCAGGGCACACCGGCGTCCACCGCATCGTCCGGCGCGGGCACCGCACCCGGCAGATCCAACAGGGGTGAGCTCATCGGCGCTCCTCGGCGGCGTCGGCGTTGCGGCAGTTCCGGCACGTGCCGGACAGGGCCAGGTGGGTGGCGTCCAGGGCGAACCCGAACCGGGCGAGCAGGGCGCGGCACAGGTCGTCCAGCAGCTCCGTCGAGATCTCATCGATGGTCCCGCAGCGGTGGCACGCCAGGTGGACGTGCTCGTGCTCCTCGACGGAGTAGGTCGGCGCGCCGTGCCCCAGGTGCGTGTGCCGCACCAGGCCCAGCTCCTCGAGCAGGTCCAGGGCGCGGTAGATCGTCGTGATGTTGACCGTCGATGCGGTGCCCTGCACGCGCCGGCAGACCTGCTCCGGCGTCGCGTGCCCGAGCTCGCGCACCGCGTCCAGCACCAGCTGGCGCTGCGGTGTCATCCGCATGCCGCGTTGGTGCAAGGTGCTGCGCAGCGATCCCTGGTCGCTCAATGCCCGCTCCTGTGCTCGGCGCGCTTGAAGTTCCTTCGATCGTAACTCCGCGCCGGAATGCTCGGATCGGCTCGTTGAGCGGGGCGGGTGATGCTGCCGGCCGCGTGGCGCGGGGCGGCCGTTGTCGTCGGCGTGGAGGTTCTAGGCTTCCGGCATGCGCGTACTGGCACTTTTGGACGGGACCCTCGTTGATCCGGAGGCGCCGCTGTTCCGCGCCGACGACCTCGGCGTGATGCGCGGCGACGGCATCTTCGAGACGATCCTGGTCGCCGACCGGAAGCCGAGGGAACTCGGGCCACACCTCGACCGGCTGGAGCGCTCCGCCGGCCTGATGCAGATGCCGCTGCCCGAGCGCGCCGCGTGGGAGCGCGTCGTGCAGACGGTCATCGACAACTGGCCGTGGGACACCGACCCGCAGATGGCGCTGAAGCTCGTGTGCACCCGCGGTGTCGATGGCGGCGACGGCACCCCCAACGGCTTCGCGATGGGCATGCGGATCGGCCCCGACACGCTGCGCAAGCGCGCCGAGGGTGTCGCGGCGGTGACGCTGGAGCGGGGCTACGCGCCGGACCTGATGGACCGCGCGCCCTGGCTGCTGCTGTCCGCGAAGACCCTGTCGTACGCGGTGAACATGGCCGCGATGCGGGAGGCCGAGTCGCGCGGCGCGGACGAGGTGATCTTCACCGCCACCGACGGTTCGGTGCTGGAGGGGCCGACCTCGACGGTCGTGCTCGCACAGGGCCGCACGCTGCTGACCACGCCGCCCAGCTCGGGCATCCTCAAGGGCACCACCCAGGGCGCGCTGTTCCGCGCCGCGGAGAAGGCGGGCTGGAAGACCGAGGTGGCGAAGTTCCCGGTATCGGCGCTGTTCGAAAGCGACGGCGTGTGGCTGGCGTCGAGCGTCCGGCTGATGACCCAGGTGCACACCATCGACGGCACGGCGGTCAAGACCGATGCCGACCTGCACGCCGAGATCAACCGCCTCTACGAGTCCAACTACTGATCACTGACACCGGTGGACCGTCCGGCCGCAATTTCAATGGAAATCAGACCTTCGATTTCAATGGAACTTGCGGCCGGACGGCGTGTCGGTCCACGACACGCCGACACCTGTGGATAACTCCCGCAATTTCCATTGAAATTGGATCTCCAGTTTCCATTGAGGTGATCTCAGTGGGCTTTGGTGTGTTCGTGGTGGGTGAGGGTGAGTGCGGCGCGGACGATCGTGGTGATTTTGCGTGGGCTGGCGGTGATGCGTTTGAGTGTGCGCCAGC
>NZ_JBWKKH010000062.1:0-30440 GCF_056431645.1 Saccharopolyspora sp. NPDC045839
AGCACTCATCGCCCTGGCCATGCTCGCCCTCGGCGGCCAGCCCCCAACCCTCCCCGGACGCGCCTGAACACCCACGGACCAGTCACAAGAGCCCAATTTCAATGGAAATCGAAGGTCCGATTTCCATTGAAATTGCAGAAACAGAACCAGGATTCCGCGATACGAGAGGGTAGGCAGCGGGGCGCCTGGCGGCCATCCGGCCGGAGGCGCCCCTCTTCCGGCCCGATTCTTTAACTGACCACTCAGTTAATTTGCTAGCCTGGTGGCATGGCACGAACAGTCGACCCGGAACGCTCCGCAGCGCGGCGCAAGGCGATCACGCAGGCGGCCGCGACGTTGTTCGCGGAGCGGGGCTTCGAGAACACGTCCGCGGCGGAGATCGCGAAGGCCGCGGGCGTCAGCTCGGGGAGCGTCTTCTACTACTTCGCCGACAAGCGCGCCGTGTTCCGCTCGGTGTTCGAACAGGACCTGCCCGCGTCCCGCGAGCTGGTGCGGCGGTGCACCGCGGGCGAGGACCCGGTGGCGTCGATCCTGACGATGGTGGACGAGCTGGCGGTCGAGGCGATGGATCCGATCGCCCCCGGCCTCCTCGTCGAAATCCTGCGGCAGGCCGGCAAGGACCCCGAGTTGGCGCAGGTCATCGGCCAGAACGCGGCGATCTTGCGCGCGGGGTTCGCGGAACTCGTCGAGCGCGGCATCCGCACCGGAGCCATCGATCCGGCACTGGATCCGGATGAGACGGCGGAGGCGATCGAGGTCGTCATCGACGGCGCCTTCGTCAACGCCGACCCCGACCGCGACCCGCGGCCGATGCTGCGCCGGATCGTCGCGAAGTTGCTCTCCCACCCGTGCGAACTCGCTGGAGAACCCGCATGACCACCACCGAAACCTCCGTGACCCTCCGCATGTCCAACGCCGTGCTGTGGCTGCTCGGAATCGGCTGCGGCGCCGCGGGCTTCGGCCTGGGGTTCCTCGTCAAACCGGTCGTGGAGTGGATCGTCGACGCCGTGGGCGATGCGCCCGGCCCGCTGCGGCTGGCCGCCGCCCTGCCGACCGTCTGGGCGGTGCCCGTCCTCACCCTCGTCGGCCTCCTGATCGGCGCCTGGCTGGCGAGCACGGCGCAGAAGGAAACCCTGGTGCTGACGGTCAACTCGGCGTGCGTCGGCCTGCGGCAGGACGGGGCCGACCGCCACATCCCGCGCGATGCGATCGGCTCGGTGTTCCTGGACGGCAAGGAACTGGTGTTCCTCGACGCGCGGACGAAGCAGATCGCCCGCCACCAGGCCTCCGACCTCGCCAAGACCGCCGTGCGCACCACCTTCGAACGCTTCGGCTACCCGTGGGCGGGCATGAGCGATCCGCACGAGCAGGAGTTCCAGCGCTGGACGGACGGGCAGCCGGGCCTCGACGAGCACGCCAACGGGCTGCTGCGCGCCCGCGCCCGGGCGCTGACCGACAAGCAAGCGGGCGCGGCGGCGGACCTGGCCGACCAGCTCCAGGCGGCGGGCGTGGTGCTCCGCGACCGCGACAATGCCCAGCAGTACCGCCAGATCCGCTGATCAGGGTCACATCGGACGGATCACGCCGGACCGGACCAGGTCGTCGTAGTTCGCGACGATCTCCTGCTGCACGATTTCGGGCGTGAGCTCCTCCGGCCCGTACTTCTCGTGCAGGTCGATGCCGAACTGCACCGCGGCCTGGTCCGTCGGGTCGGTCCGGTCCTGCGTGCCGTAGTCGGCGACGTTCGCGCCGGCGTGCAGCTCGTCCTCGCTGAACCCCGCCTCCAACCCGACGTAGCCGTAGTGGATGTTCGACCACGTGTCGTACCGGATCTCGCCGGGCACCCCGGGAATGGGCGTGTACGTGTTGTCCTCGACGGTCCTGGTGAGGATTCTCGACTTGTGGTCCCATTCCCCATCAGGCCGCACCAGGTAGGCCCATTCCAGTAGGGCTGCCGCCTTAAGGCCCGGCAGAACATTCCCGATCCGGTTCATCCCCTGCAGGTCGAGAACCCTGGAATCCTTGGAGTTGTCGACCATCTCGTCGGTCATGTACTCCACGATGTCGCCGAACTCCCCGAACGCGTCCCCGGGTTTGCGCTGGCTGGTCACACCGGAATCGAGGTTCTCGACGGCCTGGGTGGCGTCCGTCATGATCTCCCGGACCTTGATGGCCACGTGCGCAGCGAACGAGCCGAGCCGCTCCCGCATCTTCGGAAGCGCTCCGTACGCTTCGCTGTTGCTCCAGATGAGTTGGCTGATCTTGTTCTTGGTGTCCTCGACGATGTTCGCGAACGAGGTGACGTGGTTGCTCTGCTGCACGCAACTCAGCCGCACCACACCGGTCGCGGCAACGATGCGGCCGACATCCGTGGCGAACACCTGCCCCGCCGAGTCCGGCCACGCTTCGCCGAACTCGCCGGAATGGACGGGCGGCGTGGTGAACGCCAGCGAGGCGTCGCGCCAGGATCCGGCGAGGTCGCGCATGCGGTCCTGGTCGGTTTCGGGCCACCACCAGAACTCGGCATCCGTCGATTTCACGGCGTTCCAGAGTCCGTTCGGATCGGCCGGTTCCGGGATGAACACGATGCCTCCTATCGAGGAAAGCAGCCGGCGGCGTCCTGTTGGGCGAGGAAGTAGAGCGCCACCGCGTCCGTGCCGTTCTTCCCCTGCGTCAGCCACCGCCCCGGCAACGGATCTGCCAGCGCGAGAACGGATTCCCGGGCCGGGCCGTACTCGCTCCGGAACGCACTCCCCAGCGGATCGCGGCCGATGCGCGACTCGCTCGCCTCGATCGCCGCCCGGTGCCGGTTCCACCCGGTCTGCACGTCCTCGCCGACCGCGGTGAGCACCCGGGACAGGTGCTCGAAGTCCTCGGGCTTCATGTGAATGCAGTGGGGATCCGCCATGTTCGACAGCGTGAACCGCCGGACGGCCCGGTGCGGGCAACTGACCGCTTCCGGCCAGGGCCGCGAATGATCGGGCGATCACCCGCGGGATGAACCCCGAACTCCCCGACGCGGCGCGGCGGTCCGCAACCACAGGTTTCAGCCGCCGCCCACGACGCAGGTCTCGACTGATCAGGAACCGGCATCAGCGACAATGGTGCGATGACCGCGACGCTGAGCAAGCCCGCCCTCAAGATCGGCCCTTACGAGGTCGATCCGCCGGTGGTGCTCGCGCCGATGGCCGGCATCACCAACGTCGCCTTCCGGCGGCTCTGCCGGGAGTACGGCGCCGGGCTGTACGTCTGCGAGATGATCACCAGCCGCGCGCTGGTCGAACGGCATCCGAAGACGCTCGAGATGATCACGTTCGACGCGGACGAGCACCCCCGCTCCATGCAGCTCTACGGCGTCGACCCGGTGACCATGGGCAAGGCCGTGCAGATGATCGTCGACGAGAACCTCGCCGACCACGTCGACATGAACTTCGGCTGCCCCGTGCCGAAGGTCACCCGCAAGGGCGGCGGTTCCGCCCTGCCGTACAAGCGGCGGCTGTTCGCCGAGATCGTCTCGGCCGCGGTCCGCGCCGCGGAACCGGCGGGCGTCCCGGTGACGGTGAAGTTCCGCATCGGCATCGACGACGACCACATCACCTACCTCGACGCGGGCCGCCTCGCCGAGGAGAACGGCGCCGCGGCCGTCGCGCTGCACGGCCGCACCGCGGCCCAGCGCTACTCCGGCACCGCCGACTGGACCGCCATCGCGCGGCTCAAGGAGCACGTCAGGACGATCCCGGTGCTGGGCAACGGCGACATCTTCAGCGCCGACGACGCGCTCCGGATGATGGCCGAGACGGGCTGCGACGGCGTGGTGGTCGGCCGCGGCTGCCTCGGCCGACCGTGGCTGTTCCGCGACCTGCAGGCCGCGTTCGCCGGCCGGCCGATCCCGCCCGGGCCGAAGCTGGGCGAGGTCGCCGCCGTGCTCCGGCGGCACGCCGAGCTGCTCGCCGACCACATGGGCGAGGAGAAGGGCCTGCGCGACCTGCGCAAGCACATGGCGCAGTACCTGCGCGGTTTCCCCGTCGGCTCCGATCTGCGCCACCAGTTCGGCCTGGTGTCCGGCCTCGCCCAGCTCGACGACCTGCTCGCCGGGCTCGACCCGGACGTGCCGTTCCCGGCCGACGGCGAGGGCCCGCGCGGCCGCCAGGGATCGGCGGGCAAGGTCGTGCTCCCGGAGGGCTGGCTGGACGACCCGGAGGACGCCACCGTGCCGGTCGGCGCGGAGATCGACAGCAGCGGCGGCTGAGTGGCCGCGCAGCGCACCACGACCCGCGATTCCGTTGCGGCGCGCCGAATTCGCCACCGATCGGTTTTCCTCGTCGGCGTGTCGGCGCTGCTTTTCGCGGCCGGATGTGCCCAGCCGCCAACCGAATCCGAGTCGCTGCGACTGTCCGAGCAGTACTTCGCGGAGAACAACTCCGCCGCGGCGCAAGGACCCCGAGCGCAACAGGAGTTCTTCCGCCGCACGCAACACCCCGATTTCCAGGACCAGACCTGCGATCTCGGAACGATCACGGTCGAACTCGACCCGGCATTGTCGACGCTGCGGCCGGACCCGGGTTTCGCCCCGGACGGCGCCAAGCCGCGCGGCGAGATCTGGGTCGTCGGAGTCGAGGTGACCACCAGGTCGGCGGGCAGCACCACCGGCCACCAGATCGGTTCGCAACACCTGGTGCTGATGGACGGCCGAATGCACGGATTCGCGCCTTGTCCAAGCTGATAATTGTTGCGCGCTCAAGCGCTGTAACGCGAAGGACGGGCGAAACCGATGAACTTGCGATGTGGTGATCAGAAACACACACTGGTCTGCTCGTCCGTGCGGGTGGGTCCGATCCGTTTCGCTTCCACACACACCCCTCCGCCCGGTACACATCCAAGGCAGCTGCAGATTCACGCGGCGCTCGCCAATTCGGACCAGGCCAGGGTCAGCCGGTCGAGCGAATTAGGGCGGTGCGCGAGTCAGAGCAGCTCAAGCGATCCGTCCCACCCGACGACACCACGGACGGGAGGTGAGTGCGATGACCGGGCTGCGCAACGGTTTCTCCGGGCCGGAGCCACTGCGTGACGACGATCCGCCCACCGTGCTGCCTCCTGGCAGGCGCTCCCGGCAGGACCTGGCCAACGGGACCGGGATGGCCGAGCTGCACGAATCGATCGCGAACCTGCTCGCGTCGCGCGGCCAGTGGCGGCAGGCGTACCACCACCTGCGGTCGGCGCTGGACCTGAAGTCCACCGCGGACGCACCACGGGTGCCGGAGCAGCTGCGGCACGAGGTCAACCGGCTGCGCCGCGAGCACGCCGAGGCCCGCGAGCAGAGCCTGCGGGACAGCCTGACCGCCAGCTACAACCGCCGCTACCTCGACGAACGACTGGCCGACCTGCTGGCCGACCACGTCGGCACCGACCACGGACTGGCCGTGGCGCTGGTCGACCTGGACTGGTTCAAGCAGGTCAACGACACCTACGGGCACCTGCTCGGTGACCGGGTGCTGCAGCGCGTCGTGGACCTGCTGCAGGAGGTGCTGCCGACCGGAGCGTTCTGCGCCCGCTACGGCGGCGAGGAGTTCGTCCTGGTGCTGCCGAACATCGAACCCGCGGCGGCCGTCGCGGTGTGCGAAACAGCCCGCTCCCGGGTGGAGCGGTTCCCGTGGGCGCAGATGGCACCTGGGCTGCGGGTGACGGTCAGCGCCGGCGTGGCGCACGAGCACACCACGGCCGATTCCGCGCCGGTGTCGGCCGAACAGCAGCTGCTCAGCGCGGATGCTCTGCTCTACGCCGCGAAGCAGTCGGGGCGCAACGCGGTCGCGTACCGGACCGGAGCGGAAGTCCGTTTGGCCGGAATTGCGGCGGGACGGCGCGGCGCCGCGGCTCGGCGGGTCGCCGGTTACTGATCGCGATCACGCAAAAGCACAGGGTGTATTCGAGAAACGTTTACCCCGGTCAACCTGCATAGCACAGTTGGCCGTATTCGACGAGGTCCAGGGCATGATCGTGCACTGATTGTGAAGAAATTGTCGCCCACTATCGTCAATTCGGGCGATCGGCCGTACTATCTCGTAGGCGCCGACCGATACACGTCGGGGGGTATCGAGCGCGTCGGCAGTAGTCGCAGACCGTTGGCTTTCGCAGGTGGGAGGGAAAACGCGTGCCGCAAGACCCCCGGCATGGCGAATTCGGGCACCGGCGTTCCCGCCCCGACGAGGACGTCGCCGACAACGCCACCGCCGCTTCGACCGGTCGACGCAGGCGCGCATTGAGCGACGACGGCACGGGTGGCACCCGCGTCATCGACCTGCTCTCCAAGCACGGCAAGGCCCCGGGCAACGGCTCCAACCACCGGCGCGCCGCCGAGCCGGAACTCCCGCAAGCACCCCAGGCACCGCAGCCGCCGCAGGCGTCGAAACCGCGCCGCGCCGCGCGACCGCCCCAGAACATCCCGCCGGGCCCGGCGGAGCAGTCGGACCCGCGCGGCTGGACCGCGCCGGAGGGCGCGTCACGCCGCTCCCGTCCCGCGCCGCCGCCGAACCCCGGCACCCCGCCCGCCACGCCGCCGCCCGGCTGGGCGCCGCCTGCGGCGGGCTCCCACGCCCCCCAGGCCACGAACGGCGAGCCCCGCCAGGGCCGCCGCCGCGCGCGCTCTGAGGGCCCCGCGCGGCCCGCCGACGGCCCTCCGGGCCGCGCTCGCCCGAACCTCGGCGGTGCCGCCGCAGCGTTCGCCGGCGGAGCCGCCGCGCGCAACGGCGCCCCAGCCGACCTCCCGACGCGCAACGGCGCCCCTGCAGAACCTCCTGCCGGCCGCAACGGCGCACCGGTCGAGCCGCCCGCCGGACGCAACGGCGCCCCCGCCGAGCCGCCCGCCGGACGCAACGGCGCACCGGTCGAACGGCCGGGTCGCAACGGCGCCCCCGCAGAGCCCCCGGCCCGCAACGGCGTGCCGGAGCGGCCCGTCGGCAACGTCGCTCCGCTCGAGCCGCCCATGCGCGGCGGAGCCCCCGGCCAGCCGCCCGCCCGCAACGGCGCACCCGCCGAGCCGCCCGCGGCCGAGCCGACCCGAATAACCCAGGCGCTGACCGGCGAGGCCGCCCCCGCGCCTGCCAAGCCGCCGCGCCGCGCGCCGCGCCCTGCCGCGGGCCGCCCGGTGCCGCCGCCGGTGAACGAGGACCTGGAAGCCACCACCCAGCACCCGGCCGTGCCCGCGGGCCCGCCGCAGGCCGAGAAGACCGCGATGGTCGCGCGCCCCAAGCGGGACGACAAGACCACCATCGCCAGGCCCGTGGCGCCGCCGGCCTCGGACGCCGAGGAGACGGCGATCGTCGCGCCCGCCGAGCTCGACGGCCTCGACGACTTCGATGACCTGGACGACGTCGACGACCTCGAGGACGCCGACGAGCCCGGCGAGACGGGCGAGGAGCGCAAGAACGACATCAAGGAGATCGACGCCACGCTGGCGCGGTTCTCCGCGGTCCACGACGAGATCGCCGCCGAGGAAGAAGCCCGGCGCAAGAAGTACTCGTGGCTGCTGGGCAAGCGCCGCGAGCCGGAGCTCGGCACCGACATCCCGTTCGACTTCGTCGAGGGACGCGACGGCCAGTCCCGGATGGAGTGGAAGAAGAAGCAGCGCAAGCGCCGCACGAACCTGATCGTGATGGCGGTGGCGATGGCCGCGTCGCTGACGGTGTTCCTGACCCTCGGCATCGCCTGGGGCGCCACGACGCTCTGGGGCCCGCCGTCGGTCCAGGCGCTGGACCCGAACTCGGACTCCATCAAGGAGATCGCGAAGCAGACCGGCGACCAGAACTTCCTGCTGGTCGGCTCGGACACCCGGGCGGGCGCCACCGCCGAGGACGGCGTGGGCAGCGAGCAGGACGAGCCCGGGGCGCGCTCGGACACCACGATCATCGCCCACATCCCGGCCGACCGGAGCCGGGTCGTGCTGGTGTCGTTCCCGCGCGACCTCAAGGTCGACCGGCCCACCTGCGAGCGCTGGGACGCGACGACCGGCAAGTACACCGGCGAGCAGGTTCCGGCGGACAAGGGCGTGCGGCTGAACTCGGCCTACGCCGTCGGGGGCCCGCTGTGCACGACGAAGGTCATCCAGCAGATCTCCGGCCTGCGCGTGAACAGCTTCCTGGGCATCGACTTCCAGGGCTTCAAGTCCATGGTGGACGCGGTGCAGGGCGTCGAGATCTGCACCGAGAAGCCGATCATCGACTCCACGCTCGGCACCGTGCTGCCCCAGGCCGGCCAGCAGACCCTCACCGGTGAGCAGGCGCTGAACTACGTGCGCGCCCGGCACGTCAAGGGCGACCCGACCTCGGACTACGGCCGGATGCAGCGCCAGCAGCTGTTCCTGTCGGCGCTGCTGCGCAAGACGATGTCCAGCCAGGTGCTGCTCGATCCGGGCAAGCTGGGCGACTTCGTCAAGGCGGTCAGCGCGAACACCTTCGGCGAGAACATCGGCGTCGACCGGCTGATGGACCTGGGCCAGCAGATGCAGGGCCTGGACGCCAGCCGGGTGACCTTCATCACCGTGCCCACGACCGGCTACGCCGACGAGCAGGGCATGGAGGTGCTGCGGGAGGGCGACACCAAGTCGCTGTTCCAGGCGATCCTCGACGACGCCCCGATCATGTCGGGCAACGGCGGGCCCGCGGCCGTCACCGCCACGCCCAGCGGCGGGGGTGCCGCGGCGGCGAACGGCCTGGTGCTGCAGCAGCCCGCGGACCCGAACCAGCCGCCGGCCGTGCCGGACGGGCTGTCCACGGTGAACGCCGGAACGGACCTCTGCGGCTGAACCGCTCCAAGCCGCGAGTACGGGTTCATCACGGCCCGTTCACCGTCGGTTCACCACAGGGCATTCTGTCCGATTCCGGCTGGAAGTACCCTGGTTGTCATGCGTGAGGTTTACCAGGAACAGCTCGGCGTGCTGGCCGATGAACTCGCTTCGATGTCGACCATGGTCGGCACCGCCATGGAGCGCGCCACGAAGGCTCTCCTGGAGGCCGACCTGTCGCTCGCCGAGCAAGTCCTCGACGAGGACGTGCAGGTGGACGAGGCGCGGGCCCGCGTCGAGGAGCACGCCTTCGGCCTGCTGGCGCTGCAGGCGCCGGTGGCCGGCGACCTGCGCACGGTCATCTCCGCCATCCACGCCGCCGAAGACCTGGAGCGGATGGGCGACCTGGCGCTGCACGTGGCCAAGACCGCGCGCCGCCGTCACCCGAACGCCGTGCTGCCGCAGGACGTGCAACCGTACTTCGCCGAGATGGGCCGGATCGCCGTCAAGCTGGCCGGCCGGGTCCGCACCGTGATCCGCACGCAGGACGTCGAGGCCGCGCGCGGGCTCGAAGAGGACGACGACGAGATGGACGACCTCCACCGCCACCTCTTCACCGTGCTGATGAGCCCGGAGTGGTCGCACGGGGTGGCGGCCGCGGTGGACGTCACGCTGCTGGGCCGGTTCTACGAGCGCTTCGCCGACCACGCCGTCTCGGTGGCCCGCCGAGTGGTGTTCGTCGTGACCGGAAAGATGCCGACCGGCTGAGCCGTCGTCGCAGGTCACGAGCCACTTGGCCGGGAAAGTATTAATACTCGGTCTCAGTACTCGATGTTGCGATCGTCGTGTGCGATGCTCGTTCGGGTGAGAAGGTTCCGAACAGCTTCCGGCGGGGTGCCCGGTGCGTAAGAGTCCGACCGTGCACCGACGGCGGCTGGGCAGCGAGTTGCGGCGACTGCGCGAATCCGCCGGACGCACGCACCGCGAAGTCGCCGCCCACCTGGACTGCTCCCAGGGCAAGATCAGCCAGATCGAACTCGGCCGGGTGCCGGTGCGCACCTCCGACGTGCGGCTGATGGCCGAGTTCTACGGCGCCACGACCGACCAGCTCTCGACGCTGGTGGACCTCGCGCAGGACTCCAAGCAGCGCGGCTGGTGGCAGCAGTACCCGAGCACCGCGCAGCGGCCCGGCCTGCAGACCTACCTCGGCCTGGAGACCTCGTCGAAGGCGGTCAGCTGCTACGGCTCGGATCCGCTGCCGGAGCTGCTGCAGACCGCCGAGTACAGCCGGGCCCTGCTGACCGCCGGCGCGCAGCCCTACGAGGCGGACGAGCTGCAGGAGCGGCTGACGGTGATCTCCACCCGGCAGCAGCGGCTGCTCGGGGAGAGCCCGCTGGAGCTGTGGGCGGTGCTCGACGAGGCGGCGCTGCGGCGCGCCGTCGGCGGCCCCTCGGTGATGCGCCAGCAGCTGGAGCACCTGGTGCTGCTGGGGTACCGGCGCAACGTCACGATCCAGGTGCTGCCGTTCCGCACCGGCGGGCATCCGCTGATGGGCGACCGGATCGCGGTGTTCTCCTTCCCGGACGACGCCGACCCGCAGGTCGTGCACCTGGGCGACTCGGCGAACTCCCGGTTCCTGGACAAGCCCGAGGACACGGCGGACTACCTCAAGTCCTTCGAGCAGGTCTGCACCCGGGCCCTGAACCCCAAGGACTCCAGCGCCTTCATCTCGGCCATCGCCGACGAATCCCCGGGTTGACCCACGTTCGGTTTCCGCTGGTCAAATGCCGTGTGCTAGACCACCCACCGCACGTTCGGGCCACTGCCAGCGCCAAAAGGCGCAGTGCAGCCGCCAACACTCGGGCCTTTGCGTCGACGTCGCTTGCCGCAGCTGGGACACTGAGTCAGTGCAGAACTTTGCAGGTTCTGCACCTGCCAGCCAGGAAAGGAGCCGAGCCGTGAGTCTCGCGCACGCCGTCCCTGCAGCGCTCGGGCCGCACACCGTGTCCGAGTGGCACGAGATGCCACAGCCCGGCAATGGGCGGCGGTTGGAGCTTCTGGCAGGCTGGTTGATCATGTCCCCTGCCCCGACCCGCCGGCACCAGCGCATCGGCGATCTCGTGCGCACCGTTCTCGAGGACACTTTCCCCGAGAACCTGGCGGTCACCGCCGCTGCGGTCGACGTTTCCACGCCCCGGCGCGACGGGCTCATCCCGGACGTCATGCTCATGACCCACGACACCGACGACGACCCGGCACGAGCCGAAGACGTGCTCCTGGTCGTCGAAGTCTGGTCGGACGGCAATACCGCGCGGGAGCGGGTGGAAAAGCGCCATGCCTACGCAACCGCGGGCATTCCGTTCCTGTGGGAGATCACCTTCGACGCCACCACTGCCGAACTCGTCGGCCAACGCAACGACCACGGCCGATGGCTCGAACTCGACCGCCTCCCGCTGGGGCCTGACTCGATCGCGGTGACCGCCGCGCCGAAACCCCTCACGCTCGTGCTGACCTGAGCCGGCCCGGCACAGCGGCCGATGCCCGCGGAACGCCCCGGCTTCCGGCGATCCGCACGAGGGCATGGGTGTCTATTGTGGTCTGTTCGGGAGACTCGATCGCCTAGTTTCCGGGTAGCGGAATCGCGGCGCGAAAAGGATCGTGCAGGTCCGGGTCGTGGCGGACGAGCTCGTTCTCGAAATTCTCCCAGCCCGCGCGGCGAACGAAAGCGGCTTCCTCTCGGGTGATGGGAATGAGCCAGGCGATCACGACCTCCACCCCGCTCTCAATGTTGGCGGTGGCAAAACCGTCGTCGTGGTACGTCGGCATTGCGACGTAGAAGGCTTCGACCGCACTGCCGGGAAGGAGCGGGCCGCGCGGACCGATGACATCGCCGCGGAGCAGCGCTTCGTCCTCCCTGATCAGTTCGAGCCCGACCTGCTCAAGAATGCCCGGGTACGGACCGTCGGCGAACTCCGCCTTGATGGACATGAAGAGTTCCTGGTGGATGATGCGGCCGGAGGTGCGGGAGATGAGGTCGGTTTGACTCAGCCCGACAGTGGCGTAGCTGTCGATGCCAGGTGCCGGCCCGTCTCCCAGGTAAGCCACCTTGAACGGCATCGGCCGCCCGTCTTCGTTGTGGCTCCACCCGCACCTGATCCGGCCGAGCCGGCTTTCCAGGTGTTCGATGAGCTTCATCCATTCCTCCAAATCGAACCTGCCCCGGTGCATCATCCGACTTGCCCGGTCGCGATTTCGGGGAAATCAGGTCATTCGCCTGGATCTGAGGAAGTCCGCTGTGGTCTGGTCCGCCGGGAAGAAGGACTCGATGGCCAGTTCCGCGACCGTCACGTCCAGCGGGGTGCCGAAGACCGTCGTCATGCTGAGCAGCGACAGCTCCCGGTCGCCGTGGCGGAGGCGCAGCGGCACCACGACATCGCTCGCCCCCGGTAGCTCGACCTCCGGTTCCGGCTGGTCGCACGGGTAGTCGCGGAGCTCCGCGAGCAGCTCGGCCAGCGCCGGGTCCGCGGTCGCCGCGGCCTGGCGGCGCAGCCGGCCGAGGACGTGGGCGCGCCACTCGCCGAGGTTGGCGATGTTCGGCGCCACGCCCTCGGGGTGCAGGCTCAGCCGGAGGACGTTCACCGGCGGTACCAGCAGGTCCGCGGCCGTGCCTTCGAGGAGCAGCTCGACGCTGGCGTTGCTCTCGACCAGCTGCCACGCCCGGTCGACGACCAGCGCCGGGTACGGCTCGTGCCCGGCGAGCACCTGTCGCAGCGCCGCTCGCACGGCCGCCAGCTCCGGAACGTCCAGGCCGCTCGCCGGGTAGGCCGGGGCGTAGCCGCCCGCCAGCAGCAGGCTGTTGCGCTCCCGCAACGGCACGTCGAGCCGTTCGCTGAGCCGCAGGATCATCTCCTTGGTGGGCTTCGACCGGCCGGTCTCGACGAAGCTGAGGTGTCGCGTCGAGATGTCGGCGTCCAGCGAGAGCTGCAGCTGGCTCAGCCTCCGCCGCTCGCGCCATTCCCGGAGCAGCACGCCCACCTGGCGCTGTTTCACCGTTGTCACACCACGACATTAGCCACCGGCGCCATTACTTCCCGGGTAATCGACGCGATGACTTCCACGCCGCACAGTGGTGCTCACCGAACCGCAGAACGGAAGGGTTTCCACCATGAACGAGCTCCTCGACCGCTACCTCGCCACCTGGAACGAGCGGGACGCCGACAAGCGCCGCGCGATGGTCGACGAACTCTGGGCCGACGGCGGCACCTACACCGACCCGCTGGCCGACGTGCGGGGCCGGGAGGCCATCGACGCGACGATCGCGGCGGTGCAGGCCCAGTTCCCGGACTTCGCGTTCCGCCCGGGCGAGGTCTTCGACGCCCACCACGACATCGCCCGCTTCACCTGGGAGCTCGGCCCGGCGGACGGCGAAGCCGTGGTGATCGGCTTCGACGTCGCTGTCCTCGACGAGAACGCCCGGATCCGGGCGGTGCACGGCTTCCTCGACAAGGTCCCGGCGATGTGATGCCCCAGTCGTGAGTGGCTGTGGCCGCTCCGGCGACCATTGCCACTCACGACATCAGGTTCAGCGCCGCCACTAGCCGCCGGGTCCGCCGCTGCTCCTCGTCAGTCCCGAAGGGCGCCGCGATGAGCTCGGTGGCTCCCGCCGCCGCGTAGCGGCGCAGCGCGCGTTCCACCGCCGCGTCGTCGCCGATGACGGCGACGTCCTCCGGGCCCGCGAGACCTTGGCGGTCCAGCACCGCCCGGTAGGCGGGCAGTTCACCGGCGATCGCGAGTTGCGCGGCGAACCGTTCGCGAGCGTCGTCCACATCGGACACCACCGACACCGAGACCATCGCGACGACGCGCGGTTGTGCCGCAACCGCCCGGATCGTCGGCACGATGTGCTCGTCGAGCGCCCGCGGCCCGGCCCAGACCGTGATCGTGCCGTCCGCGAGCTCGCCCGCGATCCGCAGCATCGCCGGCCCCAGCGCCGACACCAGGAGCGACGGCGGCTCGGCGCCCGGGACCTCGACCTGCCCGGCCGCCCGCAGCGTCGCGCCGCGGAAGTCGACGGCTTCGCCGCGCAGCAGCGGCCCCAGCGCCGCCAGGTACTCCCGGACGTGCCGCGCGGGTTTGTCGTAGGAGTAGCCGAACTGGTCCTCGACGATCACCCGGTGGCTCGGCCCGATGCCGAGGTCGAGCCGGCCGCCGCTGATCGCCTGCACCGTGAGCGCCTGACCGGCGAGCATCAGCGGATGGCGCGGATAGGTGGGCACGACCGCGGTGCCGAGCCGGATGCCCGGCACCTCCGCCCCGATCACGGCCAGCGAGGTCAGCACGTCCCACGAGGCGTGCTGGCCCAGCCAGAAGCTCCCGAAACCGTCGGCCGCGGCGTCGCGAACCACCGCCATCAGTTCGCCGTGCGAGAGCTCCCGCTCGTCGACGCAAAGCCCGATCCGCACGTCAGCCCCTCACGTCCAGCACGGCCTTGCCTGAAACCCGTCGCTGCAGCAGCGCTTCGGCGGCCTCGTCGAGGCGTTCCCACGAGCCTCGCCAGCCGACCTCCGGCGAGATCCGGCCCGCCGCCAGCAGATCGGCCAATGTGGACAGATCTTCGGCGGGCGCGGCGACGTCGCCGAAGGTGTTCAGCGACTTCGACGGCCCGACCGCGAAGATCGAGTAGGGCTCGAAGACCGCCGGTTCGCCGGAGGTCCAGCCGATGTTCTGCACGCTCCCGCCCAGCTTGACCAGCTTCCAGGCGTCGACCAGCAGCTGCCCGCCGACGTTGTCCAGCACCAGGTCGACCGGCCGCACGCCGGCCAGGTCGGACACCACCTCGTGCGCGCCCAGCTCCGCCAGGCCGTCCTGCCGGTTCGCCTGCGCGATGACGTGCGCGCCGCCGATCGCGGCGAGCTGCACGGCGAAGCGCCCGACGCCGCCGGAAGCCCCCGTGATCAGGACGCGCTTGCCGAGGATCGGCGCGGTCCGCAGCGTGCGCAGCGCGGTCAGGCCCGCCATCGGCAGCGCCGCCGCTTCGGCCAGGTCCACCGCCGCCGGAACCTCCGCCACCGCGTCGGCGCTCACCGCCATGCGCTCTGCCCAGGCGCCCGCGCCGAAGGCGATCACCCGCGCCCCGACCGGCGGGCTCCCCTCCGCCGCCCGCACGACGACGCCCGCGGCGTCGTAGCCGTGCACGGTGCCCGGGGCGAGCCGCCCGGCGAAGGCGATCTCGCCGTGGTTGAGCGAGATGTGGTGGACGTCGAGCAGCACCTGTCCGTGCTCCGGCTCCGGGACCTCGGCAAGGCGCAACTTCGCGGGTGCCGCCGGATCGGCGACGAGTGCTCGCATGTTCCCTCCGAACAATAACCGGACCGTCGGTCCGCTTAATCGACGGTAGCATAGGCGGACCGACGGTCCGGTTCTTCAGGAGGGGATGTGCCGAAGCAGGAGCGAGCCGACGCGGCGCGCAACCGCCAGGCGGTGCTGGAAGCGGCCGAGCGGCTGCTGGCGGAGCGCGGCCACGTCTCGCTCGACGAGGTCGCGGCCGAGGCCGGGGTCGGCAAGGGCACGGTGTTCCGCCGCTTCGGCAGCCGTGCGGGCCTGATCAGGGAAATCCTGGAGGAGCGCTCCCGGGCGCTGCGCGAGAACGTCACCAGCGGGCCGCCGCCGCTGGGCCCGGGCGCGCCGCCCCGCGAGCGGCTGATGGCGTTCCTGGCGGAGCTGACCGGCATCGGCGAGCAGAACGCCTCGCTCCTGTCGGCGCACGAAGCGGCCTGCGCCGACCACAAGCACGAAGACCCCAGCTACCGCTTCTGGGCCCAGCACATCGCGGACCTGATCACGGCGGAGCGCCCGGACCTGGACGCGGACTTCCTGAGCCACGCGATCCTGGCGACCTTCGACGCCGACCTGATCCGCCACATGCGGACCCGCGGCCCCGGCGCCTTCACGCACGCGGTCCGATCCATGGCCACCGCGCTGCTCGTGAGCTCGTGAGCGAAGACTCCGGTTCCTACCGGCATATCCACTCACGACCCGAGGTCTCCGGGCGGCGATTTCGCGCGAAATCGCCACCTGGCACGCGTGAAGGGCGGCGATTTCGCGCGAAATCGCCGCCCCTCATCGCCGGATGGTGATCAGCCGAAGCGGCCGGAGATGTAGTCCTCCGTCGCCTTCTGCGTCGGGTTGGAGAAGATCTTGCCCGTCTCGTCGATCTCCACGAGCTGGCCCGGCTCGCCGACCGCGCGCAGGTTGAAGAACGCTGTCTGGTCGCTCACCCGCGCCGCCTGCTGCATGTTGTGGGTGACGATGACGATCGTGTAGTCCTGCTTGAGCTGCGCGATCAGGTCCTCGATCGCCAGCGTCGAGATCGGGTCCAGCGCCGAGCACGGCTCGTCCATCAGCAGCACGTCCGGCCGCACCGCGATCGCGCGCGCGATGCACAGCCGCTGCTGCTGACCGCCGGAGAGGCCGCCGCCCGGCTTGTTCAGCCGGTCCTTGACCTCTTCCCACAGGTTCGCGCCGCGCAGCGCCCGCTCCGCGACCTCGTCGAGCTTCTTCTTGTTCTTCTCGCCCGCCAGCTTCAGGCCGGCCACCACGTTGTCCCGGATGGACATCGTCGGGAACGGGTTGGCCCGCTGGAAGACCATGCCGATGGTCTTGCGCACCTGCACCGGGTCCACGTCGTTGGCGTAGATGTCCTCGCCGTCGAGCATCACCTTGCCCTCGACGCGCGTGCCCGGGATGACCTCGTGCATCCGGTTCAGCGAGCGCAGCACGGTCGACTTGCCGCAGCCGGACGGGCCGATGAACGCGGTGACGCTGCGGGCGGGCACCTGCAGGGTCACGTCCTGCACGGCGTGGAACTTGCCGTAGAAGAGGTTCAGGTCCTTGATGTCGAGACGCTTGGCCATGTTTCGGTCCCTACTTCGTCTTGATCGCGAGCAGCTTGGACAGCAGCGACGCGACAAGGTTGATCAGCATGATGACGAGCACGAGGGTCAGCGCGGCGCCCCACATCCGGTAGTCACCGGCCACCGTCCCGGTGCTGCGCTCCATGTAGATCACCAGCGGCAACGACGCCATCTCACCTCCGAAGAGGTTGTAGCTGATCGAGCTCGAATAACCCACCAAGATCAGCAGCGGCGCGGTCTCGCCGAGCACGCGCGCGAGGCCGAGCATCACGCCGGTCAGGATGCCGGACAGCGCGGTCGGCAGCACGATGCGCAGGATCGTCTTCCACTTGGGCACACCCAGTGCGTAAGACGCCTCGCGCAGCTCGTCCGGCACGATCAGCAGCATCGTCTCGGTGACGCGCACGACCACCGGCAGCATCAGCAGCACCAGCGACAGGGCCACCGCGAAGCCGCTGCGGCTGAACCCGAAGGTGGTGATCCACAGCGCGTAGATGAACAGGCCGGCGACGATCGACGGCAGACCGCTGAGGATGTCGACCATGAAGGTCGCGATCCGCGCGAACCGGGACTCCCGGCCGTACTCGATCAGGTAGACGCCGACCATGATGCCCAGCGGCACCGAGATGACCGCGCACACCAGGCCCTGCAGCAGGGTGCCGATCAGGGCGTGGTTGATGCCGCCGCCGAAGTCGTTGGGCAGCAGCCCGTTGAACGAGTTCGTCCACCAGGTGGAGCCGAACATCGGCTTGAGGCCCCGCTCCAGCAACGTCCACAGCACCCACAGCAGCGGGACCACCGCGACCACGAAGGCCGCCCCGAACAGCGTGGTGGCCAGGTTGTTCTTGAACTTCCGCCCGAAGCTGATGCGCTGGAACGCCGGCGGGGTGGCGAGCTGCTCCACGTCAGCGGTGTCGGTCCTCATGCTTTCCCCTTACCGCTGGAGTTCTCGATCCAACGGGCGAGCGCGTTGACCGCGAAGGTGATGACGAACAGCACCAAACCGGCCGAGATGTAGGCGCCGACCTGCAGGTTGTTGTTGAACTCCCCGGAGCCGAGCGCGATCTTGGAGGCGAAGGTGGCGCCGGCGTCGAAGACGCTGTAGTTCGGCGGCGCGGTGCTCATGCTCAGGATGATCGTCAGCGCGACGGTCTCGCCGAGCGCGCGCCCCAGGCCGAGCATCGACCCGCCGACGAACCCGTTGCGGCCGAACGGGAACACCGTCGTGCGCACGACTTCCCACTGGGTGGCGCCGAGCGCCAGGGCGCCTTCGATCTGCATGTTCGGGGTGCGCTGGAAGACCTCGCGGCTCACCCCGGTGATGGTCGGCAGGATCATCACGGCCAGCACGATGCCGGCGGTGAAGACGTTCGCGCCGGAGTCGGTCGGCGCGTTGCCGCCCGCGAAGATCGGGATCCAGCCGAGGTTCTGGTTCAGCCACAGCGCGACGGGCTTGAGCACCGGCCCCAGCACCAGGTAGCCCCACAGTCCGTAGATCACCGACGGCACCGCGGCGAGCAGGTCGACGATGTAGGCGAAGGGGCGGGCCAGGGCCCGCGGCGCGTACTGGGTGAGGAACAGCGCGATCCCGCAGGCGATCGGCATCGCGATGACCAGCGCGACCACCGAGCTGGCCACCGTGATCCAGGCCAGGTCGATGATCCCGAAGCTCATGTCGTTCGGGTTCGAGGTGTTCCACTCCCTGCTGAACAGGAAGTTCACCTGGTTGACCTGCAGCGCGGGGACGGCGCGGATCAGCAGGAAGATGCCGATCGCTGCGATGAGCGCGACCACGAACGCGCCGGAGGCGGTCGCAACCGTGGAGAACACCCGGTCGCCGATGCGGACCTTCGTGCCCGCCGTGGTTTCGGGAGCGGAAATGGGAGCCTCCGGTCCGGAACTGGGCGCCGAAGCGCCCCGCGGCGCACCGTTGTCGGTGTCCGCGGGGCGCTGATCGGCTCTAGTCGAGTCGGTCACTGCTGTTTGCAGCCTCTCACTTCGTCCGTTCGACCCTTGTTTCGCCCTGGGTATGTGCGACCCGGGTTACTCACGAGATGGCGTTGACGGCAGTCAGGACCTTGCCCTTGAAGGACTCCGGCAGCGGCACGTAGCCGGCCTTCTCCAGCTCCTGCGGGTTGGCGTTGGCCGCGACCGTCAGGAACGCCTTGACCGACTTCGCGGTCTCCGCGTCGTAGCCCTTGGAGCAGACGATCTCGTAGGTGTTCAGCACGATCGGGTAGACGCCCGGGGCCTTGTTGCCGTAGATCGAGTCGAGGTTGACGCGCAGGTCGTTGCCCTCGCCCTTGATCTCGGCGCCCTCGATGGCCTTGCCGACGTTGGCGGTGGTCAGCTCGACCGGGCCGGCGCCGCTGTCGATCTTGGCGATGCCCAGGCCGAGGTTCTTCGGGAAGGACCACTCGACGTAGGTGATGCTGCCTTCGGTGGCCTTCACCGACTGCGCGACCTGGTCGCTGCCGTCGCGGCCCTGGCCGATGCCGGCGCCGCCCTGGAACTGCTTGCCCTTGCCGGTCCAGGTGCCGCCGGTGGCGGTGGCCAGGTACTTCTGGAAGTTCTCGGTGGTGCCGGACTCGTCCGAGCGGAAGAACGGCACGATGTCCTTGGCGGGCAGCTGCGCGTTCGGGTTCAGCGCCTTGATCGCCGGGTCGTCCCACTTCTTGATCTGGCCCTGGTAGATCTTGGCGATCACGTCGGCGTTGAGGGTCAGGTCGGTGACGCCGGGCAGGTTGTAGGAGAGGGCGACCGGGCCGAACACCATCGGCAGGTTCCAGGCCGGGTTGCCCTGGCAGCGCTCGGCGGCCTTGGCGACCTCGCCCTTCTCGTCGCTCAGCGGCGAGTCGGAGCCGCCGAAGTCGATCTGGCCGGCGGTGAAGGCGGCGACGCCCTTGCCGGAGCCCGACTTGGTGTAGTTGAGCTTCTGGCCCGCGCACTTCTGGCCGTAGTCACGGGCGAAGACGTCCATGGCGTTCTTCTGCGCGGAGGAGCCCTCACCGGAGACCGGCTTGGTGCCGCACTCGACCTGGAGGCCGTCCAGAGCCGGGTTGCCGCCACCCTGCGGGGTGTTCTGGTCCGATCCGCAGCCGGCGAGCACGAGCGCGCCCGCGGCGAGAACGGCGAACGCAGCGCTGTGCCGCTTGATCTTCACTTCGTTCCTCCAGTTGGAAACCCTGCGGTTGCGCGGCCGAGCAGGCGCAGGCCCGTGTTGCCGCTCGCCAGGGACGCTAGGGAGTCGGGGTGGACGGCCTTCGCCATCGAAGTGAACGGGAGGTGAACAAGGCACGCTAAGTAAGCAGGCCCACAGTCGAACGGGGGATTGGCGGCCCAGTTCTCAGGTGACCCGGTGACTCAGGGCAAAGATCGATCAGCGCCCAAATTGCACGTCCGTGTCCCATTTATCGAATCCCAACCGCTGGTAGACCTTGATGGCGGGCGCGTTGTCGCCCTCGACGTAGAGCATCACCTGACGGGATCCAGTGTCGCGGAGGTGACGCAATCCGGCCACCGTGAGTGACCGACCCAACCCGCCGCCCTGCGCGGCCGGATCGACGCCGACGACGTAGACCTCGCCCATGCCGTCGGGGTGGACCTTGGTCCAGTGGAAGCCCAGCAGCCGGTCCGCGCCGTCCACGGCGAGGAAGAACCCGGCGGGGTCGAACCACTCCTCGCGCTCCTTGGCGCGCAGGTCCTGCTCGGTCATGCCGCCCTGTTCGGGGTGCCAGGAGAACGCCCGATGGTTGACCTCGACCACGGAGGGTTCGTCCTGGCCGGCCCGGAAGGTGCGGATCCGCACGCCTTCCGTGAGCTCCGCCTCGGGCAGCTCCGGAGTGGCGAGGTCCCGGCCCATCCGCCACAGCTCACGGGGCCGGCTGAGCCCGTAGCGCTCGGCGAGCCGCACCGCGCCGGGGTGCTCGCCGTGCGACCAGATCCGCAGGCGGCCCAGGTCGGGCGCGGGTTCCGGGGAGAGCTCGGCGCGGTCCAGCAGCGCCTCGACCAGGCGGGCGCCGACGCCCTTGCGGCGGTGGTCGGGGTGCACGGCCAGCTCGGCGACGAGCTGACCGGCGGTCTTCTCGTGTTCGGTGTCCAGGTGCGCGTACCCGATGAGCACGCTCCCGGCGTCGCGCACCACGAAGTGCTCGGAGCGCACGTCGGCCTGCACCGGCTCGATCTGGTGGATGACGTCGCGATGCGCCTTCAGGCGCAAGATCACGTGTTCGCCGACCGGGGCCACCCCGTCGGCCTGCTCGGCCTTGTCGAGCAGGGCCATGACCTCGGCCGCTTCACTGCTGTCCAGTCCGTTTCGCCAAGTCAGCTGCACGCCACCGACGTTACCCACGAACCTTGCGGTTGACGCGAGCAGAACGCTACTTTCCCGTCGCCTCTCCCCGCGCCCGCTGCACAACGACGTCACGACACGCCCCCACGACCGCCCCAGGCCGAACACCACCACCCGACCAAGGCCCCGCCCCGGCCCAGCCCGGGGTCCGGTCCGTGGTCCGGCCCGTGGTCCGTGGTCCGCAATTTCAATGGAAATCAGAGGTCCGATTTCCATTGAAATTGCGGAAGTTGTCCACAGCCGGCCGGGGTTGTCCACAGGCCCCGGCATGTCGGGCCGTGACACGCCGGGGGTCCGCAAGTTCCATTGAAATCGTGGCCGGAACCCGGCCCCGAGGCGGGCCGAGGGCGAGAGGCTTCGAAGTGCCGACGAGTTCGGCGGCAGATGCGCCGACAGACGCGAGGACCACCACGTGACCGAGCTCCGCCGACGCCTGAGCACCGCGGACGCGGTGACGATCGGGCTGACGGCCATGATCGGAGCGGGCCTGTTCAGCGCCTTCGCCCCGGCGGCGGCAGCGGCCGGATCGGCCCTGATCATCGGCCTGATCATCGGCCTGGTCATCGCGGCGATCATCGCGTTCTGCAACGCGAGCAGCTCGGCGGCCCTCGCGGCCCGCTACCCGGCGGCGGGCGGCACCTACGTCTACGGCCGCGAACGGCTCGGCCCGTTCTGGGGCTACCTCGCGGGCTGGGGCTTCGTGCTCGGCAAGACGGCCTCGTGCGCGGCGATGGCCCTGACGGCCGCCGAGTACCTCGCCCCCGCCGCCGCCAAGCCCGTCGCCGCGGCGTTCGCCGCGGCTCTGGGCGCGGTGAACTACGTCGGCGTCACCCGCACCGCCAAGCTCGCTCGCATCCTGCTCGCGGTCACGCTCGCGGCGCTCGCGTGCACGCTGCTCGCAATCTGGCTCGGGGGTGCCTCGGCTGCCGCCTCGGCGTCCCCGCCGCCTGCGCCGCTGGGCGTCCTGCAGTCCGCCGGGCTGCTGTTCTTCGCGTTCGCGGGCTACGCCCGCATCGCGACGCTCGGCGAGGAGGTCCGCGATCCGCGGCGGACGATCCCGCGCGCGATCCCGGTCGCGCTCGGGATCGTGGTGTGCCTGTACTTCGTGGTGGCGGTTTCGCTGCTGGTGGCGCTCGGCCCGGCGGGCCTCGCGGCGTCGTCGGCTCCGCTGGCCGATGCCGTGCGCGCCGGCGGCTTGTCGCGGCTGGCGCCGGTTGCGGTGGTCGGCGCCGGGGTCGCCGCGCTCGGCTCGTTGCTCGCGCTGCTCGCCGGGGTGGGCCGGACGGCGTTGGCGATGGCCCGGGAGCGCGATCTGCCCGCTCCGCTGGCCGCGGTGCACCCGCGCTTCGCGAGTCCGCACCGCGCGGAGCTGGTGATCGTCGCGGCTGTCGTCGTGCTGGTGCTCGTCACGGATTTGCGGGGTGCGATCGGCTTTTCGTCGTTCGGCGTGCTGGTGTACTACGCGATCGCCAACGCTTCGGCGTTCACCTTGCCTCGCGACCAGCGCTGGTTCCCGCGCGCGCTCCCCGTGCTCGGCCTCGTCGGCTGCGTGGTTCTGGCGTTCGCGCTGCCGTGGGCATCGGTGCTCAGCGGCCTCGCCTGCTTCGCGCTCGGGGCCGCCGTCTGGGCCTGGCGCCACCGCGCCCGCGCCTGACCTCGGTCACCTCGCGTGGCAGTCTCCGGGCGGGCGGAATTTCGCGGGAAATCGACCAGTCAGTTTCTCGCGAAATTGCGCCCAGCTGCGGTGAATCACCACCGAATGGTTCCGTGATGCGGAAGAAAAGTTCAGGGACTTCCGATTTTGCCTAAAATCGGACACCCCGATTCCAAGCAGATCCAGGAACCCGGCGCCGAACGAAGATCAACAATTCGACCGGGGATCGACCGGAATGCGCGAAGGCGCCTCCGGCCGGATCGACCGGAGGCGCCTTCGCGGGTGGATCAGTACGCGTCGACCGTCTCGCGCTCGATCGCTTCGAGCTCCGGGTGCGCCTGCTCGGCCGCCCGCGCGGAGCCGCCGCGGCTCGGGCGGACGAACTTGTAGCCCACGTTGCGGACCGTGCCGATCATCGAGTCGTGCTCCGGGCCGAGCTTCGCGCGCAGCCGCCGCACGTGGACGTCGACCGTGCGGGTGCCGCCGAAGAAGTCGTAGCCCCACACCTCCTGCAGCAGCTGGGCCCGGGTGAACACCCGGCCCGCGTGCTGGGCGAGGTACTTGAGCAGCTCGAACTCCTTGTAGGTGAGCTCCAGCGCCCGCCCCTTCAGCCGCGCCGTGTAGGTCGCTTCCTCGATCACCAGGTCGCCGACGCTCAGCGAACCGTCGCCGCCGGAGCCCGCGCTGGTGCGCCGCGACACCAGCAGCCGGAGGCGGGCGTCGATCTCCGCCGGGCCGGTGGTCGGCAGCAGGATGTCGTCCACGCCCCACTCGGCGCTGATCGTGACCAGGCCGCCCTCGTTCACCAGGGCGACCACCGGCACGTCCCCGGCCGCCAGCAGGCGGCACAGGTCGCGCGCGCCGACCAGGTCGTTGCGGGCGTCGACGATGATCACGTCGTGCGCGCCGCCGGAGAGGATGGCGCCTGGATCGGCGGGCAGGGTGCGGACCCGGTGCGGCAGCAGCGCCAGCGCGGGCAGCACCGCTTCGCACTCGGATTCACTGGTAAGCAGGAGCAGTTCGGAGCTCATCAGAGGGGCCTCCGTCCCAAGGCGAGAAACACCGACGACCGGTGGGAGCGCGGCCATCCGCAATCGGGGGACGGCCCGGCGTCGTTGCCTGTGGATGGCAAGGAGAATAACCGAAATGCGGCGGAAAAACCCAGGTCCAACCGGCGGCATCACATTTGTGAACGGTGGGCGTCCATTTGTTACGGGCATGTGTCGGGTGCGCCACGTCACGCTCAGCGCCGCCGACGGCACGCCGCTGCGCGGGCTGCTCTACCCCGGTCCGGGCCTGCCCGCGGACCTCGGTTTCGTGGTCGGCCACGGCTTCACCAACCACGTGCGCAAGCCCGCCGTGCGGCGGGTGCTGGAGCGGCTGGCGAGCCACGCACCGGTGCTCGCGGTCGACTTCCGCGGGCACGGCCGCTCCGGTGGCCGCACCACCGTCGGGCCCGCCGAGGCGCTGGACATCGCCGCCGCCGTCGAGCGCCTCCGCGAGCTCGGCTGCCGCAAGGTGGTCACCGTCGGGTTCTCGCTGGGCGGCTCGGTGGTGCTGCGGCACGCGGCACTGTCCGCGCCGCCGGACGCGGTGATCTCGGTGAGCAGCCCGGCGCGCTGGTGGGTCCGCGAGACGCCCGCGATGCGCAGGGTGCACTGGCTGCTCGAGCAGCCGCACGGCCGCTGGAGCGCCCGGCTGCTCGGCGTCCGCCTCGCCCCGCCCTGGCCGGACGTGCCGATCTCGCCGATCGAGCTGGCGTCGCGCATCCCGGTGCCGCTGCTGGTCGTGCACGGTGACCAGGACCACTACTTCCCGGTGGCCGACGCGGTGGCGCTCAGCGAGGCGGGCGGCGGCGAGTTCTGGCTGGTCCCGGGCATGCGACACGCCGAGAGCTCGACCAGCGCCGAATTGGTGGACCGCATCGCCGGCTGGGCGGCCGATACAGTGGGGCCACCCGATCGTGGTGGCCGCTAGGTCCCGAAGGCCACCGGCCCGCTGCCCCGACGAGAAACGGACCGCTCGGTGAAGAAGCTCGCCATCGCCCTCGTGATCATCGTCGGCCTCCTGGTGGGCGCCGACTTCGGCGCTGCCGCGATCGCCGAGTACCAGGTGTCGAAGCGGCTGGCCGAGCAGATGCGGCTCCGCGAGAACCCGGACGTGCGGATCAACGGGTTCCCGTTCCTCACCCAGGTCATCGCCGGGAACTACCGCGACGTGCAGCTGGCCGCCAACGCGGTGCAGGTCGGGCAGCTCAACGAGGTCGGCATCGAGGCCGACCTGCACGGCGCGCGGGTGTCCACCGCCGACGTGATCTCCGGCACCGCCGACCACATCACCGTCGACCAGCTCGTCGGCCGGGTGAAGCTGAAGGCCTCCGACATCGCGCGGCTGATCGGCATCCAGGACCTGACGATCGAGCCCGCCCCCAAGGACGCGCTGGCCGACGACGACGGCAACATCAGCAGCGCCGACGAGCAGCTCGCGGCGGGCACCGACGACACCAAGGCCGTGGTCCAGCTGGACGGCACCGTGAACATCGCGGGCTCCGACAACAAGGTGCGGGTCATCGCGGTCTTGTCCCTGGTCGACGACAAGATGAAGATCGAGCCGCGGAAGCTGGACCTGAACAACAGCGCGCTGGGCCGCATCGAGCTGCCGAAGCTGTTCGAGCAGTCGGTGCTCAAGCAGTTCAGCACCACCCTCGACCCGGGGCTGCTGCCGTTCGAGGTCAAGCCGACCGCGGTGCGCGTCGAGCGGGGCGCGCTGGTCATCGAGGGCATCGCCGAGAACGTCACCATCAACGCCGGCGGGGTGAGCACGGGGTGAACGCCGGTACCTGGGCACTGCTGATCGCCGTCGCCGTCGCCGCGGTGTTCGGCCTGGTCTGGCGGGCCAGGGAAGGCAAGGTGCGCAAGGCGACCGGCGGCGAGGAGAGCATGTTCGACAAGCTTCCCGAGGGCCTGCGGCAGCAGCTCGCCGACGCCCCGGACACCGACGCCAAGGTGACGCTGCTGCAGCTGTCCACCACGTTCTGCGCGCCCTGTCGGCACACCCGCATCCTGCTGTCCGACTTCGTCGGGCGCACCGAAGGCGTGCGCCACGTGGAGGTCGACCTCACGGATCACCCGGAGTGGTCGACGCCGCTGGGGGTGCACCGCACCCCGACGACGCTCGTGCTCGACGGCGCGGGCCGGGAGCTGTTCCGCGTCGGAGGAGTCCCGCGCCGCGACGAACTCGCCACCGCCCTGCAACCCCACCTCGCGTGACCCCTGGGCCCGCCTGGAGCTTCGCGGTTCGCACTGGTCCGCACCGCCACGCAAACGAGCCTGGAAATCTATCCACGGCGTCTCACCCTGTGAACGACCTTCCCGCCGATCGGTCTAGCCGGTAACCTCCGGTCCGTGCATGTACTGCTGACCCGGAGGCGCGCGGTGGATCTTTGCCGCGTGGGTAGCAGCCTGTGTTGCGGGCACTGACCGGGCGGTAGTACGTCTTGCACATCGCACGGCCGCGCCGCGGCTGGGGTGTGCTCTCCGAAACCGCCTGACGGACTCGGCAGTCGAAGTCCACTGAGTCAGGAGGCCCCATGTCCGCCGCAACGCTCGACCCGCGTGGCGTCCGCTTCACCGCCGCGATGACCAGCGTGATCCTCGCGCTCGGGCTGGTCACCGCGAGTTGGCGGGTGCTCGCCGCACAAATGGTGCTGTTCGGGATGTGCGCGTTCCTCGGAATGCGGCTCAACCCGTGGGGTTACGTGTTCCGGCAGGCAGTGCAACCGCGCCTCGCGCCCGTCGATCCGGCCGAACGCGAAGAACCGGCACCGGTCCGGTTCTCCCAGGGGGTCGGTTTCGCCTTCGCGCTGGTGGCCACCATCGGCTACGCCGCCGAGTGGACGACGCTGGGCCTCGTCGCGAACGCGTTCGCCCTGGTGGCGGCGCTGCTCAACGCGGTGTTCGGCTACTGCCTCGGCTGCCAGATGTACCTCTTGCTCCGGCGCGTCGCGCCAGCCGGGGCGTCCACATCAGACACCCGCTGAACCACCGAAGATCAACGAAGGAGTCGCTCGATGAGCCGCGCAGAGGTCCTGGTTTCCACCGAGTGGGCCGAACAGAACCTGAACACCGCCGGCGTGGTGTTCGCCGAGGTGGACGAGGACACCACCGCCTACGACGGCGGGCACATCCCGGGCGCCATCAAGCTGGACTGGAAGAACGAGCTCCAGGACCACGTCCGCCGTGACTTCGTCAACCGCGAGGGCTTCGAGAAGTTGCTGTCCGCCAAGGGAATCAGCAACGACGACACGGTGATCCTGTACGGCGGCAACAACAACTGGTTCGCCGCGTACGCGTACTGGTACTTCAAGCTGTACGGGCACGGTGACGTCAAGCTGCTCGACGGCGGCCGCAAGAAGTGGGAGCTCGACGGCCGCGAGCTGACCAAGGACGAGCCGAACAAGGCCGCGACCACGTACAAGGCGCAGGAACCGGACACCTCGATCCGCGCGTTCCGCGACGAGGTCGTGGACGCCATCGACAACAAGAACCTGGTCGACGTCCGCTCGCCCGACGAGTTCGCGGGCAAGCTGCTGGCCCCGGCGCACCTGCCGCAGGAGTCGGCGCAGCGCGCCGGGCACATCCCGTCGGCGATCAACGTGCCGTGGAGCAAGGCCGCGAACGAGGACGGCACCTTCAAGTCCGACGACGAGCTGACCGAGATCTACCAGGACGCCGGGCTCGACACGTCGAAGGACACCATCGCCTACTGCCGGATCGGCGAGCGCTCCTCGCACACCTGGTTCGTGCTCCGCGAGCTGCTGGGCAACGCCAACGTCAAGAACTACGACGGCTCGTGGACCGAGTACGGCTCGCTGGTCGGCGTCCCGATCGAAAACCCGGCCGAAGCGGCCAAGAACTGAAACTGTTCGCACCGCGTCGCACGCTCCGACCCGTGTCTACTTTTCGCTGCTGTAGCAACAAAAAGTAGACACGGGCGAAGCGACCACCAGGACGCGGACGAGATCGAGGAGAGTTGAGCATGAGCGGATGCGGAGCGCCGCAGCAGTCGGGCACGGCGGTCGCCGAGGACACCGACCAGGTCATCGTGACGGGCAAGGTGCGGGCCGGTAGCGCGCCGGTCGGCGGGGCTTTCGTCCGCCTGCTGGACTCCTCGGGCGAGTTCACGGCGGAGGTCGTCTCCTCGCCGGAGGGTGACTTCACCTTCTACGCCGCCCCGGGCGACTGGACGGTCCGGGCCCTCCACCGCGAGGGCAAGGGCCAGGCCGCGGTCACCACCAGCGGACCGGGCGTGCACGCGGTGGACATCGCCGTCGCCTGAGTTCTTCCCAACGCGAAGGGCGCCCCGCACCGGTTCGGTGCGGGGCGCCCTTCGTCCACTGTGGTCAGCGTGCGGACTTGGACCGGAGCAGGGCGAAGGCCCGTTCGTCGCGGTCCTGGGAACGCGGGTCGGAGTCCTCCCGGCAGCCCACCGTCGTGAAGTCCACGACCTCCCAGCCGGTGCGGTCGAACAGCCGGCGCAGGCCCGTCTCGCTGAAGATCCAGAAGTTCGTCGCGTCGTTGTTGGCCTCGGCCGGGTCCAGCAGGTACGCCACCGGCAGCTGCTGGATCCGGGTGCCGTCCGGCGCGACCTGCGCGACCCGGGTCGACACGAAGCACAGGTCGGCGCGCTTGGCCAGCTCCTCCAGCACGAAGTACGGGTTCTTCAGGTGGTAGAGCAGGCCGAGGAAGAACACCGCGCCGTAGTGCTCGGCGGGCAGCCGGAACTGCGCGTCCAAGTCGATCTCGTGCACCTGCACGCCGGAGTCCAGCTCCTCGACGAGCCGGCGGGCGCCGCGCAGCCCGTTGAAGTTCGTCGGCGCGTTGTCGATCACGTCCACCTGGCAGCCCAGCTCGGCCTCCAGGAAGAAGCCGAAGTCGCCGTCGGCCGCGCCGATGTCCGCGATGCGGGTGCCCGCGATCCGGTCGAACACCGAGCGCTGCTCGCCGGTCAGCAGCGCGTCCAGGTGGAAGATGTTCGCCATCGTGTCGTACGGGTACCAGCCGAAGTCGGCGGGCGCGATCTTGTCCTTGCGCGCCAGCAGATCCTCGCGGAAGGCCAGCGCCCGCTCGCGCAACGTCTCGAAGTCCATGTGATCCCCGTCCCTGCTGTCGGCCCAGCGCAGTTCGGCGCGGTATCCGCCCGCAGATCATGCCCGACGCCACACTCCGGACGGGCGCCGCGGTGGTTATCCTTTGCGCGTGGAACTTATCGACTTCCTGCACTACGGTCTCGTCACCCTCGTCGGGCTCGCCGCACTGGCCACCATCTGGTTCGCCTGCTACGTGGTGTACCGCCTGCACAGCGACTGATCCGGGGCTCCCGGTAACCTCGACGCGATGACTGCTACGCCGAACGAACCACAGCGCGGCAGCGGCGACGCCGCGGTCGCCGCGGCCGAGGAGCGCGCCAAGCTGACCCGGGACCGCAACGTCCCGGAGTACGACGACCTGCCCGGCGCCGGCGACACCGCCAACCTGCGGATGGGTCCGTCGCTGAACGACGCCTGCCTCGCGCTGCTGCCGCTGGTCGGCGTGTGGCGCGGCGAGGGCGAGGCGTCGCACCCGGCGCTCGACGAGTCGTACTGGTTCGTCCAGCAGGTGACCATCGCGCACGACGGCCGCCCGTTCCTGACCTACGAGAGCCGCGCGTGGCGGCTCGACGGCGAGGGCGGCAAGGTCGTCGCGCCGGCGTTCCGCGAGGTGGGCTTCTTGCGCCCCCAGGCGGACGACACCATCGAGCTGATGATCCTGCACGAGACCGGCGTCGCGGAGATGTTCTTCGGCAAGCCGCAGGGCCAGACCACCTGGCACTTCGGCACCGATGCGGTCCTGCGCACTCCGACCAGCGAAGACGTCACGGCGGCCACTCGGCTCTACGGCGTCGTCGAAGGCTCGCTGGCCTACGTCGAGGAGCGGGCCACCTCGGAGCACGAGCTGCAGCCGCGCCTGTCGGCGAAGCTCGACCGCATCGTCGGCTGACGCTCGGCTCGGCCGTTCCTGTCGGACCCCCGGGCTACGTTCTGGTCAGCTGACCGACGAACCCGAGGCAGGCAGAGCATGACCAGCACCCTCACCGGCGAGCGCGCCGACATCCTGGAACTCCTGCGGGCGCACCGCGGCTTCCTGCGGCACACGGTGCAGAACCTCACCGAAGAACAGGCTCGCCTGCGGCCGACCAAGAGCGAACTGTGCCTCGGCGGGCTGATCAAGCACGTGACCGAGGTCGAGCGGAGCTGGGCCGACTTCATCCGCAACGGCCGCAAGTTCGACGCCTACGACGAGGCGGCGTTCGCCGAGCACGCGGCGACCTTCAACCCGACCGACGAGGAAACGCTGGAATCGCTGCTGGCGGAGTACGCGGAGGTGGCGGAGCGGACCGACGAGATCGTCGCGACCCTGCCGGACCTGGACCTCTCCCACCAGCTGCCGGACGCCCCCTGGCAGGAGGAGAAGGGCCAGCGCTGGACGGTGCGCCGGGCGCTCCTGCACATCGCGGCGGAGACCGCCCAGCACGCGGGCCACGCCGACATCATCCGCGAGACCATCGACGGCCAGAAGACCATGGGCTGACCTGGTCCGGCCGCAATTTCCATTGAGGTGATCTCAGTGGAATGGGGAGTGGGGTCTTGAGGTGGTGTGTGTCGGGGGTGTGAGGAGAGTGGGCGTGGGGTCCTGGTAGAAGAGGTCT
>NZ_JBWKKH010000063.1:0-15431 GCF_056431645.1 Saccharopolyspora sp. NPDC045839
GGGAAGCCCACGACTTCATGCACGACGCCTTCCTCCAGCTAGGACACTGCATGATCCTCGCCCGCAAACTCACCCCATTCTGAAACGACCCCTAAGTCAGCAGAGCGCAGAGCAACGCAGTGGCCGCCAGCAGCAGCAGGCCGAAGGAACCGCTGCGGTCGACGCCGATCTCCTCGTGGTCGGCACTCGGGGACGCGGAATCACCCGCTCGGCGCTGCTCGGTTCGGTCAGCCACGCCATAGCGCACTACGCGCCCTGCCCCGTGGCCGTAGTCCGCTGAGCATCGGCGCTCGACAACGGCGACCGGACGGTGCCCACGCCAGCAGCAACGCGCCGGAACTCGACGTCGGTGACTCGTCGCGCTTGGAGAGGTGCCAATCGGCTCTGTTCGTCCGTCCCCATGCTTGGCGATGCTTGCCCCAGCAGGACGGTCGACCTCCGGAGGCCCTCATGCTTCGACGACACGAACGGCGCCTCCTCGACGAGATCGAGCGGCACCTGAACGCCGAGGATCCGGAGCTCGCACGGAAAGTCACCGACGTCCGTCCGCTCACCCGCTTCCGCGCATGGCTGTCGGCTCGAAGGGCACTCGGGATCACGTCGGCAAGCCTTGCTGTACTTTGCGTGTTCCTCGGTGAAGGCGTGGGTTTCTTCGCGACCGGGGCGCTGCTCCTGCTCGACGGCTGGAAGCTCCAGACCGAGTAGCGAGGAGTCGGACATGACTTCGGCACAACGCTGGACCGTCGACATCGATCTTTACGAGGTGCCGACCACACGCACGCCGAAGCGCGACTGCACACGCGAGACGCGACCGACCTCCGTGGCAAAGGCGCGGCCCGGCGCATTCCGGAGGATCAGAACGTGCCGGAAATCGGGGATGAGCTGGCGGCCGCCCGAGCGCTGCACGACCTGGCTCACCGCTGGCTCAAGAGCGCCGAAGTCGACGTCGAACAGATGACGGGCGAGCCCGCGCACCTTCACAGCTAGCCAGCGGCGGAACCGTGGTGGCTAGATGAGGCGCTTGCGCAGTCGTTTGTCGGCGGCGACGACGAGCCAGCCAGCAGGGCCAGGCCGAGGATCCGAAGCCAGACCTCAGCCGAGATGGGTGCGGTGTAGAACAGGCCGTTGAACACCGGTAGGTAGGTGATCGCGAGTTGCCCCACTGCCTGCACGGCCACACCGCCGAGGATCCACCGGTTGCTGAACACGCCGATGCTCCACATCGGACGGGTCAGCGACCGGCAGTTGAAGAGGTAGACCAGTTCGACCGCGACGAACAGGTTCACCGCTGCGGTGCGGGCTTCGGCAAGCGTCGCGTCACGCGTCAGTTCCCAGGCGAACAACCACCACGAACCTCCGACGAGCAACACCGACACCAGCAGGATCCGCAGCATCAGCGCGCGCGTCAGCAACGGTTTGCGGGAATCGCGCGGTGGGCGCTGCATGCTGTCGGCTTCCTTGGGTTCGAAGGCGAGCATCAGCCCGAGGGCGACGGCGGTGGTCATGTTGATCCACAGGATCTCGGCAAGATCGGCAGCGCCGCGCCGAGGAGGATGGCCACGAGGATCACGAACCCTTCGGCCATGTTCGTCGGCAGCGTCCACACGATGAACTTGGTGAGGTTGTCGAAGACACCTCGGCCTTCCTCCACGGCCGCTTCGATCGTGGCGAAGTCGTCGTCGGTGAGCACCATGTCGGCGGCATCCTTGGCCACATCGGTGCCGCTGCGGCCCATGGCGACGCCGATGTCGGCCCGCCGCAGTGCCGGTGCATCGTTGACCCCGTCACCGGTCATGGCCACGACGTGACCGCTGGCTTGGAATGCCTCGACCAATCGGAGCTTCTGCTCGGGCGACACGCGAGCGAACACCGCTGCTCGATCCACCGCGCCGGGCAACTCCCCAGGAGGCAGCTCGGCCAGATCGGATCCGGTGAGCACGTCCCCGCCGTGGTCGAGCAGGCCGAGATCGCCGGCAATCGCAGTGGCGGTGGCGGCATGGTCACCCGTGATCATCTTGACCGCGACACCGGCGCCATGGCAGGCGCGCACCTCCGCCGAACGCCAACGCGCCTGCCCCGGCGACGAGCAGCACATAGATCAACGGATGGTTCAGCTGCCGCATCAGCCGGATGAATGGGCCCGCTGATCCCACTCGAGGCAACACATTCGGCCCGTACCGCTCCAGGCGGCGACCCGCTTCCAGCACGGCCAGCCCACGCTGGGCGTCGGTGTGCAGAGATCGCACGACGTCCTGCGCCGGAAGGCTGTGGGGGCCTGCGGCCGCATCGGAAGATCCGGAACCGATCGGCGAGGCGAAGCGCCCACTGCCCCGGAAATCGCGCGACACCAAGCCAATCGGCTACCCGCGTCAGCGCGGGGCCGGGACAGCTGCTTCAGGCATCGGCTGCCACCGGTCGGCCAAGAGCTTCTCCAGGTCCGCCATGGTGGTGTACTCCAGGTCCTCCAGAGGAAGCCGGTGCGGCTCGAACGGCCCGTGACGGCGCAGGTAGTCCATGACCTCGTTGGTCTGCGCCCTGGCGCGATCGAACGACGGGTCGTCGAACAAGTCCCGCGGCCCGACCAGCTTGCCCTGATGCACCTGGAATCCCAGGGCGACCACGCGGGGTGGCCCGTCGAACCGTGCCGGGTGGGCGTCGTTGACGCTGACCGGCATCATCGGAGCGTGGTGCGAGCCGCGCATGCACCCGCCCGCGGTGTAGGCGAACGAGAACGGCTCCAGCACCTCACCGAGTGCGGGGAGCCCGGACTGGCAGCGCACGATCATCACCGGGTCGTCTTTGCCGACGTACTTGCCCGCGATCAACGACAACCGCTGCGTCGAGGTCGCCACCGCCTGCTCATGCAAGGTCTTGGACACAACGGAGTGGATCACATACCGGGCCGGGGCACCGATGAACATCAGCATCTCGTAGAGCTCGCGCGGGCAGTCGAACCAGATCCGCTTCTCCTCGTACAGGTCGTAGACCTCGAACCGGAACCCGGCGTGCATCTTCGCGTCGATGACCAGGCCGGCGGTGTTGAACGGGTCGGCGAACATCTTGTACAGCGGCAGGTTCCACGCACCGGGCTCGGTCTTGTCGGCCAGGAAGCACACCACCGGTTCGCTCGGGCGTTCGGTGAACTCCAGCTCCGCATAACCCGGGCCCATCCCACGCAGATTCCCGCTGAACGCATCCGAAAGCAGGTCCTGGCCCGCGCCGTACAGGCCGAGCCGCTTGGCGATCTCCGTGGTCTGGAGGAACACGTCCCAGGCGAAGGAGTGCACGGCTTCGGCATCGGCACCGTGCTCGTGGGTCATGATCAACGACAGATCGTCCCCGCAATGACCGACCTTGCCATCCAGCAGCAGACCGTCGGCGACTGCGCTGCTCAACGCGTCCTGCCCGGCGGCCAGCATGTCGGGGTGCACCGCCGAGTGCCCGACGAACCCTCCGGTGTCGGCCTTGATGATGCTCAGCGTAACCATCACAACCTCCAGTTCGAGCCCTCGCACTCTGCGCCCGTTGCGCAACTGGTCAGTAGAGCCTTCCGGCCCTTGGACGTCGGTTTCCGCTCTTTCACCCCGAACGAGCCGCCATGAGCGCAGGACGGAGTGCGACATGCAGGGCCCCTACAAGTCCCGCATCCTGGGAGCGACACCGGGCCAATGCCTTAGTGGCACACGGAACTCGTCTTCTGTGATGAGCCCGGATTCGCGTTGCGGGGGCTGAAAATGACGAACGCGCCGATCATTGCTGGTGTCGACGGATCCGAGCGATCCACTACCGCTGCTGTCTGGGCTGCTCGCGAGGCCGACCTGCGGCAGGCACAACAGGTTCGCATCGTGATGATCACCGACAACCCCTTGCAGGACGACGAGGCGTGGGAGGCCGCCGGGGCCGTAGCGGATCATCTCGTCGCGCGCTGGCCGCAACTGAAAGTCGAGCCGGCCGTCGTCCACGGGCATCCGGCCGACGTGCTCGTACACCTGTCCAGCAACGCGCAGCTGGTCGTCGTCGGGTCACGTGGACGCAGCACTCTGAGCGCGACACTGCTGGGGTCGGTCAGCAGCCAGGTCGCGACGCACGCGCACTGCCCGGTCGTCGTGGTCCGCGACCATCGCGACGCCGGTCCGGTGCTCGTCGGGCTGGACAACTCCCGATACAGCCGCCCGGCCCTGCGGTACGCATTCGATGCCGCATCCCGGTATGGCACCGAACTCCTGGCCATGCAGGTGTGGCGGGATGTCGAGTACGCGCCGATCGTGCCGAGGCTGGAGTACGAGCTGCTGGACCTGCGAGCGGAAGCCCAGCGTGGCCTGTCCGAACAGCTCGCCGGGTGGGCGGAGGCCTATCCGGACGTGCCGGTGCGACAGGTCGCGCAACGGGGCCACCCGGTTTCCGAGCTGGCTGCCACCGGCGAAGAAGCACGGCTGCTCGTCATCGGGCATCGGGGACGGGGCGGATTCACCGGACTGCTGCTGGGCTCAGTGGCCGCCGGCCTGCTCCACTACGCGACGTGTCCGGTGGCCGTTGTCCGCGGCGAAAGCTGATGAGGAGCGCGAGATGACGACAGCGGACAAGCCCATCGTCGTGGGCATCGACGGTTCGGAGGACTCCGTCCGGGCAGCCGCCTGGGCTGTGGCCGAAGCAGACCTCCGCAGCGCACCGCTACGACTGGTGATCGTCAACGACGACCCCGCGCGCGCCGACTACGCGGAGAAAGCCGTGCAGAAAGCCGCCGCCAAATGCCGTGCGCAAGCTCCCCACGTGCATGTCGACACGGAGATCGCACCTGGCCATCCCGTTGAGGAACTGCTGCGCCACAGCACCAAAGCTCAGCTGACGGTCCTCGGCGCACGCGGTCACGGTGGCTTCACCGACGCTCTGCTGGGCGGGGTCAGCGCGGCCGTGGCCACCCACGGTGCGTGCCCGGTGGTCGTGGTGCGCAAAGGTGTTCCGACAACCGTGGGTCCGGTGGTAGTCGGTGTGGACGGCTCGGAATGCAGCCTGGCCGCGCTGCGGTTCGCCTTCGAAGAGGCGGCCGGCCGCGGAGCGGAACTGGTGGTCATGCAGGTGTGGCACGAGGAGGGGCTGCTCGCAGTGCCCCTGACACCCGCCGACCGAGAGCAGGTGCAGCGGGAGGTCGAACACTCGCTCACCGAACTGATGGCCTCGTTGCGCGCGGAGTTCCCGAAGGTCCGCACCCGCGAGGTGGCGCAGCACGGGCACCCCGTAGCAGCGCTGACCGACGCCGGCCGGGACGCCCAGCTACTGGTCCTCGGGCACCGCGGGCACGGCGGCTTCGACGGCCTGTTCCTGGGCTCCGTAGCAGCCGGCGTCCTGCACCACGCCCCTTGCCCCATCGCGGTAATCCGCGCCACCAAAGCCTAGGTGTACAGACCACGGAGATCGGGTACGAACCGACACGTAATCGAGACGCGGTGCGCCGGGTCTTCCGACGGTTTTCCGCTACCTCCCCGGTCACTGCACTGTTTCGCAGTGGCTGCTCAACCGAGGACGGGGTCGAGGCCCGGATTCTCCGCTGCTCCCTCGTCGGTGTCCCCGATGTCCATTCCGGTGGGGACGATCAGCACCGGACACCGTGCTTTGTGGATGCAGCGCAGCGCCGTGCTGCCGAGCACCACGTCGGCTACCCGCCCATGCCGTTGATCGCCCAGCACCAGCATGGCGGCGTTCATCGAGCGGTCCGCCAGCACCTCGGCGGGGTGTCCCTCCAGGAGCTCGGCATGCACTTCGGGTGCGGACTCGCCGCCCAGACAGGCGCTGACGATGCCGGTGAGGTCTCGCCAGTGCTGTTCGCGGGCGTGGTGCGGTGCCAGCTCGGGATACATCGTCAGCGGCCCAGGCCCGGCGAGAACCGCGTGCGATTGCCACACCATGATCGCGTACACCGAAACATCGCGAACCCGTGCTTCCCGCAGTGCCCACCGCAGGGCGCGAATGCTGGCTTGCGAACCGTCGATTCCCACCACAAGCGGCCCGTCCTTGTCCACGGTCTCCACATCGCACTCCCGTTCACACCAGCGGCTCAGCGCTCCAACCACTTCGCCTCGACGCTCTCCCACTCCCGGTTCCAGGCACGCACGGCACACGCGTTGGCGATCCCCCGAACACCCCAGATCAACCCGACGCACAGCAATTGCCCGGTGACCATGATCCCGAGGGCGAAACAGACAGCAGAGACTCGCAGCTGACCTTCACTCGGCGGCGCAACCGTGATGCGATCAGCCCTGTCGACCCACAACCAGATCTTGCTGCCTAGCACGGTCGTCGGCGGGACGGCAGTGGTGTCCACTCGCCCGTTCCCGTCTGCGCCGATCCACGAGACCTCGGCCGAGTACGTGATGGAGTGGTGCTCGGGTCCGCCGCCCAGGTGGGCTTCGGGTGCACCTGTCACGGTGGCTTCCGCCGGTCGCCCGGTCACTGCGGCAACAGCAGCCTCACGTGCCGCACTGGCGTAGCTCGCTTTCCCGGCCGCGATCGCAGCCGGAACCATCAATACAGCGGCTGCGAGCAACGCGAGAATTGCTATCGCCGCGATCCGGTCCAGCCGACGCCGCAACGGATTCCGCCCCAGGGAGTGCATGAGCCAACGAACGTGAGCCCCCACTGATCTAGCGTCCATCACGTGCTCCAGAAGGTTTGCTTCCACCCAAGATTGGGCCACCTGCCTGAGCCCGATTAGGGCATTTCGTCATCGGGTCCAGGCTCGGACGTCCGGTGAGGTTTCGGGCTCACCGTCGCGTCTCGGAGACTCGTCGACGCCCAGACCAACGCGAGGAAGGGCAGCATCAGAGCATAGGCCCGTTCTGGCGGGGCGCGGTGCCGAACACGGCCTCCAGCGGCGGCCTGACTGTTGCGACCTGCCTCGCGAGCATGGACGGCGGGCTGCGGGGCCGGGTGCGGCGTCAAGCCCGGCCCCGCAGGGCATGGCCGTTTCGGGGCTCGGCCACGCACGCACGGCACCGCTCACCGCAGTACGGGATGGGATCGCCGCGCCCGCCGTGACGGTACCTCCGCTGGACCGGATGCTCTCGCCGGAGCGATCACGGTTGACCGGATCGGGTGCCTCCCCCACCGGCATGTTTGGCATCTGTCGGGCGTGGTGGGATTCCTCGATGAGGACGTGGCTGCGTCAGCCACGCCGCCTGTCTCGTAGTGGTGATCCGAGACGATCTGCGAGATGCGCAACGCCGGACCAGTTCGGTTGGCCGCAGTCCGATGTCGACGATCAGTCAGCTCCGCAGCGCTTCCCATGCTGCGGACAGCGCTGTGTCGGGGCCCGGCCCGAGGTGTCGATGCGCGTAGCTTGTGGCCATGCGTCGAAATCGCGTGCCATGTGTGCGGCGATGTCCGCGGTCGCGTCTGAGGCGTCGCCGATCCGGGATCCGATGCGGGATTCGATGATCTCGACCGGTGCGATGCAGTGCAGTTCGGTCGGCACGGCGAAGGTTTCGCGGGCAGCCATCCTGGCTGATTCACGTTCGTCGATGCTGATGCTCAGCAGCCGGGAGCGGTCGAGGTAGAGGTGCACCGAATGCTCGCCAGCTTCCACCGCAACGGCTGGCTGTTGTGGACCGACGGTGCCGGCAGGCCAAGGCCAGCGCCGAGCGCATCGTTTCCTGCGACGGGACCGCCCTGCTCATCATCACGACACTCCCCCGCACCACCGGTTTCACGGTCAACGCCGCCCGGGTACCCGGATGCGTCCAGCCGGAACGGGCCGGTCGGCCCTATGTTCCGCGTGCACCTGCGGTGGACTCTGAGGGCACCGTGATCCTGTTGTCTGGGAGGACATCATGAGCCACCACCACATGCTGCCCAGGCCGAGCCTTGCCATGCCCGACATCTTCCAGATGTTCGAAGAGTGGCCCTTTGGCGAGCGGCATGCGATGCGGGTGGAGACCTACACCGACGAGAACGGCTTCGTGATCCGTTGCGAACTGCCCGGTGTGGACCCCGACAAGGACATCCACATCAACGTCGAAGGCAATCAGCTCAAGATCAACGCCGAACGCAAGCACGAAGAAGGCACCGAGCGGCACAGCGAGTTCTACTACGGCTCTTTCAGCCGCACCATGCTGCTGCCGACCAGCTGCAACACCGAGGACATCAAGGCCGAGTACGAGGCCGGCATCCTCACCATCCGCATGCCACGGCGGGAAACCGAGATGCGCAAGGAAATCCCGGTGGCACGCAAGGGAAAGTAGGCGCATAGCGCGGCCTGCGAGGGCTTGGCCGTCGCGGCGGGAGGCTTCGGTCGGGGAATCATGACGGAATCACCTCGTCTCGTGGTGGTAGGAGTCGACGGCTCACCGCAGTCGGCACCAACTGCTTCATGGGCAACCGCGGACGCAGGACGACGACTCCTGCCGCTGCACCTCGTGCTCGTCAACGACGACCCAGCGCGGTCCGGATGGGCGGCCACGACCGTGCGCGAGCTAGCCAACCACTGCCGCGCCGAGGCACCACGCGTCGCTGTGACCGAGGAAGTCACCTCCGGCCACCCCGCCGACGTCCTGATCCAGCGGTCCACCCAGGCGAATCTGATCGTCGTCGGCTCACGCGGACTCGGTGGTTTCACCGGCGCGCTCCTCGGCTCGGTAAGCACCGCCGTGGCCATGCACAGTTCCTGCCCTGTTGTCGTCCACCGCGCCAGACCCGGAGTCACCGGGCCCGTCGTAGTCGGCCTGGACAGCTCGCCACGGAGCCAGGTCGTACTGGAGTTCGCGCTGGAAGCCGCCGCCGTGCGCGGGCTCGATCTCCTGGCCATGCAACTCTGGCAGCATCCCGAACACGACGACGTCTTCGCGACACCAATACCGCTGCCCAGCCCCGAAGAAGTCCGGGAACGGATGCAACGCCGCCTCGCCGAGCAAGTGGCCGGGTACGGCGACGAATACCCCGACGTCCGCATTCACCAGGTGGCACAACGCGGTCATCCCGTCTCCGCCCTCACCCACGCATCCCGCAACGCAGAACTCCTCGTGGTCGGCCACCGAGGCAGCGGCGGCTACAGCGGCATGCTCCTCGGCTCCGTCACCGCCGGAGTACTGCACCACGCCCACTGCCCGGTGGCTGTCGTGCGCATCAACGACTGAGCGCCGCGTCGCCCCCAGATCGCCGCCCGGCAACCGCGCGGCAACGCCGAATGCGTCGGTCACATGGCGGCGTGTGGGCGACGCCTATCCAGGCGCATGACGAACGACGACGACCGGACACGGTGCGTGGTGGACGCAGTGCTGACTCACCGACCCCAGCAACGCTTCGACGAAACCGCCATGCCCACGATGGCCCACCACCAACAGGTCCGCGTCCTTCGCCTCGTCCAACAGCGCCCGAGCCGCATGGTCACGAACGACCCTCTGCGCCACGGAAATATGCGCCCCCAGCAATGCGCGGGTTTCGTCGACCGCCTTTCTCAACTCCCGTTCCGCGACCGCGGACACATCGTCCGCCGGCATCGGTATCACCACGTCGATCAGTGCAGGAATCCCGCACGCGATCACGGCAACGACGCGTCCATCGCACTGCTCGGCATAGCGCAGCGCCCACCGCAACGCCGCCCGGGAGCCAGCCGATCCATCCACGCCGACGACGATCCGCGGCCTGCTCTCATCCATAGCTCCCCCAAGTCCGGGCTCAGCATTAACGCCCAAACCCGCTATGACGGGCAGTGGCGCTCCGGGTTTACCCGCCGCGACCCGAGATCGCACCCCGGCACAGCCGTGCTTTGGCGAGGCAAGCCCGGTGGCCGCCTACTCGGCACCAGCCGCCGCGGACGCGTTGCCGCCGAACCCGGCATGGCGGTTCAACTCCGACACGGTCGAGGCCGCCCACCGGGAGCTCTCCGAAGCCCTGGCCGGGCGGGGCGAGCACCACCCGGACGTCGTGGTGCACCGCGAGGTCACAACGGTCGAGCACCTTGCCGACGCACTACTTGCGGCCGCTGACGACGCCGGGGCGTCGTCAGGACCTACGGACGGGGCGTCGTCCGAGCAGCGTTGCTTGGCTCGGTCAGCCACGCCGTGGTGCACTACGCAGCATGCCTCGTCGCCGTCGCCCGCTAGGCCACCGACACGACGAGGGCCGATCGGCACTATCTACCCGTGCCCGCCTCGCGCGAGCCTGTCCTCACGTACTCGGCGATTCACCGAGCACCCTTGCCCGCGTGGAGGCACTGATGCGCGAACACAAGCCCCGGCGGCGCGCCGGCTACGACGAAGAAGCGCCTGAACCGACGGCTGCTGGCCACCAGCGGCGCGACGAGCTCGACGATGCCACCGAAGCCCTGCTGGACGAGATTGACGACGTCCTCGAAGAGAACGCCACCGAGTTCGTGCGCTCCTACATCCAGAAGGGCGGTCAGTGACCTCTCCGTCCTCCGCCGCCCTTCCAGCACTCTTCCGCTCCTCGCAGCGCGAGGATCTTCGACGACCCAAGCCAACTATGCGGGCTCGTAGGTCAGACAGTCCACAAAGTCCAGTTCATTACCCACCGCGATGCCAGGGTCTTGGCATTCGAGGTGGACGTTGTACCGGCAGTCGGACATCTTGAATGCGCCGGCGTGCCCGACCGCGTCAGGATCGCCACCTTCGGTCGGGGCGCTGCAGAACGTGTCGCACTGCGCACGCGCCGGATCTCCGATGGTGTTGGCGAGCGCATGACACGTCTGATGGTGGTGACACCCACTGGCGACAGAGTCGCCAGCCGGGAGACGGTCGGATAGGGCCATCGGCCCCCAGCCTCGGCGCCTGGGGAAACGGGCCATCCGTTACCCAAAGTCCCTACCCCTACCCCGTACCCGGCGGGCATGCTGGGAGGACCCAGCAAGCGCCCACCCCATGCGGAGGGCCCGTCATGACCGTCGCCGACATCGCCGTTGTGGTCGTGGCTGTCGCGGCCATCGCCGGGCTGGGCTGGTTCTTCCTCGGGCCGCGCCGGGCCTGCACTGCGCTGCTTGCCGGCGGGGTGCAGCGGGTGCATGTGACGGTGCGCGGCGGGTACAGCCCGGACGTCATCCGGGTGCGCCAGGGCGTGCCGGTGGAGATCGTGTTCGACCGGCAGGAGTCCGGGGACTGCACGTCCAAGGTCGTCTTCCCGGAGTTGCGGCTCAGCGCGGCACTGCCCGCCTACGAGCACACCGCGGTCCGGCTCACGCCGACCGTATCCGGCTCGTTCGGGTTCGCCTGCGGGATGAACATGATCCACGGAACCCTGCTGGTCGACCCGTCGGACGCAGCGACCGGCGACGAGCAGGCCGCCGCTGGTCTGGCCGGCGGCCGAGCCGAGCCGCCTTCCGCCGGAATGGCGGCCGCCGACGTGGAGGCAGCGGAAGCAGCGGAGCGGCGGGCGGAGATCGTCGATCTGATCAGTCGGGTGCTGGTGGGTGCGGTGCTGACGGCACCGGTGCTGTTCGCGGTGATGGCCCAGTCGCTGTTCGCGGTGGACTGGGTGCCCGCCATACTGCTCGACCACTGGGTGCAGCTCGGGCTGATCACGCCGGTGATGTTCTACACGGGCTGGCCGATCCACCGCACCGGCTGGCTGACCCTGGTCCACCGCGGTGCGGACATGAACAGCCTCATCACCCTGGGCACGGTCGCGGCCTACGGCTACAGCCTGCTGGTCACCGTGGTCCCGGCCGCGTTGCCGGAAGAGGTGCGTGAGGTGTACTTCGAGGCCGTAGGCGTGATCCTCACCCTGATCATGCTGGGTCGGCTGTTCGAAGCCCGCGCCAAGGCCGGTACCGGAGAGGCGATCCGCGCGCTGCTCGGCCTGCAGGCCCGCACCGCGCGTGTCGTTCGCGACGGCACCGAAACCGAAGTCGCCGTCGAGGACGTTGTCGTCGACGACGAGGTGGTCATTCGGCCCGGGGAGAAGATCCCCGTCGATGCGACCGTGCTGGCCGGATCCTCGGCGGTGGACGAGTCGATGGTCACCGGCGAGCCGATGCCGGTGACCAAACGTGCCGGGGACGCCGTGATCGGCGCGTCGATCAACGGAACCGGCTCGCTGCGGGTCCGCGCGGCCAAGGTCGGCGCCGACACGATGCTCGCTCAGATCATCCGCCTGGTGCGGCAGGCCCAGGCCTCCAAGGCGCCGATCCAACGCCTGGCCGACGCCACCTCTGCGTATTTCGTGCCCGCCGTCATCGCTATCGCCATCGCCACCTTCGTGGTCTGGTTCGTGGTCGGCCCGCCGCCCGCGCTCACCCTTGCGCTGGTCTCGTCGGTCGCGGTGCTGATCATCGCCTGCCCGTGCGCGCTGGGCCTCGCCACCCCGCTGTCGGTCATGGTCGGCACCGGCAAAGGCGCCCGCGCCGGCATCCTGATCCGCTCGGCGGAAGCGCTGGAGACCGCGCACAAGCTCGACACCATGGTGCTGGACAAGACCGGCACCATCACTGCCGGTAAACCCGTGCTCACCGACATCGTGGCCGTCCGGGAACTGACTGAGGACGGGCTGCTCTCGCTAGTCGCCGCCGCCGAAGCCGACAGCGAACACCCCCTGGCCACGGCCGTCGTCGCCGGGGCCCGCGACCACGGCCTCACCCCGCCCGCGGCCACCAGCTTCGACTCGGTCACCGGCAAAGGCGTCCAGGCCACCGTGGACGGTCACGCGTTGCTCGTCGGTACGGCCCGCCTGCTCATCGACGCCGGAGTCGACATCCGCCCGCTCGACCCGATCAGCACTCGCATGTCCGCCGAGGGCAAGACCCCGATCCTGGCTGCTGTGGACGGCGAACCCGCCGGGGTGATGGCGGTCGCCGACACCGTCAAGGACGACTCCACCGCCACCATCGCCGCCCTGCACCGCCTGGGCATCGAAACCGTGATGATCACCGGCGACAACGCCCGTACCGCCGCCGCCATCGCCCGGCAGGTCGGCGTACGCCGGGTGCTCGCCGAAGTGCTGCCCCAGCACAAGGCCGACGAGATCCGCCGCCTGCAAGCCGAGGGCCGCCGGGTCGGCATGGTCGGCGACGGCATCAACGACGCCCCAGCCTTGGCCCAGGCCGACGTCGGCCTGGCCATCGGCACCGGCACCGACGTGGCCATCGAAGCCGCGGACATCACCCTGATCTCCGGATCACTCACCGGTGTCGTCACCGCGATCCGGCTTTCCCGCGCCACCATGCGCAATATCCGGCAGAACCTGTTCTTCGCCCTGATCTACAACGCCATCGGCGTCCCCGTCGCCGCAGGCGTGCTCTACCCGCTGCTGGGTATCCGGCTGTCCCCGATGATCGCCGCCGCCGCGATGGCCCTGTCCTCCCTGTCCGTCGTGGGCAACGCCAACCGCCTGCGCCGCCACCGAACCACACCACCGCTCGCCACGGCCAAGCCAGAGAGGCGAGCGTTGACATGGACTCGAGTGTGTCGTTGGTCATCGCACGCATGACGGTATGCAGCAACGGTTCTCGTCCTGCCGGGGGATCTTCGGTGCGAAGGGCGAGCAGGTCGGGCTGTCCGGGCTCTATCCCACGCCTCCGGACTGCGTGGCAACCCCCACCTTGCCTTCTGGGATGCCAGCGGCGCTGAAGGTCGCGTGTCCGAACGTGCCGGTGCGGCACGTTGTGGGATGCCGTGCTCTTCTCCTCCTCCGCTACTCGCTAGATGCGGTCCTGCCGGAGGGCAGTTCCCGCAGTTGGGCAGCCAAGGCCCAGATGACTACGACGTCGATCGCGATGATCAGCAGCGACCACACCGGCTCGTACGGGATGAACAGGAAGTTCCCCAGAGCGCTGAGCCCGGCGATGACCATGCCGACTACGCGTGCCCACGACCGACCTGTGCCCAGCGCACCTCCGGTGAGCGCGAGCAGGATTCCCAGCACCAGGTGCACCCAGCCCCAGGCGGTGGTGTCGATGGTGAAGGCGTAGTTCTGAGCGACCACGTAGTACGAGCTTTGCAGCACCGCTGTGAGTCCGACGATGACGTGGAAGAACCCGATGATGACCAGCATGATGGCAGCGAACAGCTCCAGTCCGCTCGCCCAGTGCTCCTTGGTCGCCGCGTAGTGGACGGAACCATGCCCTGCCTGTGCCATGCCCCTCGTCTCCTTCGAACACCCGGGATCGCTGGTTCTGTCACTTCCTGGGACGGGACAGCAGGAATCCGACGATGACGCCGACGACGAGCATCACCGTCAGCGCCGTCCACACCGGCATCGTCACCACCGGGATGAACACCCTGATGTCGACCGGATGCCGGTTCTCGACGGCAAGCACCACCGCCAGCACGGCGAGCGCCAACCCCGTCGCCACGCGCGGCGACAGCCAGTGGCGGCGTTGTGGCGAGACACGAGATTTCCGATTGCTCTGATCGGACACTACCCACCCCCGTCTACGCCGGCGCGGGGCCGGCCTGCGCCGCAGGTGCCGCAGCACCCTGCGGTCGCATTTGGACTGCGCGGATCGCCGCGATGCCGCCGTACACCACCAGCCAGATGCCGAGGACGTAGGTCAGGGTGACCAGACCGATGCCGGGGAAGACCAGCAGCGCGATCCCGGCGAGCACGCTGAGCAGACCGGAAGCGATCGCCCATCCCCTCGACGCCACGGCGTGACCGACGATGGCGTGGAAGGTCTCGATGACGCCGCTGATCGTCCAGAACGAGCCCAGCACCAGTGGGAACAGCAAGACCGACGCCGCCGGCGAGCGCAACACGACCACACCCGCCAGAACAGCCAGCACGGCCAGCAGGATCGGCGCGAAGCCGCCTTCCTGGTGCGAGCTGACCGCCTGGACGAACCAGAAGATCCCACCGACGAAGAGCTGGACGCCGAAGATGATCGCGATGGTCACCACCGCCGGTCCCGGCCACACCAGCGCCAAGATCCCTGCGAGACCGGTCAGGATCCCGAAGACCAGTAGCCATCCCCAGGACCGCCCGATTGCGGCCAGCGGTTCCGCAGCTGCCGTTGCCGTGTTCTCCCGTGTGTTCGACATAGCCACCTCACAGGTCTCGGCCAATCAGATTTGCCCCAGACTGCACGGCAGCGTCCCTGCCTCCCCAGAGACCAACGGCCCCAATCGTGGCAACCCAGGTGACGAGGTCCGCGCGGCTGTCGTGCCGGGTGACGCATGCACCCGCCCTTCGACGCCGGTCGAGGTGCCGGGGCGCTGCGCACTCGCCGAGCCTGCCTCACGACATCGGCAGTGACGGCGCCGATCAGTGCGGCGAGCATCATGTCCACGGCTCCGGCAAGATGGTCCGGGTTGCCAGGGGCGATGTCGCGATCGTCGTAACCCCCACGCTGCTGTCCACGCGCGCAGGGTCGGTGGTCCCGTCGCGGTGCCAGACTCCGCAGTCGTGGGGGGGGGGGGGGGGGGGGGGGGGGGGGAGAAGGGGGGGGGGGGGGGGGGGGGGGGGGGGGGGGGGGGGGGGGGGGGGGGGGGGAG
>NZ_JBWKKH010000063.1:15439-28276 GCF_056431645.1 Saccharopolyspora sp. NPDC045839
TTTTGCCCACGTTAGAGGGTTGGGTTTCCTTGGTGTGGTCCAAGCCTTCGGGTTTGTGCGGGTGGTCCCCTCCCCCCCCCCCCCCACGACTGGCGCGGTTGACAACGTGGTCGACACTGCCGCACCGGCATTCCTGGGAGCGCGTGACATGACGCAACTGCTCGTGGTCGGCCACCGTGGGGTCGGTGGATTCTCCGGACTGCTGGTGGGATCGGTCGCCCGGGGCGTGCTGCATCACGCGCCGTGCCCGGTTGCGGTGGTATCAGGTTGATCATCCGAGGGAGAGGCCGTGGGGCGCGACGCGTTCGTCGAATGGGAACAGCGGTTCGGGCACGACGAGACCGGGGTGCTCGAACGGTTGCACGATGCCGCGGCACGCCGAGGCCGGATCGGCCGGGATGACCTGCACGCCGTCGCCGAGGCGTTCGGGCTGCCGGTAGCCGCGGTGACCGGCGCGGCGGGGTTCTACGCCGATTTCGCCGGTGCGCGCGGAACCCGGCACGTTCGGATCTGCGCGGGCACCTCGTGCTTCGTGTCGGCTGGTGATCACACTGTGCCGTTAGCCGAGGCCGCTCTGGGCGTCGCACCCGGGCACACCAGCGCCGACGATTCGGTGTCGTTGGCCGGGGCGTACTGCCTCGGGTACTGCTATGCCTCACCGACCGCGCTCGACGGACACACCCCGATCACCGGCCCCGATCTCGGCGAACGGCTGCTCTCCGCCGACCACCCGGTCGCACCGGCACCCGCGATCCCGTACCAGGTCGCCAGCCGCCGGGCCGTGGTGCTCGCGGGATTGACCGGGGCAGAGCAGTCCTGGCAGATGTGGCCGCAGATCGTCACCAGCGGATCGCCGAGCGCGGTCCGCGCCGAAGTCGCGCTCGCCGGGCTGCGTGGCCGGGGTGGCGCCGAGTTCCCAGTGGCCGACAAGTGGCAGGCGGCGTCTCGCGATCCTGCCCCAAGGTTCGTCGTGGCCAACGGGGATGAGGGGGATCCCGGTTCGTTCTGCGACCGGCTGCTGCTGGAAAGCGACCCCGACCGCGTCCTGGAAGGACTTGCCCTGGCCGGGTTCGCGACCGGCGCGAACCGAGGTGTGGTGTTCGTGCGTTCCGAATACCCGGTGGCGGTGGGGAGAATGCAGACTGCGGTGGAAGCAGCGCGCGCTGCCGGGCACCTTGGGTCTGGCGTGCACGGTTCGTCGTTCGACTTCGACGTCGAGGTCGTGCAGGGCGCCGGTTCCTACGTCGCGGGCGAGGAAACCGCACTCCTGCATGCGCTGCAGGGACTTCGCGGCAGCGTCCGGCCTCGGCCGCCGTATCCGACCGAATCCGGCCTGGCCGGGCATCCCACCGTGGTGAACAACGTCGAAACGCTCGCCACGGTGCCGTGGGTGCTGCGCCACGGCGGCACCACCTACGCACAACTCGGCAACCCGGTCGAAACCGGCACCAAACTCGTCTGCCTGAGCCAGCGATTCCAACATCCCGGCGTGTACGAGGTCGAGTTCGGCGTCCCGCTGCGATACATCGTCGACACCCTCGGCGGCGGCCTCAAACCCGGCTACCGGCTTCGCGCGCTGCAGATCGGCGGACCGCTCGGCGGCTTCCTCTCCCCCGACGACCTGGACATCCCGCTGCTCGCCGAGGCACTCGCCAAAGCCGGTGTCGCGCTCGGACACGGCAGTCTCGTCGCCATCGACGACCGCATCACCGCGCGGGAACTGCTCCGGCACGTGTGGAGCTTCGCCGCTGCCGAAAGCTGCGGCGCCTGCACCCCGTGTCGTGTCGGCACCCGCCGCGGCCGGGAGTTGTCCGCGCACTTCCCGACCAGTTCCGAGCAAATCCTGTCACAGCACGAAAAGCTGCTGGACGTGATGGCCGTCGGTAGCCTGTGCGGCTTCGGCCGCGGCGTGCCCGCAGCAGTGCGCAGCCTGGTGCGCGTCTACCAAGACGAACTCCTTGCGGGAGGCGCCTGATGCGCGTGATCGTCGGCGAGGCCACTGTGGAGGTTCCGGATGGCGCTACCGTGCTCGACGCGGTGCACGCCGGCGGCACGGAGCTGCCCACGCTCTGCTACGACGAACGGCTGTCTCCGCGCGGGTCCTGCCGGACCTGCCTGGTCCGGGCCGCTGGCAGGGTCGTCGCCGCATGCACCACGCCCGCGGCCGACGGCATGCACGTCGACCTCGACGATCCCGCTGCCTGGCAAGCGGCCAAGGGCGCGGTGGAACTGATCGTCTCCGAGCTACCCGCACGAGCGCTGGGCATCCCGGCCGAGCGCAGCGAGCTCGTCCGCGCCTGCAATCGCTTTGGCATCACCACCAGCAGCTTCACCGGCACCAGACATGATCGGCGTGTCGATCATTCGCACCCCTACGTCAAGCTCGACCGCGACCTGTGCATCGCCTGCGGACGGTGTGTCGCGATGTGCGCCGAAGTCCAGGGCACCTTCGCTCTCGAACTCACCGGCCGCGGCTTCGACACCGTGGTCACCGCCGGCGACGGCGGGCCGTGGGTGTCCTCGCCCTGCGTCGGCTGCGGCGGTTGCGTGGACAGTTGCCCCACCGGCGCGCTGTCCGAACCCGGGCTGCTCGACCTGCGCCCGATCACTGCGACGACCACTACTACCTGCGGCTACTGCGGCGTGGGCTGCACCCTCGACGTCCACACCCGCGACGGCGAGATCGCCGCGATCACCCCGGCACGTAGTGCGCCGGTCAACCGCGGCCATGCCTGCATCAAAGGCCGTTTCGCCCACACCTTCGCCCGAGCCGACGACCGCCTGACCACACCACTCGTCCGACGCGACGGCCAACTCGTCGAAACCACCTGGGACGACGCCCTCACCACGATCGCGAACCGGCTGACCTCGATCCGGGACCAGCACGGACCGGACGCGATCGCCATGATCTCCTCGGCCCGAGCCACCAACGAGGAGAACTACCTCGCGCAGAAGTTCATCCGCACCGTCATCGGCACCAACAGCATCGACAACTGCTCGCGGCTGTGCCACGCACCCTCGGCCGCCGGGCTCACCGCCTCCTTCGGCCTGGCCGGCGGCACCAACCCCCTCGACGACCTCGACCACACCGACTGCATCCTCCTCGCCGGCGCCAACCCCACCGAAGCCCACCCCGTCGTCGGAGCCCGCATCAAACAACGCGTCCTCGCCGGGGCCAGCCTCATCGTCATCGACCCCCGCCGCACCGAACTCGCCGCCCTGGCCGATGTCCACCTACAAGCCCGCCCCGGCTCCAACGTCGCCGTCTTCAACGGACTCGCTCACCAGCTGATCGAAGACGACAACGTCGACCACGACTTCCTCGACCAGCGCACCACGGGCTTCGACGCGCTCGCCACACTGACCGCCGACTACAGCCCCGAAACGGTCGCCGAGATCGCCGCCGTACCACCGGCCGACCTGGTTGCCGCCGCCGGGACTTTCGGCGCAGCCGAGCATCCCGTGATCGTCTACGGGCTCGGGATCACCGAACACGCCCACGGCACCGACGGCGTGCGCGCCCTGGCCAACCTCGCCATCCTGCGCGGCGCGGTCGGAACCCCCGGCTGCTGCGGCATCCTCCCGCTGCGCGGCCAGAACAACGTCCAGGGCGCATCGGACATGGGAGCGCTCCCGGACGTGCTGCCGGGCTACCAGCCCATCGCCGACCCTGCGGTGCGCGATCGCTTCGCAGCCGCGTGGGGTCATCCCCTACCGGAACGTCCCGGTCTCCGGATCCCGCAGATGTTCGACGGCGCCGTCGCCGGAAACCTGCGAGCGCTGTACGTCATCGGCGAGGACATCGTCCAAACCGACCCGAATGCCGGCCACGTCCGGGCCGCGCTGCAGGCGTGCGACTTGGTGGTCTGCCACGACGTCTTCCTGTCCCGAACCGCCGAGCACGCCGACGTCGTGCTACCCGCCGCCTCTTTCCTGGAGAAGAACGGGACCTTCGTCAACTTCGACCGCCACTTCCAGCGCGTCCGCCCAGCGCTCACCTCGCCGGGACAGGCGGCGACCGACTTCGACATCCTGCACCGGATCGCCAACGCCATGGGCATCGACCTCGGTTGTCGCACACCCGCCGACGCGCTCGCCGAATGCGCAGCCCTGACCCCCGTCTTCGCAGGTCTGTCCCACCAGCGGCTAGACGCCGAAGGCCCCCTGCACTGGCCCTGCCGCTCACCCGACCAGCCCGGCGAAGCAGTCCTCTACCTCGACCGGTTCGCCACTCCGGACGGCCGCGCCGCGCTCGCCGTCCGTCCCTACCTCCCGCCCGGCGAACGACCCGACACCGAGTTCCCCTACGTCCTGGTCACCGGCCGACGACTCGAGCACTACAACACCGGATCCATGACCCGCCGAACCCCCAACACCTGGCTTCGCCCCACCGAAACTCTCGAAATCCACCCCACCGACGCCGCGCACCTCCGCGTCGTGCACGGAGCGAGTGTGACTGTCACCAGCCGCTGGGGCCAGACCACTCTCACCGCACACCCCACCCGCGACGTCGCGCCCGGCCAGGTGTTCGCCGCATTCCACTTCCCGAACGCGGCAGTCAACGACCTCACCTCACCCCACACCGACACCACCACCGGCTGCCCGGAGTACAAAGTCACCGCGGTCCGAATCCGGCCAACTCACTGATCACGAGTGTGCGAGCGTTCTGACGCCCAGAGCTCCACTGTGGATCGTCCAGGTGCGCCACGACCTGTGGTTGGCGGGGCGACTACGCGGCCCAACCCGGCAGCGCGCGGCGGCAAGTGCTTCCATCATGTCGTAGCTCCCACCTTCAACCAGGTGGGAGCTACTTGCGGAGAACTGAGCCAGACCACCGGTGGCCACACGAAAGGAGGTCCACACCCGGCGACCATGCCGGCAAGCTTCCGACCAGGAGTTCTGCGCTGCCAGCGGGTGCGGATGATGCCGTGCGGCACTTCGCAGGACGTCCCCACACCTACTCGTCGGAAGCCTACCGATGAAGTTCGGCAGTGAATGGAGGCCGATCGGCCCTCCTGCGCGGCAGCCGCGCCAGGCACAGTGACCTCACCCCCAGGACGGCTTTCCACAGGATTTTGGGAAGGAGCGATGCAAGCCGGAGACGTCATGTCACGGCCGGTCCTCACCGTCTGCGAATTCGACACCTCAGCTCACTGCGGAGGAAGCCATGCAAGTCGAAGAAGTCTTCCACCCCGGAACACTGACCTGCGACGCATCAGATCCACTCGCCGAAGTGGCGCGGAAGATGGCCACCGACCACGTCGGTGCCCTTGCGGTGCTCGACAACGACCGGATCGTCGGCATCATCTCCGAGCGCGACATCGTCCGAGCCATCTCGGAGCAGGCCGATCCGCAGCAGACAACAGCGACCCTCTTCGCATCCCACCAACTCGAAACAGCCACCTTCGGCGAGGACACCCGAGACGTCGCTCGCCGCATGCTCGACGCCGGTATCCGCCACCTGCCGGTGAAGCAAGGACGCATGGTGGTAGGAGTCATCTCCATGCGGGACCTGCTCGCGATCGAAACATGGCTCTGACCCGCCGGATCTCCTGCCGAAGTACGGCTGTCCTTATGTCGGGGCCGGAGCGCGACGCCGGATCGAGGTGGCCGCTGTGGAACTTCGCGTGGACGGGGTGTACAAGGTTTTCGGCCCGAATCCGCAAGAGGCCGTGCATCGGCTTCGGCGAGGCGCCGTGACCCCCGAGGAATTGCGCGAGGAAGGCAAGACCGCGGCAGTCGTGGACGCGACCTTCCGCGTTCAGCCGGGTGAGACCTTCGTCGTGATGGGGTTGTCCGGCTCGGGCAAGTCAACCCTGATCCGCATGATCAACGGCCTGCTGCAGCCGACGGTCGGGCAGGTGGTCATCGACGACCAAGACCTGACCGCGCTGTCCGTGAAGGATGTGCGGCTGCTGCGGCAGCGCTCCATGAGCATGGTCTTCCAGCACTTCGCGCTCCTGCCCCATCGAACAGTCCTGGACAACGCCGCATACGGGCTGGAAGTGCGCGACGTCCCGAATGCCGAACGGTCGAAGAACGCACGCCAGGCGTTGGAAATGGTCGGTCTGACGGGCTGGGAAGACCAGTATCCGCAGCAACTCTCCGGTGGAATGCGGCAGCGCGTCGGACTGGCCCGCGCTCGCCACCGGGACCGACGTGATGCTCATGGACGAGGCTTTCAGCGCGCTGGACCCCTTGATCCGCCGGGAGATGCAGGACCAGCTACTCCGCCTACAGGCCAAGCTGGGCAAAACTTGTTGAACAGGCATTCTCGCCGAATGGCTCGTCCAGGCCGGCGACACCGTCCACAAGGGAGATGTCGTGGCTGCGGTGGACACCGAGAAGGCCACCATCGAGGCCCTGGCCGACCACGCGGACGTCCGCGAGGCGCTCGAGCTGGATTCCCTCGACTTCCTCACTTTCCTCGAGGCACTCAGTGATGCCACCGGTGTCCGAATCGACGAAGAAGACTACGACGAGCTCACCACAGTGGACTACCTCACCATTCGGCCCTGACTCGCCCGACCTGCTCGAACCTGTTGTAGGAGCGCCAGTCATGTCCGAACCACGTACAGCACCCGGTTGGCAGAACGCCGCACACCGCCTTCGGCCGTGGCTTGAGCCAGAACTGTTCGCCGCCACGACGGCCGCGCTGCTGATTGGCGCAGTCGCCTGGGTGGTTGGTGCTTCCGGTGCCGCTCGCACCGCAGCAACTCCCGGGCCTGTTGGTCGAGTCCCAAGATCGCATCGTCGCGGCTTCCGGCGATCAGCAACGTTCTCGCTGTCACGTAGCCGCACCGGTCGGTACGGATTCCCAGCCACTACCTCGTTGCTCGGACGAGTCGATAGTGGGACGAATCTTCCGAGGAGCAGCAGGTTGGTGATCAAGTACCGTTCGCACATGGCGGCATGGGCCAATGTCGTTGCCGTCTGGAGGCGAACTACCACTTGGTTCGGCTTCCAACTCCTGCTGATGAAAGCGTTCACACGCAACAAGACGGTCAAGCGCTGCACGGACTTCAGCCAGATTCCGCCGCAGCTTGGCGGAGTGCGTCGGATCTGTGGAATGTTCCAGCTCCACCTCCAAATGAACGTGGAGCATTCCGAGGCACGTCAGCGTGCCAGCGTAAGGATGATCCGATATCACCACGTCCCCCTCGCGGCACGACTTCCCCGCCTCTGCTGGGATAGCACGCTGTTTGAGTGGCAGCAAATGGTTCACCCGCGCCGAGCGAGGCTGAGCAGTCGCTGACCGAGCAGACCGCTGGGCTGCGCAAGGAAGATCCGAACGTCAGGCTCCGCGAGGTGGCACAGCGTGCCACCCGGTGGCGGCATTGACCGACGCCCCTCGTGACGCGTGGCTGCTCGTCGTCGGGCACCGGGGTCACGGCGACCTTTGACGGCCTGTTCCTGGACTCGATGACACCCGGGTGCTGCACCACGATCCGTGCCAGGTCGCGGTCGTCCGCGCCCCAGCAGGAAGCTGATCTCCTCACCCGGCGCGCAGCACCGCCACGGGGCAGGGTGCGCGGTTGACGACGGCGTGGCTGACCGAGCCGAGTATGCTGCGGCGGATACGGCCGCGGCCGTGGCTGCCCACGACCAGCAGGCTGGCGTCCGCTGCTTCGCGGAACAGTGCTTCCACGGGTTTTTCGGGTGTGACCGAACGCCGGGCGTTGACATCGGGGTATTGCTCGGACCAGCCGGCCAGGGATTCAGCGAGCACTTCCTCGGCGTCGTTGCGCACCTCACCCCACGGGAGCTCCACTGCTGCACTCGGGCGAACGGGTCCAGCGGGAGGTCGCTCCAGGCGTGCACGGCCACCAGGTCACAGCCATGCCGGGAGGCGAAGTCGTAGGCGAAACCGAATGCTCGATCCGCCATGCGCCGCAACGGATTCGGTGCCGAACGCAGTGCGCGGACAAGCCAGCTGAGGTTGTCTCGCGGTGAACCTTCCATTGCCGGCTCCCGGATTCATCAGCGCTGATTCCAAGGTTGCGGCATGCGTCCGGCCTGGATCAGGGCACTTCGTCACTCACTACCACCGCGCACATGAGAGGTCGTTGGACCCTCGCTGCGGCAGGCACCCCGCGGTCACAGTGACCGCATTCAACGCTGGAGGAGGAGTCGCGCATGCGAACGTTCCCCGCCGCCTTCGACCTGGCCCCCGGCCAGATGGAGCAGGTGATGTCGCCTTCTGAACTCCCCTGCACGGATGACTGAAGTCGGCTGCACTCCCTTGGCCCCGAAGGTCCGGTGAGCCGCGAAACAGCGACGAAGTTGCTGGTCAGCACGGGGTCGCCCCGGCAACTCAATGAGCACCGGAGAAGCCATGCGCGGCAGTGACGGTTGCACGACAACACGGACCGGGATCATCTTGACCGCAACTCATGCTCTTGAAAAATAGCTGTGCCACGTAACCTGGTAATGACCAAAGCCCGGCTCACTGCCGACGAAATGGTAACCTAGTCGCTCCGTCTGCGCCTCAATCGATGCCCGATTTTTCCACACGGTATCCGACGCGTTGAGATTTAGTGCGATAGCACGTATGACGAGCGAAAGCCCGGTATCGCGTTCTATTTTGTCTGTGAATATCACGCAGTCGGCGGCACTTTTCCTGTAGGCGATGATTCCCCGAGCCTCAGACGCGCTCAAGATCACGGTGTGCAAACCAAACCCCTAAGCACGGCGTCGATGCTTTTCTCTGCTTCGCTGGCCGCAGCCATGGCACCGACCTCGTATGGTGCCGGATCTTTCGTCGTTTTACGTTTCCGTATCCATTTCATGGGCTAGCCTCCGCTCGACCACGGCGTTCTCACTTCCAAACGCGTTGCCCAGTAAGTCGTCGCTGGCACTGCCACTCACCGGCGAAACCCCCTCGGCAGGCACCGCGGTGCGAATTTGGAATCAGCCGGCTGGGGCATTGGGTTCACGTGATAGGTGATGCTCCGATAGCCGGTCTTGAGTCCCTTCCTGCGCAGCTTGCGAAGGGCACCTTCCACTGACCTCGGGGACACACCCAGCGCCGAGGCCATGTCGGTCTGGGTCAACCTGACGTTGAGCTGCCAACACGAGTCGCTGTCCAGGGTTTCGCCGTGGCGCCGCGCGGCTTGCTCAGCCTGCTCCCCCTGCCAGCACGCGAGCGCCGCGTTGAGCACGATGACCGCCACGATCGCCCACGCCAGCTCCCGAGTACCGGCGATCCAAGCCAGCACCGCCACGACCCACAGCAGCAACGCGAGCGGATGGGTGAACTGCCGCAACAACGCCGCAGGCCACTGCCGTGCTTTGCGGTGCGGCAGCTCGTTGGGGCCGTGGACTTCAAGCCGCCGCCTCGCTTCCCGTGCGGTGAGCCCCCGCTGATGGTTCGCAAGTCCCTGAGCAGTCACGCTGCCGACTCACGCGGTTCCACCGCCGCCAGCTCGGGGGCTCGACCGGCGCTCCGGATGTGATGCGGGTGTGCCACCGCAGCTACTTCTGTGCGCTACTCGCCAGCTTGGCCGCGGTGCGCAGCGTGGTCCGCATGATGCTGCGCACGAAGGGCGACACCGTACGCCAGTACAAGCCGAAGATGCGGCAGGTCATCGGGTCGTTGAGGATCGTGCGGATGTCGTAGGTCACCAAGCTGCTGCGACGTCCGTAGGGGCGCACGGACAGCGAGGCCACGATCTTGCCTCGACCCGGTCTGCGGTACTGGGCGAAATCCTCGGCCGACACCGGTTCCATGCGCACGATCGGTGTCCAGAACCGCCCTGCCGCGCCGCAAACGAATTCCCGCCCAGGCTGCTCGCCGAGCAGCACCCAGTCCCCGCTGGCCACCAGGTCGTCGAAGGTCAACCGGGTCGGCACCCGGGGCGGCACTCGCTGCTTGAACCGTTCCGGCAGGTCACGCACCCACATCGCCAGATCCGCGATCCGGGAATGAACGGTGAGCAGATCGAGGCGCCGCAGGGCTGCGTACATCTGCTCCGGCGGAACATCGGACACCATGTGTTCGATCGCGTCGAAGTCCGGCTCGTGGGCGAAATCGTCGACGGTCACCGCCGATCGGTCGGTGACCTCCCACGCCGGAGAGGTGACCTCAGGCGGCCGGGTCCGGGTTTCCCCGGTGTCCTTGTTCATCGGCGTTGCTCCTCGTCCTGGAATCGAACCGGCTTCGCCTCAGGAAGACTCATGGTCACCTCCGCCAGCAGCGGCAGTGTGAGAATGCCCGACCGAGGTCGCCGTCGCCTCTGGACGGCCGACTTGCCCCCGTTGAGCGATGTCCCGAACGAGGTCGACTGCCGTGAGCACCCCGCACACCTGCCCGCCCCGCGCCACCAGCAACGCGTCGGTGCGCGCCTCGATCATGCGCTGCGCGGCCACGGAGACATCGGAACCCGCATCCACCCACGGCGCTGGTGACCGGCATAGCGACGCCACGCGCACCGGCTCGCCAGGACGCTCAGCCGCGATACCGAACAGCAGGTCCGAAGTACTCACCAAGCCCAGGACGTCATCGCCGGCGACCACGGCGAGGTGGTGCACGCTGTGGCGATACATCTCCTGGAGAGCCGCCATCGCGTCCAGCTCGGGCCGCACCGCGACAACCGGCGTGCTGGCGAGCTCGTTCGCGTTGCTCATGCTGACCCCGATCCTCGTCGTGCCCAGCCTGGACAGATCTGGGCCCGACCTTCGCGTGTCCGGTGAGACGTCCGCTAGGGGAGATGGTCACCAGGATCGCTGGGAAGTGGGGTGCGGTGGTTCTGCGCAGGGTGAGCCTCAATCTCCTGTCGGGGCATGAGCGACTGCCGCCGCGAACACCTGCCCAAGATTTCCGCGCAACGGCGGGGGGAGCCGAGCCATCCACACCGGCCAGGACCGGCTTGATCTGCTTCGCCGTCATACGCACCCCACTGTCAACGCGCCGGAACGGTCCACAGCAGCCGGGTACCACCGGTTTCCAGTTGCTCCACTGTGCACTCTCCCCCGTTCTGCACGGCACGATCGGTTAGGTTGCCCAGACCGCTGCGGGCGACTGCGTCCGGGAATCCGATGCCGTTATCGGTCACCTCGATGGTGAGATCATCATTCAGCGACAGCGAGACGGACAGCTCCGACGCCTGCGCATGCCTGAGGACGTTGCTCACCGCTTCGCACACGACCGCCTCTGCGTGCTCGGCCAGCGTCGCGGGCAGCACATCCAGCGGACCGAACATCCGCACCGTCAACCGAATCTCGGAATCGCCGAGGAGATCGGTGACGATCTTCTGCAGGCGCACCCGAAACCTGGTCGATCTCGCCGTGCTGGTGTGCAGGTCGAAGATCGCGGCCCGCACATCCTGGATGACCTCGTGCAGCTGATCGATGTGTTCGCCCATTCGTCGCCCGGCCGCGACCGGGGACTTCGCGCGCTGCCGCGTGCCCTGCATGGCCATACCGATCGCGAACAACCGCTGGATGACGTGATCGTGCAGATCTCGGGCGATCCGATCGCGATCGGCCAGCACGTCCAGTTCCCGACGCGCCGCCTGCGCTTCGGCCCGTTGCAGCGCCAGCGCGGCCTGATCGGCGAAGGATGACAGCACCTGCAACTCCTGATCGTCGAACGCCGTTGCACCGACCTCACGGATTGCCAGTAGAACGCCGGAAATCGCCTCACCGGCCCGCATCGGCACCGCGAGCACCGGCCCGAACTCGACGTCGATACCCTTCGCCGGGTCGAACGCCAGCCCGGAAACGTTGCGCGGCGTCCGTTGGCGGAAGACCTCACCGGAGGTGGACCCGGAAACCGGGATCTTGCGCCCCACCAAGTCATCGATCCCGGTTCCGGCGCACACCGCGATGGTGAGCTCGCCGGCCCTCGCCGGATCCTCCTCCGCTTCATCAGGCACCAGCAGCAGGGTGTATTCCGCTGTGGTCAACTCCAGGGCTCGCTCAGCGATCAACTGCAGCGCGTCCAGTGACTCCGTACCCGCCAACAGTTCTGCGGTGATCTCGCTCGTCGCATCCAGCCAACGTTCCCGTCGGCGCACCTCGTCGAACAGCCGTGCGTTGTCCACCGCGATACCGGCTGCCGCGGCCAATGCCTGCACCACCGCCTCGTCGTCCTCGGTGAAAGTTCCGCCGCCGTGCCGCTCCGCCAGATACAGCCGCCCGAACGCCTCCTGCCGCGCGCGGATCGGCACCCCCAGGAAGCTCCGCATCGGGGGATGGTTCGGCGGGAAGCCAAACGCGGCGGGATGATCGGCAACGTTGTCCAACCGCAGCGGCTTGTTCTCGCTGATGATCAGGCCCAACACGCCGCGCCCGATGGGCAACGGGCCGATCTTCCGCCGGGTCGCTTCATCGATGCCCTCGAAAATGAACCTGCTCAGCGTCCCGTCCTCCGCCAGCACCCCGATCGCGCCGTACTGGGCGTCGACCAACCGTGTCGCCGAACGCACGATCTGCCGCAACGCGGCATCCAACTCAAGCTCCGACGAGATGGCCAACACCGCCTGCAGCAGACCGTCCAACCGTTCCCGGATACCGACGATCTCCTCGATGCGTTCCTGAACCTCGGCCAGGAGTTCGGTGAGTCGTGCTCGCGACAGCGTCGCAACCGACGCCGCCGGGTCCGCCCACGGATCCCTGGGGCTCGGCAAGTCCGCCCTGCTCACATACCTACTGTGGCACGCAGCGCGATTGGTCACACAGGTCTTGTTCCGCCAGATTCTCACAACACGGGATGAGGTCGATCGGCTCTACTTCGCGTTCCCCTAGTAGTACTTCGTTAGGTGTTGATCTTGTTGGTGGTTTGCTTCATGATCTTGGTGTGGATCTTGGTGCGGTGGAACGTCTTCGGGGCGAGTT
>NZ_JBWKKH010000064.1:0-26827 GCF_056431645.1 Saccharopolyspora sp. NPDC045839
CCCCCCCCCCCCGCCCCCCACCCCCCCCCCCCCCCCCCTCCCCCCTCCCCCCCCCCCCCCCCCCCCCCCCCCCCCCCCCCCCCCCCCCCCCCGACGGGCTGCCGGCCGCGGGCGGGCGACTCAGGCGACGGCGGCCGAGATGACCGACAGCAGGATGATCAGGATGCACAGCGCGACGCTGCCGGCCATGATCCCGATGGCCAGGCCCATGCCGGGCGCCTTCTGCGGGGTCGGGCCGATGGCACCGTTCATGAAGACGATCACCGGCGCCGCGTAGTGGACGTCGACCTGCTGACCGGCGTTGACCGGGATCACCGCGGTCGCGAGGCCGACCTGCCACAGGTAGTTGACGTGGATGCCGATCTGGTACTGGCCGGGCGGCAGGTCGACCGGGGTCTTGCCCCAGGTCAGGATCGGGCCCGGCTGCCCGTTGATGGTGAGCTGCGGCTTGAAGAACATCAGCATGAACGCCAGCCAGAAGTACGAGCAGTCGATCATGATGCGTCCCATGCCGGGCGCGGGCGGCGCCATCGGCTGGCCCTGCGGCGCGGCCGGGGCCGGCGGCTGCGGGTAGCCCTGCTGCGGCATTCCCGGCTGCATCTGCGGCGGCATCGGCTGTTGCGGCATCGGCTGTTGCGGCATCGGCTGCTGCGGCATCGGGCCGGACGGCGGGCCGTAGCCGCCGGGCGGTGCCATCGGCGGGCCCTGCTGCGGGTACGGCTGCTGCCCCGGCGGGGGGCCGTACGGGTTGGTCATGGAAAGCCTCCTGTACCTGGTGGGACCCCGCACTCGGGGTAATGCGGGAACTCCGCGCCCGGTGTCCGGTCGGCATCTGCCCCCGAGGATCGACGCCGGACCGCGGAAACATCGTCCCGCATGCCGTTCCGGAGGTTGAACCGAGGTGGCCGACGACATCATTGCCCGACCCCCAGGACTTCAGCGGGAGTCGCCACGGGTCGATGATCTACCCAAGCGATCACCGAGGTTGCGGATGGGGACTGCGGTGCAGGACATCGATCATGCGGATCTCCGAGCGAAGCTCAACGCGTATTCGGCGGGGGTGCTCAGCGACGTCGAATGGCTGACAGTGCGCACCCACCTCTCGGAGTGCACGGAGTGCCGGGCCGAACTGGGGCGGCCGGAGTTGTGGAATCGTGCTGCGCCGCAGCGGATTTCGCCGTCGAAGCCGCCGCCCTCCCGCTGGGCGCAGGCGCGCCCGGGCTGGTCGGTGGTGTTCGGCCTCTCGCTGGTGGCGGCGCTCGTCGCCTTCGGCGTCGGCTACGCCCTCGGCACGTCGGGCTGATCCTCGCCGGGTTCTGCCGGCGCCGAATCCGGTTCGCCCGCAACGCTTTCCGGCGCGGTGGCCGTTGCCGACGCCCCGTCGAGCACCGCGGCGACGTCGCCTTCGGGCGGCGCGTCGGGTGCGTCGTCCTTGCGCCGTTTGCCGGAATCGCCGCGCAGGCGCTGGGAGATCACCTGCGTGATGCCGTCGCCGCGCATCGTCACGCCGTACAGGGCGTCGGCGATCTCCATGGTCGGCTTCTGGTGCGTGATGATGATCAGCTGCGAGGTCTCGCGGAGCTGGTCCAGCAGCGTGATCAGGCGCCGCAGGTTGGTGTCGTCCAGCGCCGCCTCGACCTCGTCCATCACGTAGAACGGCGACGGCCGGGCGCGGAAGATGGACACCAGCATGGCCACCGCGGTCAGCGACTTCTCCCCACCGGAGAGCAGCGACAGCCGCTTGACCTTCTTGCCCGGCGGCCGGGCCTCGACCTCGACGCCGGTGGTCAGCATGTCCTCGGAGTCGGTGAGCGTCAGCCGCCCGTCGCCGCCGGGGAACAGGACCTTGAAGACGGTCTCGAACTCCGCGGCCACGTCGTAGAAGGCGGAGGCGAACACCTCCAGGATCTTGTCGTCGACCTCCTTGACCACGCTGAGCAGGTCGCGGCGGCTGTCCTTGAGGTCTTCCAGCTGGGTGGAGAGGAACTTGTAGCGCTCCTCCAGCGCGGCGAACTCCTCCAACGCCAGCGGATTCACCTTGCCCAGCAAGGAGAGGTCCTTCTCGGCGCGCTTGGCGCGGCGCTCCTGGGTGGCCCGGTCGAACGGCATCGGCGGCGGCGGGCTGACGTCCTCGCCGCGCTCCTTGGCCGCCTCGTACTCGGCGATCTCGGCGGGGCCGGGCGGAATCGGCACGGTGGGCCCGTACTCGTCGACCAGGTCGTCCAGGCCGATCCCGAAATCCTCGATGATCTTGGTTTCCAGCTGCTCGATGCGCAACCGCTGCTCCGCACGCACGACTTCGTCGCGGTGCACCGCATCGGTCAGCTTCTCCAGCTCCCCGCTGAGCTCGCGCACGCGCGCTCGCACGGCGCCGAGCGCCTGCTCGTGCTCGCTCTGCTTCGCCTGCGCGACATCCCGCTCCTCCGTCGCAGCGCTCAGCGATCGCGCGATGCGCTCCAGCGCCGTCTCGGCCCCGGCGACCACGGCCTGGGTCACGCGCGCTGCGCGTTCCCGGGCCTTGCGCGCCGCTTCCGCGCGGGCACGCGCTTCGCGCTCGTGGCGCGCTGCGCGGCGCAGCTGGTCGGCGCGCCCCTGCACGGCCCGGGCGCGCTCCTCGGCGGTGCGCTGTCCGAGGCGGGCGTCCATTTCCTGCTGCCGCACGGCGTTGAGCTCGGTGCCCAGCCGGTCGCGTTCGCCGGTGTCCGGCTCCGCCGCTTCGTCCTGTTCGGACTTGACGATGCTCAGCCGCTCTTCGAGTTCGGCGAGCTTGACCAGGGCTTGTTCGCGGGATTGCTCGACCTTCACCCGCTGCTGCCGGATCCGGTCGACGTCGGCGCCGGCGGCGCGGGCGGCGCGTTGCAGGCTGGAAAGCCGTTCGGTGCTGCGGGCTCGCCGCACCTTGGCGTCGTTGATCTGCTCCTGCACGGCCCGCACTTCGGCGCGCCGCGCTTCTTCCTCGGCTCGCGCGCCTTCCAGCGCCGCTGAGTGCTGCTCCAGGCGTCGCCCGGCGGCGGCGAGTTCGCGTTCGGCTTCGTCGACGGCGGCCTGCACCTCGATGGTGCTCTGCCGGTCTTCGGAACCACCGATCGCCCAGTGCACGCCGAGCACATCGCCGTTCGCCGTCACGGCGCGGACTTCGGGATGGCGCTGCACGAGTTCCCGGGCGTCGGTCAGCTCGTCGACGACCGCGACCTTGTCGAGCGCCGTGGCCACGGCCCCGCGCAGCCCGTCGGGCGCGGTGACCAGGTCGACCGCCCAGCGAGCCGAACCGGTCAGCTGCGGCCAGCCGGATCGGTCGACGTCCCCTGCGGACCCGATGAGCAGTCCGGCGCGGCCCGCCTCGTCCGCCTTGAGCAGTTCCAGGGCCGCCACCGCGTCCGTGACACCGCGAACGGCGACGGCGTCGGCGACCGCGCCCAGCGCCGCGGCGAGTGCGGCCTCCGCGCCCGGCTCGACGCTGAGCAGCGCCGCGACCGTGCCGAGCAGGCCCGGCACCCGGTCCCCCGACGACATCAGCGCGCCGGCGCCGTCCTTGCGCTGCAAGCCCATCGACAGCGCTTCGACCCGCGCCTTCCAGGACGCGATCTCCCGCTCCGCGGTCCGCTCGGCCTTCACGAGCTCCTCGACGCGGGCGCGCGCCGCATCGCGCGCTTCGGCTGCGCCTTCGCGGCGTTCCTGCAGCCCGGCGTCGTCGGAGTCGTAGCCGCCGCTCTCCTCCTCCGCGTCGGCCTGCGCACGCTCCGCTTCCTCGGCCCGCCCGGTGGCTTCTTCCAGCGAATCCGACAGCCGCTCGATCTCGTCGGCCGTGTCGCTGACCTTGCTGCGCAGCGACTCGACCTGGCCGGACAGCCGGGCAGCGCCCTCGCGGCGGTCGGCGATCGCCCGCACCGCGGCGAGGTGCGCCTGTTCGGCCTGCTTCAGCGCGGATTCCAGCTCCGAGCGGCGCAGCACGACCTCGTTGAGCACCTCGCGGGCCTCTTCGACCTGCTCGCGGAGCTCGATCTCCTGCTCCGCGGCCTCTTCTGCCTCGGCGTCGAGCTGATCCGGGTCGCGGCCGGGGCGGTGTTCCTCGGTCTGCGCCGTCAGATGCCGGTGGCGCTCGGCGGCCAGCCGCAGCGTGCCGTGCAGCCGCTCCTCCAGCGCCGACAGCCGGTACCAGGTCTCCTGCGCGCGGGTCAGCCTCGGCGCGTCCGCGGCGACCTGCTCTTCGAGGGTCTTCTCCTCGGACTGCGCGAACTGCAGGGCGCGCTCGACCTCGGTGCGCTTGGCGCGCGCGGTTTCCTGGTCCGCTTCGTCGCGGGCCAGGTCGGCGCGCGCGGTGATCAGGTCGTCGGCGATGAGGCGCAACCGGGAGTCCCGCAGGTCGGCCTGCACGGTCTGCGCCTTGCGGGCGATCTCGGCCTGCTTGCCGAGCGGTTTGAGCTGGCGGCGCAGCTCGCTGGTCAGGTCGGTCAACCGGGTCAGGTTGGCCTGCATCGCGTCGAGCTTGCGCAGCGCCTTCTCTTTGCGCTTGCGGTGTTTGAGCACGCCCGCGGCCTCTTCGATGAGCCTGCGGTTCTCGTCCGGCTTGGCCTGCAGGATGCTGGCCAGCTGGCCCTGCCCGACGATGACGTGCATCTCGCGGCCGATGCCGGAGTCCGACAGAAGTTCCTGCACGTCCATCAGCCGACACGTGTTGCCGTTGATCTCGTACTCGCTGGCGCCGTCGCGGAACATCCGGCGGGTGATGGAGACCTCGGTGTACTCGATCGGCAGCGCGCCGTCGGAGTTGTCGATGGTCAGCGTGACCTCGGCGCGGCCCAGCGGGGCGCGGCCCGCGGTGCCCGCGAAGATCACGTCCTCCATCTTGCCGCCGCGCAGGTCCTTGGCACCCTGCTCGCCCATCACCCAGCGCAGCGCGTCGAGCACGTTGGACTTGCCCGAGCCGTTGGGGCCGACGACGCAGGTGATGCCGGGTTCGAAGCGCAGCGTGGTGGCCGAGGCGAAGGACTTGAACCCCTTCAGCGTCAGGCTCTTCAGGTGCACGGCTGCGATCGACCTTCCCGTGTTTCGTCCGGTTCACCGGCGGTCACATCCGGTGGAGCCTACCGCTGCGGCCACTCGCGACTGCGCAGAACCGCTGGTTGCGGCGATTTTCCCGGCGCACCGGAGGCCGGGAGATCGACTCCTCAACCTCCCTCGCATGCCAAAGCGGTTGCGAAGGCAATCAGATCCTGGAGTTGACCGGAGCTTCTCCGGCCCGGCTCCTCGCAGGTGAGCACGCCACCACCGAGCCAGGAAGCCAGTGGGTGTTCCGATTTTGCCTAAAATTGGTACACCCTGGCCCACCGGACTGGCGCCCAATTTTAGGCAAAATCGCGAAACCGCGGCTAGCGCTCGACGAAACCGGTCAGCCCGCCCTTGGGCTCGGACCACTGCTCGGCGACGTGGTCGACGTGACCCGGGGTTTCGCCGGAGCGCAGCGCCGCCAGGAGCTTCGCGCAGGCCTCGCGGGACCCTTCGGCGACCACCTCGACCCTGCTCCCCGGCCGGTTGGTCGCGCTGCCCACCAGGCCGAGCTCCAGCGCCCGGGAACGCGTCCACCAGCGGAAACCCACGCCCTGCACCCGCCCGTGCACCCAAGCGGTCAGTCGTGCCTGTTGCGAATCGGTCACGCCCGGCATGATGCCGCACGGCCGCCGCGCGCGCGGTGTTGGCTCGCATCCACGACCGCGCTTGCTCGGGCTGCCGGTATGATCCGCCCGATTCGGCTGGGAGCCTGGGGTTTCGGGGCACCCGGCGCAGGCCGCCCGACGAGCCGACGAGTGGGGCACGCAATGGACCCGATGTTGCCGGAAGACCCGGACGCCCGGCCAAAGCAGCTGGTGATGCTGGCCGCGTCCGGCATCGCGGTGGCCACCGTCTTCGCGACGACCGCCGCGATGGTCGCCGGCGCGCAGCAGCACGACGAGGCGACGCCGGACTTCACGCTGAAGCCGACCGCCACGTCGCGGCCGGCGGACACGTGGACCACGCCGCCGCTGCTGCCCCCGCCGCCGCCGAGCGGCAGCGCGACGTCGGAGACGTCCACGACCGCCAGCCGGACCACGTCGTCGACGACGCTGACGAGCACCGAAATCCCCGGCGACTTCCCGGTTCCGCCGCCGCCGGAGCCGCCCACGCCGCCGACCCGACCGACGACGACCACCACCACCAAGCCGACGACGACCACCCCCACCAAGCCGACGACGCCCCCCACTGAGGACCCGGTGCCGACGGACACCACCGAGTGGGAAACGTCCGGGGACGACGCGTGACGCTGGCCGTCCACGCTTGCCGGTCGCTGTGCTCGTGGCATCGGACGCCCAAGGAGCTCAACGGGTTTCCGCTGCTGGCCTGCCGCGGCTGCGGCTCCCAGTGGATCCGCAGCGAGCCGTGGACGCCCATCGACCACACCGGCCGGATCCCCGACGACGTGCGGGCGGAGCTCGCCGAGCGCTGATGCTGCACACCCACCCGTGCACCCATCGTCACGGAATCGTGCCTAGACCATTTCTGAAACTTATTCAGATGCAATTCGGGGAAATCATTCGGGGTCGCCGACGACTACCAGATCGGCCCGGCCCCGGCTGGCCGAGATGATGGCGGCATTGCGCTCATCGCTGCGGTGCACCCATTCCTCGGCCTCCTCGGGAGTCCGCCCGTAACCGATGTGCCGATCGATGAGCCGCCGCACCCGGACATCGTCATCGGGCGCGAGGAACCACGCTTCGTCGAGCAGTTCCCGGACCGCCGACCACGGCGGCGAATCCAGCAGCAGGTAATTGCCCTCGGTGATCACCAGCGGCACATCGGGATCGACGGCGATGGCCCCGGCGTAGGACTCCTCGATCTCCCGGTGGAACTCGGGGGCGTAAACGGTGCCGGGCCCGCCTTCCCGGATCCGCCGGAGCAGCGCGACGTACCCGGCGGCGTCGAAGGTGTCGGGAGCGCCTTTCCGGTCGGCCCGCCCGAGCCGCCGCAGCTGGCAGTTGGCCAGGTGGAAGCCGTCCATCGGCACGAGAACGGCGGAACCGCCGAGCTCCCGGACGACCCGCCGGGCGACGAACCCCTTCCCCGCCGCGGGAGCCCCGGCGATCCCCAAGATCCGCCGCTGCCCGCTGCCGGCCAATTCCCGAGCCCGCTCGACCAACTCCGAATACCCGACCAACTCGCACCTCCGCACAGCCGTCGCCCAGGCTACGCGGCCCCGAACTCGCCGCCGCGGCACATTCCTGCTCGACGGCATCCTCCGGAGAGATCGAGCAGCCGGTGCTCGGTGCTACGTGGCGGGGCGCAGCAGGCGGCGGCCGATGAAGAAGTTGACCGCGGCCAACACGCATGGCACCAGCAGGAGCAGCAGGTAGCCGATGATCGCTGGCGTGTACTGCACCTCCGGGAGGACCGACGAGCGTCCGGACGAGCGAATGACCATGGCCAGCAGGCCGCAGCTGCCCAGCGACGTCGCGATGGTCCCGCCCCAGAAGACCGCCAGCAACCGGCATGCCTTACCGGCAGCCGTCTTGTTGAGCTGGCCGTTCTTGACGTAGGACCGCCCGGAAATGATCGTGATGCTGGAGGAGAAGTGGAAGAACGCCGAGATACCGCCGAACATGACGGCGATGCCGGAAATCGGGTGGTGCGCGGTCGGCAGGCCGAACCCCAGCACGAGGATCGCGAGCCCCGCCACCAAGCTGAGCACCAGCGAACCCGCACCGAACCGCACCGCGCCTGATCTGATCCTGCGCGCGACGTCGTCCGGCACGGGGACGAGCTCCCAGTGCGGCCGGTGGACGGTCACTGGTTGACCTTCCAGTCCGATCCGTCGCCGTCGCTGACGCTCCCGTCGGACAGGTCCTGGTCCGAGCGCGACCACTTGTCGCCGAGGTCGGTGATCTTCTGCTTGATCGCGGTCTGCTCGGTCTCGATGGTGGTGACGAAGCTGTTCATCGAGAGGATCGCGGTCGTCACCAACCCGATGGACACGCCCGCCGCGGTCGCGATCGCGCCGATCGCCGCCGGGATGCCCACGACGGTGCAGGCCGCCGCGATCGCGCCCACGGCACCGACGACGAACACACCCAGGGCGACGCCGATCGCGAGCCAGAACGCATCCAGCGCGTTCGCCAGGCTGTTCAGCGAGGTGCGGATCTGCATCGCCATCAGCTTGACCGACGAAAGCCCGCTGCCCTGAGCCGGAACCAGCGCCTTGTACGCCTCGGCCGCCTTGCCGGTCCACTCGACGTTGGACTTCAGCTTCTGCAGGTTGATGTCGCCGGCGATCTCCCCGGCCTTGTCGCCGACCTCGGTGGCCCACTTGTCGCTGGTTTCCCGCAGTTTGTCCGAGTCACCGGGCTGCTCGAAGATCTGGGTGATCCGGTCCCAGAACTCCTGGACCTTCTGGGCCAGCGCCTGCATGCCCTGCTTGATGGGCTCGATGAGGTGCGAGAGGAAGTCCGGCACCCAGCTCATCAGGTCGTTGACCTTGTTGAAGAAGTCCTGGATCTTCTCGTTGAGGTCGTTGGACTTGTCGCTCGCTTGCGCGACGAGGGTGTTCGTCATTGCCATCCCCGGATTCAGTACGCGTTCTGGATTCCGTGCTTGCCCTGCTCGTCGTCGCGCTCGTACTGCGCGGCCGCTTCGGTCAGGTCCGAGCTGATCTCGCGAAAGTAGTCGGCAGCCTGCTTCAGCATGTCCTCCAGCGCGCTTCGCGCCTCGTCATAGGTCTTGTCGACCCCCCGGTCGACCGCCCACATCGAAAAGGAAGCCGGGTCGATCTGCAACGTGCCGATCGTGTTCATCGGGCCGTCGAGGTCCCCGGCGGCCGTGTCCCAGGTCTTGGCGTCGGAGCGCATCGCCTCCAACGCCACGCCGATTCCAGCACTGGTCATCGTTTCTCACCTCCATGCGTGCGACGACATCGACCGGTCAGGAACCGAGCCCGAGTCGCCGGAGAAGCAGCTGCGGATTGGACGCCAAATCGTTCAACTCGTCGATCGCGCGACTGCGCGGCCCGCCCGCCAGATCCGTCGGCGTCGACTTGCTCTGCAGCGTCGCGAGCAACGACGCGAGCTCGGCCTCGATCTCCGAGTTCCGCGCCGCGGAAGCCCAGTTCGGGTCGAGCGATAGTTGCAGGATCTGACCTCGCTGGGCCGTGCCGCTGATGTTGCGGCCGGGGCTTTCCGCGGTGACGGGCTGGTCGGCGATGGCGGTGAGCTGTTGCGTGAAAGCGTTCAGGTCCGCGGTGACCTCGTCGAGCAGCCTGGTGATGTCCTGCGAGCTCAGCGGCGAATCGTCGTAACCGGGTGCGGCTTGGGGTTGATCGGTCCCTTCGAGGTCCGCCGACTCCAGCTTCTTGCCCAGCGCCAGCATCGTTGCCGCGTTCGCCGCCGCGACGACGCCGACGTGCAGTTGCCGGGGGTCGACGACCTGCCGCCAGTTGTCCGCCAGCGCCACCGACACGACCTGGGCGTCGAATGTCGAGCTGACGGAGACGACGCCGGACAGGTCCTGTCCCACCACGGTGTCGACGGCCGCCGACGCCCGGGTCGGTTCGCCGGCCTGAGCCAGCCAATCGGTGTCGTCGTATTCCCAGTCGTCAGGTTGATGCCGACCAAAACTCATTCCGCAGTACCTCCCGTTCTTGGGGTACGACGGTTCCAAGCCGCCGATGGTTCCCACTCGTGCCCGATCGGCGAGCCGGCGTTTCAGTCGTCCCAGATCTCGGCGAGGAGTTCTCGCGTGTACTCCGCGATCCTCGCGTTGTCCGCCGGGGCTATCGTGCTCCAGCGGCGGCCGTCTCCGCTGGGACGGACCACGTGGCTGTAGCGGCCCTTGTCCGTGTCGTGGAACGCCACCACCCTGTTCGCCCGCTCCGGCCGGCCGCCTCGGTTCGGGCAGACTTCCACGCCGAACTGGCCCCGGATTCCCATTCCGTCCGCCATGCTCGCCACGTCCGCCGCGTCGTCCGGGGCGATTCCCAGGCCCCGGAGTTCGTCGGTGAACAGCAGCGGGTTGTTCGGGCCCGCGTAGTCGCTGGCTTCGCGGAGGATCTCGTTGGGCAGGCTCACCGCCCGGCCCGGTCCCGGCGGCATGTCGCCCGCCACCGACACCGCCGCCTCCACCAGGGAGCTCGCCCGGATCGGGGTCAGCTCGACGATGTCGCCGTCCACAATGGTCAGCAGGCCGGTGCCGCCGTTGGCCGACGCCAGGGCGCGAATCGACCGGTCCGCCCAGATCCGCACGTCGATGCTGCGTTGCGGCCGGTCCAGCAGGCCCAGCAGGTCCGCGAAGTCGACGTCGACCCGGTCGCGGTTGGGCTCTGCGAGGCGGCGCTTGCGGAGCCCGGCCCACACGTCCGCGACGAGCTGCGCGCGCTCCGAGTAGGTCGCTCCCGGGCTCGGCACGTTGAGGATGATGTGCCGTCGATCGGTGAGCTTCTCCGCCTCGCAGACCACATCGAATTCCAATGCGGACAGCACGATCGGATCGGCTTCTGCTCCAGGGCGCACCGTCAGTCCCGCTTCTTCGGCTCGTCGTCGGCGGATTCCTCGTCGGCTTCGTCGTCCGGCTCGAAGTGCCCCAGCACCGCCGGGGCGACCAACCGCTCGTCGTCGAACGGGGTCTCCTCGGCGACGTACTTGTTCTCGTGCTCCGCGTCCTCGCTGCGCTTCTCGCCGCGGGTCGCCGCCGGCCCCATCATCGAACCGGTCACCGGGCGGCTGCCCGGCGTGTTGCCCGCGGACCGCCCGGCCATCGTGTCACCGGGTCCGCCGCCGATGCCGGACGAGCCGCCCCGGCTCAGCCCGGAAGCCGAGCCACCGCCGGCCGATGCCGCAGCCGGGCCCCGGCCGCCGAGCATCCTGCTCGCGGCGTACGCGCCGATACCCGCGACCGCCGCACCACCTGCGGCGATGCCGAGCACCGTGCCGGGGTTGATACCGCTGCTCGTCGCGGCGGCCTCCGGCGTCTGGTCCGCCTCGCCGCCGGTCTCGCGCTCGTCCGGGTGCTCCCCCGTGCCGCTGCGGTCACCGGGATCCTGCCCACCCACGCCGTCGCCGCGCTTGATTCCGCCGCCGACGTTGCCGCTGCCGACGTTCCCGCCGCCCACGACGACACCGGGCGTGCCCCCGTCGACCGCCGAGCCGCCGCCGTAGTAGCCACCGACCGAACCCACGCCGACGCCCGGCATGCTCGTCCCGGACGCAGACTGCGCGGACACCGTCGCGGGCGGCATCTCGGGCAACGGTTGGTACGAATCGGCCTGGCTGACCGAGGTGTTGCGGTACGAGCTGAGCGCGGCCTGCGCGGCCTGCTTCTGGCCCTCGATGTTCTTGGCTTCTTTGTCGTAGTCGCTCTCGTAGCCGAAGGCACCGCCGGCCCATTCGACCGCGTTCTCCGACTGCTTGTGCTTGAGCTCGTCGTTGTTCGGCAGCCCGTTGCGGGCGGACTCGTAGCCCCGGCCCTGCGCGTCGACGCTGTCCGCGGACGCCTTCAGGGGATCCGGGGCGTCGGCCATGAAGACGGCCTGCTGCTGGGTCGCCGCCGCCGCGAGGCTCCCGGCGTTGCCCTCCCACGCGATCTGCAGCTTGCCGAGCTCGCGCCGCAGCGTCTCGTCGAGATCGACGACCACCTTCACGCACTCGTCCAGCGCGCGCACCGCGCCCTGCATCGACTCCGCGCCGCGCCCCTGCTTGATCTGGGTGATCCATTCCTGGAGCTGGGGGATGTCCATCCCCTCGAACCGGATGTCCCGGATCGGATCGATGCTGGTCACGACTCCCCCTAGCTACCCTGCAAGGTCGTCACGGCCGCCTCGGCGGCCTGCTTCGCCCGCTCGCACATCTGCTGGTTGTCCATGCCGCCGGGGGTGGTGAGGCTCAGGTCGACGTAGAGCGTCTGCCCTTCGGCAGCGTCGACGAACACGGCACAACCGAGGCTCTCGCCACCCGGAACCTGTCCCTGCACTGCACCGAAGCCGTTGACCTCATACGTCTTCGCGGTCTTCGCCTTCACAGCCGCGATCTTCTGCGAGAAAGCGTCCAAGCCCTCGGGTACCACCCGGAGCGAGATACCGAAGTTGACCTTTCCTGCGGCACCGGCGAAAGAACACCCGTTGTAATTGTTCCCGTTCTTGACCACCGGGCGGCCGCCACCCACCTGGAGCGGCGCCTTCTGCTCGGGAGACAACCACGTGCAGATCTCGGCGTCCTGCTTGCCCGCGATCGCGAGCTCTTTCGGGCGTTGCGGAAGATCCAGCGAAGAAGACGACGGGGCCTCCGAAGTGGGAGCCGAGCTCGGCGGCTCCGGATCCGGGCCGTTCACCGTGCACCCGGCAAGCGTGAAGACAGCGGCCAACCCGATCAAGCCATGCCCGAAGCGCAACCGCACGGGACTCCCCTCACACCTGGTTCTGCTGCAGCTGGAAGGACGCAGCGATCTCATCGTCGGTGAAGCCGTACTGCTTGGCGGCTTCTTCGAGTTGCCTTCCCAGTTCAAAGACGTTGTCCACGTACTGCATGAGACGCGAGTAGTGGGAGTCCGGATTTCCCAGCAGGTTCGCCGACCAGACCGCCGCTGAGGTCGAGCTGATCTCGTCGTCGGCGGGAGCGTTGACGGCCAGGTTGTGCGCAAGGCTGAACAGCTTGAACTGCGCGTCTTCAGCGGCCGCGAGAACGACCTTGCGCACCTCGAGGACGTTGTCCTTGTTGACCGTGATGGTCTGACCGGCGCCACCGGGAAACGGCGGCGGAGGTGGTGCTGGCGTCGTCATCGCGGGAAACCCCCAGGTCGCGGCGTCTGATCACCCGGTCGAAGGCCGACCCTAGCAGCGCGACTTCCCGCCCCGCACCAACTCTTGAAAACTTCACACCAACCCAACGGGCCTATGCGCGGACCCGCATGAAGCCACCGACGAAGTCGGCCCATCGAGCGGCGGAAAAGACCAGCACACCGCCACCTGGATCCTTCGAGTCCCGAACCCCGACGACAGCGTCCCGCCGGGCGATCTCGACGCAGTTCAACCCCGGATGCAACCCAACGTCGTGGGACATCACCTGGATCGTGATGTGCGGCCGCGATGCCGCATCAACCAAACGCCGAAGCTGTCGCTCGAGCGCGCCATCTGGACCGACCGGACGGGTCAGGGCGGTCTCTTCGATGATCGCGTGCAGGCGGCGTTCCCGCGCACCTTCGACGAGGCCATCGCCCAGGTCGAGACCGACCTCGCGGCCCGCTGACCAGGCGCGTCACTTACCGCCGAACGTAGCAACCCGGACCGTGATCTTCTCGACACGGTGCGTAATGATCAAATGGGCACTCAGCAGCTGCCCGCTTGAGTACTGTTCCGCCCCGTTGATTCCATGATCCGCGCTGGGGAGGCGTGGCTCCATGACGCTTGCACAATGCCGTCCTGGCAGGGGTTTTCCCAGCCGGGGCGTACTTCGGCTGACCGGTTCGATCTTCGACGAGCCGGAGCCGGAACCTGCCGCCGAGCTGCTCGGCACGGTCCGCCTGTTCGGCACCGGCGAGGCGACGGTCGAGCAGCTCGCCGCCGCCTTGCGCGGCACCTCGGTGTACGTGGCGGTGTCCGATGAGGACGGTGGTTTCGCGCTGCCTACCGGGCGCGACGGCGAGCTCTCCTGGCTCGGGGTGTTCACCTCGCTGGGCCGGATGGCCGAGTTCTACCGCGCCGCCGGGCGAGGTGCCGACAACGTGCGCTACGGCGAACTGACCGGCGCCGAGCTCATCGACCAGTGCCTTCCCGCGCTACCCAGGAGCACCGGCCTGGTCCTCGATCCGGGCAGCGAGCACGGCACCGCGCTCGCGCCGATCCGCGGGCTCGTGCCCGACGAAATCGCACTGACCGAAGGCGGGAAGTAATGGAGCACAACGGTTTCACCGTGAACGTGGGTGCCCTGGAGAGCTCCGAATCGGGCATCCGGGACGCCGTGGCCGAACTCGGCGAGATGGCCGGGTGGGGATTCGCATCCGCTGGGGCGCAGGGCATGGGCGTGCGCGAGAAGATGCTGGACTCGGCCCCGCACATCGGGCCCGGCTCGCTCGGCGCCGCGCTGCTGGCTTTCGGCGACGCCTGGGAATTCGGCATCCGGTACCTGGTCGAAGACGGCAACGCCGCCGTGGACGCGCTCGGCGAGGCGCGCGCCGCCTACCAGCAGATGGATGCCGAGGCGAAGCAGAAGCTCGTCGAGACGTTGCGAGAGGGCTGATGGTCAGCAACAGCACCACCTTCGATCAGGACGTCGCCGAAACCGGGCACGAGCTGCACGAGCTCGGCCAGATGGCCGGGCTGGTCGCGCAGGACGTCATCCCGGGTGATCCGGCTACGGTCGCCGAAGTCGGCGAACACCTGACCAAGCTCGGCGGCGCGTTCGACCGCGCCGGCCAGGGCATCAAGTCGATCGACTCCGGCGGCTGGACCGGCCAGGCGGGCGACGCCTTCCGGGAGAGCTACCTCGACAAGGCCCCGGCGGAGTGGTTGGCGGCGGCCGACGCGTTCGGCGACGCGGGCAAGGCCGTTCTCGACTACCAGAAGGTCCTCGCCGAGGAGAAGGAGAAGGCCGCGCGCGCCAAGGAGGAACTCGACCGCGCGAACGAGGCGTCCCTGGCCGCGGCGAAGCAGCACAACGCGGCGGTCAAGGCGTACGAATCCGGGAGTTCGGATGTCGCGCCGAGCGCGTTCGCCGATCCCAACGCCGAGGTTCGGGCCCGTGCCGAGGCCCAGATCGCCGCGGCCAAGGCTGCCGTGCAGGCGGCGGACGAGCGGGCCACCCGGATCGTCCTGGAAGCGGTCCAGGCCGCGCCGGCGAAGCCGAGCAAACTCGCACAGATCGGCGCGAACCTCGTCGACGGTTTCCAAGGAGCGGGGGATCTGCTCTACGACTTCGGCGCGGGCGCCGTCGAGGGCGTCGTGGGCGTGGGCACGGGCCTCTGGGGCCTCGGGGAGGCATTCCTCTACAGCCAGCCCGGCATGTGGGGCATCGACCCCGAAGGCAAGGCGGCGTTCGACAAGGCCGCCTCGACCACGATCATGTCCGTGGCCGAGAACCCCTACCAGGCGGTCAAAACGGTCGTCGATGTGGACGGCTGGAAGCAGAACCCGGCGAAAGCCCTCGGCTCGATGGCCCCGGACGCGGTCGCCTCGGCCTTCGGCGGCGCCGGCGTGGCCACCAGGGCCACCAAGATCGCGGGCAAGATCGGCGACGGCCTCGGTGACCTGGGCAAAGCCACCGACGTGGGAAGAACGGCGGATCGTCTCGGCGACACCGCCCGCCACGCCCCGGAAACGCCCACGACCCCGTGGGGCGACTACGACTCGCTGCCCACGGACCGCCCCTTCCCAGACGCCCCGTCGAACCCGTACGACAACCACGCCCCGGAACACGACAAGCCCTTCGGACCGCAGGGCAGCCAACCCGAACCACCGCCGGAACCGCCATACAGCCCCGGCACGGACACGCCGGGCCGCCCGAGGCCGGACTGGGACGACGACATGCCCGACAGCTGGATGGACGACGGCCACCGACCCGATCCGCACGACGCGCCGGATCCCCATCCGCACGAGCCGGAGGCGCCACAACGCCCAGAACCGCCATCCGAGCCGCTACCTCGAACCGAGGCCGATCTTCTGCAAGAACTGCGGTCCATCGAAGGGGTCAAGGAAAAGCTCTCCCAAGCCCTGGACCAGGGGCCACCGCCCGCGAGGGCGGCTGAGATCCGCAGCGAGCTATCGCGGCTCGTCGAACGTGAAAACCTGCTTCGCAGCAGGCTCTGACCAACCGAACGTCCAAGGGGAGGAAACATGCAACCGACACCGCAGGGGGGAGCTCCGGTGTCCCGGTTGGTCCGGGTGTGGGCCAAGCATCCCGAGACCGGCGAGCCAGGCGCGCTGGACGCGCGGGTGACCTGGCAGGTGATCGGCGACGACGTGCAGGTGTGGGTGACCGTGGGCGCCAACACCTACACGGAGACGAGCGCGAACCTGTTCTACGCGCTGTTCATGGTTCGGCTCAACCACCTGGAACCGAACTGGATCATGCTGCTCACCCAGGGGTGCCGCTACGACGTCTGGTCCCCGAACGCCCTCGATCCCCGGTACTTCCCCGGAGATCGGGGCGTGATCGAAGTTCCTGGGCGGGGCGTCGTCGAGAGCGTGGACCTGCTCGCGCCGTCGATGCACGACTCCAACAAGGTCGTCCGCTCCGACGAGCAGATGAAGTACCACAGCCAGACCGTCGGCACCTAGCTCCATCGAGCGAGGTTGGTGATCGGACCTCCGGGCTCGGTTCGCGCCTGAGGTCCGGAGGTCACGGTTCGAAGCGGTAGCCCATGCCTGCTTCGGTGATCAGGTGGCGGGGGTGGCTGGGGTCCAGTTCCAGCTTCCGGCGGAGTTGGGCCAGGTAGACGCGGAGGTAGTGGGTTTCGTTCGCGTACTGGGGTCCCCAGACCTCCTTGAGGAGCTGCTTCTGGCCCACCAGGCGGCCCCGGTTCCGGGCCAGGACCTCCAGCATGCCCCACTCGGTCGGCGTCAGGTGCACCTCGATGCCTTCGCGCAGCACCTTCTTCGCCGACAGGTCCACCGTGAACGTCGCGGTCTCCACCACCGGTTCGTCGGCCGCTTCGCTGGTGCTGGCGCGCCGGACCGCCGCGCGCAGGCGCGCCAGCAGCTCGTCCATGCCGAACGGTTTCGTCACGTAGTCGTCCGCCCCGGCGTCCAGGGCGTGCACCTTGTCCGTGGAGTCCGTGCGCGCCGACAGCACGATGATCGGCACCGTCGTCCAGCCGCGCAGGCCCGCGATCACCTCGTTGCCGTCCATGTCCGGCAGGCCGAGGTCGAGGATCACCACGTCGGGTTTGCCTTCGATGGCCGCGCGCAGCGCGGACGCCCCGTCCGTGGCCGTCAGCACCTCGTAGCCGCGCGCGGTCAGGTTGATCCGCAAGGCGCGCAGCAGCTGCGGCTCGTCGTCGACAACCAGGACCCTCGTCATCGTTTCCCCTGTCCGTCAGCGGCGACCACCGGGAGTGAGAGCACGATCGTCAACCCGCCGCCGGGGGTGTCCTCGGCTCGGATCGTGCCGTGCATCGCCGTCATGAAACCCTGCGCCACGCTCAGGCCGAGCCCGACCCCGGCCACCCCGGTGTCGCCGCGCTCGCCGTGTTCGCCCAGCCGCTCGAACGGCGCGAACGCGGACTCTGCCTCGTCTTCCGGCAGCCCCGGCCCGTGGTCGACCACGCGCAGCTCGACCCGCGCCGCGTGCTCGCTCGCCCGCACCCTGATCCGGTCGCCGTTCGTTCGCCCGTACTTCAGCGCGTTCTGCACCACGTTGGCCACTACGCGCTCCAGCAGCCCGACGTCGGCGAGCACCGGCGGCAGGCTCTCGTCGATGTCGACGTCGATGTGCTGCCGCCCGTCCAGCCCGGCCAGCGCGCCCGCGACGACCTCGTCGTAGCTCACCGGGCGAAGCCGCGGGGCGATCGCACCGGTCGCCAGCCGGGAGGAGTCCAGCAGGTTGTCCACCAGCTCGGTCAGCCGGTCCGAGGATTCCTCGACGCCGGCCAGCAGGTCGGCGGTGTCCTCTTCGGACAGCTGCAGGTCGGCGGCGCGAAGGCTGCTCACCGAGGCCTTGATCGACGCCAGCGGGGTGCGCAGGTCGTGGCCGACCGCCGACAGCAGCGCGGTGCGCAGCTGGGTGGCGTCCGCTCGTCGCTGTGCTTCCTGCGCTTCCGCGGCCATCCGCTGCTGGCGCAGCGCGACCAGCGCCTGCCCCGCCGCGCCTTCCAGGACGGTGCGCTCCGCGGCCGGCAGCGGCCTGTTGCCGGGGCGCTTCAGCACGAGGTGGACGTCCGGGTTGACCTCGATGTCCACATCGGACTGCTCGGGCCTGGTGCAGGGCCGCACCCCGGTGGAGGCCGCCACGTGCCAGCCGTCCTTGGTGCGTTCCAGCAGCGCCGCCGAGGTGAGGCCGAAGTTCTCCACCACCTTCTCCAGCAGCCGCGGCAGCGGATCGGGATGGGTGAGCACGGTGCGGGCGTAGGACGTGAGCAGCGCGGCTTCGGTGCGGGCGTTGGTGGCCTGCTCCGCCAGCCGCGCGGCCCGGTCGACCATGATCGCCACCAGCATGCCGACGATCATCATGGCCACCAGCGTCACGAGGTTCTGCGGCTCGGACACGGTCAGCGTGTACAGCGGCGGCGTCAGGAAGAAGTTCAGCAGCCCGCCGGAGAGCAGTGCGGCGACTATCGCCGGGGCCATCCCGCCGACCAGCGCGACGATGACGGTGGCCAGGAAGTAGCCGACGACGTCCGTGGACAGCGCGACATCGCCGAAGAAGTAGGCCCCCGCGGTGACCGCGCTGGGCACCAGCACCGACAGCACCCAGCCCCACAACTGGCGGGCCGACGACAGCGGATTCCTGGTGATCTTCCGGAGGAATCGCCGCCCGCCGGCCTCGGCGTGGGTGACCATGTGCACGTCGATCGGCCCGGACTTCTGCACCGTGGCGGCGCCGATGCCCTCGTCGAAGAGCCGCGCCCAGCGGGACCGCCGCGACGTGCCGATCACCAGCTGCGTGGCGTCGGCCGCCCGGGCGAACTCCAGCAGCGCCTCAGGCACGTCGTCGCCGACGACGGTGTGGAAGCTGGCACCCACGGCGTCGGCGAGCTTGCGGGCGCGGGCGATGCCGGTCGGCGACGCCCCGGCGAGCCCGTCGCCGCGCAGCACGTGCACCACCTGCAGTTCGGCGCCCGCGCGGGCCGCGATCCGGCGGGCCCTGCGCATCAGCGTCTCGCTCTCGCGGCCGCCGGTGACGGCGACCACGACGCGTTCGCGGGCCTCCCAGGTGTCGGTGATCTTCTTCTCCGCGCGGTAGCGGCGCAGCGCCACGTCGACCTGGTCGGCCAGCCACAGCAGCGCGAGCTCGCGCAGCGCCGTCAGGTTGCCGGTGCGGAAGTAGTTGCCCAGCGCGGCATCCACCCGGTCCGCCGCGTAGACGTTGCCGTGCGCCATGCGGCGGCGCAGCGCTTCGGGGGTGATGTCGGCGAGTTCGATCTGCTCGGCGCGGCGCACCACCTCGTCCGGCACGGTTTCCTGCTGCCGGACGCCGGTGATCGTCTCCACCACGTCGTTGAGGCTCTCCAGGTGCTGCACGTTGACCGTGGACAGCACGTTGATCCCGGCATCGAGGAGTTCGTCGATGTCCTGCCAGCGCTTCTCGTTGCGGGAGCCGGGAACGTTGGTGTGCGCGAGCTCGTCGACGATGGCGACCTCCGGCTTCCGGGCCAGCAGCCCGTCGAGGTCCATCTCCGTGAGTTCGACGCCGCGGTGGCTGACGCTCCGGCGCGGCAGGACCTCCAGGCCGTCGAGCAGCGCGGCGGTCTTGGCGCGGCCGTGGTCCTCCACGAAGCCGACGACCACGTCGGTGCCGCGCTCCATGCGCCGCCGCGCCTCGTTGAGCATCGCGTACGTCTTGCCGACCCCGGGCGCCGCACCGAGGTAGATCCGCAGCTCGCCGCGCCTTCGTCCCTTCTCCGCCACGCTTCCAGTCTCCTACGAACCGCTGTTATTAGCGGTTGCCTGCACCGAATACCGCCTCTGGCCCGTGCGTACTTTGTGCCGCTATGGCAACCACAAGTACGCACGGGCCCTGACCAGGCAACTTACCCCGTCGGCATCACCTTGCCCGGTGGACGGCGACGTTGAGCGTCGTCACGTTCACCACGCGCTCGGCGACGATCCCACCGCTGGTGTTCTCGGCGACCAAGCGCCGGACCTCCTCCAGCGGGATGCCTGTGACGCGAGCCACCCGGGCCGCCTGCAGCTCCGCGTAGGCCGGGCTGATGTGCGGGTCGACGCCGCTGCCCGACGTCGTGACGGCGTCCGTCGGCACCTGCTCGGCCCGGACGCCCTCGCGGGCGGCGATGGCGTCGCGCCGCTCCTGCACGGCGGCGAGCAGGTCCTCGCTGGCTCCGCCGTAGTTGGAGCCGCCGGTGCTCGCCGGGTCACCCGGGCCGAGCGCGCCCTCGGCGGACGCCGCGGGGCGGGTGTGGAAGTACGGGTCGTTGGCCGGGTCGGCCGGGACCGGGTCGATGCCGATCAGCGACGAGCCGACGACCCTGCCGTCCACCACGATCTGCGAGCCCTCGGCGTTGGCCTGCAGGCCGGGGATCCGGCTGATGCCCCAGATCGCCAGCGGATACGCCACGCCGAGCACGACGGTCGCCACCAGCAACAGCCGCAACCCCGCCAACGTCTGCCGCAGCAGTGTGTTCTTCATCAGTGCCTCTTCGGTTCAGGTCGGCCGCAATTTCAATGGAAATCGAAGGTCCGATTTCCATTGAAATTGCGGAAGTTGTCCACAGGTCCCGGCATGTCGGGACCTGACACGCCGGAGGACCGCAATTTCCATTGAAATTGCGGACCGACGGGATCCTCGGCACGCCTCGGGCCCTCTCAGCCGATGCCCGGGATGAAGCGGATGACCAGGTCGATCAGCCAGATCCCGAGGAACGGCGTGACGATGCCGCCGAGCCCGTAGACCAGCAGGTTGCGCCGCAGCAGCGCGCTCGCCGTAGTCGGCCGGTAGCGGACCCCGCGCAGCGCCAGCGGGATCAGCGCGATGATGACCAGCGCGTTGAAGACGACGGCCGACAGGATCGCCGATGTCGGGGTGGCCAGCCGCATGATGTTCAGCGCGTCCAGCTGCGGGTAGATCGCCACGAACATCGCGGGCAGGATCGCGAAGTACTTGGCGAGGTCGTTGGCGATGCTGAAGGTGGTCAGCGCGCCGCGGGTGATCAGCAGCTGCTTGCCGATCTCGACGATCTCGATCAGCTTCGTCGGGTCGGAGTCGAGGTCGACCATGTTGCCGGCCTCTTTGGCCGCCGCCGTGCCGGTGTTCATCGCCACGCCGACGTCGGCCTGCGCGAGCGCGGGCGCGTCGTTGGTGCCGTCGCCGGTCATCGCGACCAGCCGGCCGCCTTCCTGCTCGGCCTTGATCAGGGCCATCTTGTCCTCGGGTTTGGCCTCCGCGAGGTAGTCGTCGACGCCGGCCTCGGCGGCGATGGCCTTGGCGGTGAGCTCGTTGTCGCCGGTGACCATCACGGTGCGGATGCCCATCGCGCGCAGCTCGGCGAACCGCTCCTTCATGCCGGGTTTGACCACATCGGACAGCCGGATCACGCCGACCACGCGGGTTTCGCCGCCACTGCGCTCGGCGACCACCAGCGGCGTGCCGCCCTGCGAGGCGATCTCCTCGGTGAGTCCCTCCACTTCGGACGAGATGCCGCCGGCCCAGGCGCGCACCGCGCTGGTGGCGCCCTTGCGGATCTCGCGGCCGTCGATGTCGATGCCGCTCATCCGGGTCTGCGCGGTGAAGGCGACCTCTTCGGCTTGCAGCTCCGAACCGCGCGGCCCCGTGGGCAGGCCGTACTGCTCGGCGCAGTACGCCACGATGCTGGTGCCCTCCGGGGTCTGGTCGGCGAGGCTGGACAGCCGCGCGACCTCGGCCAGCTCGCCGAGCGTGGCGCCGCCGACGGGCAGCAGCTCGGTGCAGCGCCGGTTGCCGAAGGTGATCGTGCCGGTCTTGTCCAGCAGCAGCGTGTCCACGTCGCCTGCGGCCTCCACGGCGCGGCCGGACTTGGCGAGCACGTTGCGCTGCACCAGCCGGTCCATGCCCGCGATGCCGATCGCCGACAGCAGCGCGCCGATCGTCGTCGGGATCAGGCACACCAGCAGCGCGGTCAGGGTGATCACCGACAGCAGCGAGCCGGAGTAGCCGGCCATCGGCTGCAGGGCGACCACCGCGAGCAGGAAGATGATCGTCAGCGTGGACAGCAGGATCGTCAGCGCGATCTCGTTCGGCGTCTTCTGCCGCTGCGCGCCCTCGACCAGCGCGATCATCCGGTCGACGAACGTTTCGCCCGGCTTGGTGGTGATCTCCACGATGATCCGGTCGGAGAGCACCGTCGTGCCTGCCGTGACCGCCGAGCGGTCGCCGCCGGATTCCCGGATCACCGGGGCGGATTCGCCGGTGATCGCCGATTCGTCGACGGTCGCGATGCCCTCGACGACGTCGCCGTCGCCGGGGATGACCTCGCCGGCCTCGACCACGACCCGGTCGCCGATGCGCAGCGCCGTGCCCGGCACCTGCTCCTCGACGCCGTCGACCAGCCGCCGTGCGACCGCCTCGGTCTTGGTGCGCCGCAACGATTCCGCCTGCGCCCGGCCGCGACCTTCGGCGACGGCTTCGGCGAGGTTGGCGAACAGCACGGTGAACCACAGCCAGGCGGCCACCGAGATGCTGAACACGTTCGGTTCGGCCACGGCGAGCACGGTGGTCAGCACCGAGCCCGCCCACACCACGAACATGACCGGGTTGGCCAGCTGGTGCTTCGGGTTCAGCTTGCGCAGCGCTTCCGGTAACGAGGTCCACAGCTGGCGTGGGCTGAAGGCCCCCGCCGACATCTTCCGCAGACCGGTTTCCTCCTGCGCCTCCTGGGGTTTCTCCGGTTTCTCCAACATCGTGGTCATGCGAGGGCCTCCGCGATCGGGCCGAGGGCGAGCACCGGCAGGAAAGTCAGCGCCGCGACGAGGATGACGGTGCCGCCGAGCAACCCGGCGAACAGCGGCCCGGTGGTGGGCAGCGTGCCGGCGGTGGCGGGAACGCGTTGCTGCTGGGCCACGGCACCGGCCAGCATCAGCACCGCGAGGATGGGTACGAACCGGCCGAAGAGCATCGCGAGCCCGAGCGACACCTGGAAGAAGTCGCTGGTCACGGTCAGCCCGGCGAAGGCGCTGCCGTTGTTGTTGCCCGCCGAGGCGAAGGCGTAGAGGACCTCCGACAACCCGTGTGCGCCGGTGTTGTTCAGAGCGTCCCCAGTGGACGGCAGCGCAAGCGCGGTTCCGGCGCCGAGCAGCACCATCGTGGGCATGGCGAGGATCGAGATCGCCGCCGCGGTGACCTCCCGCCGCCCGAGCTTCTTGCCCAGGTATTCCGGTGTGCGCCCGACCATCAGACCGGCCAGGAACACCGCGATCACGGCCAGCACGAGGATCCCGTACAGGCCCGCGCCGACCCCGCCGGGCGCGACCTCGCCGAGCAGCATGTTCAGCAACGGCACGAGACCGCCGAGGCCGGTGAAGCTGTCGTGCATCGCGTTGACCGCACCGGTGGAAGTGCCAGTCGTGGCGACCGCGAACAGGCCGGACAGGAACAAGCCGAAGCGGGTCTCCTTGCCTTCCAGCGCACCACCGGCGGCGAGCGTGGCCGGGCCGTTCGGGTTGCTCTCGGCCCACCAGACGACCGCGGTCATCACGGCCATGATGGCGACCATCACGGACAGCAGCACCCGGCCCTGGCGGCGGTCGCCGACCATCGTGCCGAAGGTGCGGGTCAGGGCCAGCGGGATCACCAGGATCAGGAAGATCTCCAGCAGGTTGCTGATGCCACCGGGGTTGGAGAACGGGTGCGCCGAGTTGGCGTTGAGCACGCCGCCGCCGTTGGTGCCGAGCTCCTTGATGACCTCCTGGCTGGCGATCGGCGCCGTGGCGATCGTGTGCGCCTGCCCGTCCAGGCCGACGACCTGGATGCCGGAGGCGAGGCTCATCGCCCCGCCGAGCGCGATCAGCAGCACGGCCGCGACGACCGCGATCGGCAGCAGCACGCGGGTGCAACCCCGGGTGATGTCCACCCAGATGTTGCCGATGCGGCCGGTGCCCGCGGCGGTGAACCCGCGCACCAGGGCGATCGCGACCGCCATGCCGACGGCCGCCGAAACGAAGTTCTGCACGGTCAGCCCGGCCATCTGCACGGTGTGCCCGAGGACCTGCTCCGGCACGTAGGACTGCCAGTTCGTGTTGGTCACGAAGCTGACCGCGGTGTTGAACGCCATCGCGGGCTCGACCGCGCCGCGGCCGAAGCTCAGCGGCAGCAGCGGCTGCAACCGCTGCATCAGGTAGAGCAGCGCGATGGACACGACCGAGAAGCCGAGGACGCCGGCGGCGTAGGTGGTCCAGCGCTGCTGGGCGTCGCCGTCGATGCGCGCCAGGCGGTACACCACCTTCTCGACGCGCCAGTGCTTCTCACTGGTGTAGACGTGGGCCATGTAGTCACCGAGGGGCCGGTAGACCACGCCGATGGCCAGGATCAGGAGGCCGACCTGGACCAGGCCGACCATGAGGGAACTCATCAGAACTTCTCCGGCCGGATAAGCGCGACGAACAGGTAACCGATCAACAACAGCGCCAACACGCCCCCGGCGACGTTGGCAAGCAAGGTGCTCACAAGCGCTCCAAACCGCGGAGGGTCATAGCGAGTACGAGGAACCCGCCGATCAGCAACACGGCGTAGGCGAGATCAGCCACCGCTGCGCTCCTCACTAGGGAAATCCGGGCCATCGCACCTCGATGGCCGACCTCGTACAGCGAAATGCCCGCCGCCCGGGCTCGTCGAGGCCCATGACGGCTCCTTGATGCCCCTACCCAGCGCATTGACGCGCTCTTTACGGCCCCGTCAGGGCGATGTGACCGGGTGCATTTTCGGCGGTTTTTACGGCTCCGCACGGTTTGTACGTGGGTGACTTCACTCCGTGAGTTGGTTTCGTCGATGCAACGATCTCGTTAACCTGGCTAATGAAAGCGCGTGTGGCGCGGACCACCCGGAACCCGGCGCCCGCGGACCACCGCGAGGTCAAACCGACACGGAGGAGAACCCCAAATGTGCGGCATCTCCGGCTGGATCGACTTCCAGCGCGACCTGACCGGCGAACAACCCGCCATCGACGCCATGTGCGCCACCATGACCTGTCGCGGCCCGGACGCCGGCGGCACCTGGGTGCGCCCGCACGCCGCCCTCGGCCACCGGCGGCTGGCCATCATCGACCTGCCCGGCGGGGCGCAGCCGATGGAGGCCGCGACGCCCGGCGGCGAGGTCGCGATCGTCTACAGCGGCGAGGCCTACAACTTCACCGAGCTGCGCGACGAACTGCGGCGCCGCGGCCACCGCTTCGACACCGACAGCGACACGGAGGTCGTGCTGCACGGCTACCTCGAGTGGGGTCCGCAGGTCGCCGAACACCTGAACGGGATGTTCGCCTTCGCCGTCTGGGACACCCGCAGCGAGCAGCTGCTGCTGATCCGCGACCGGATGGGCATCAAGCCGCTGTACTACTACCCGACCGAGCAAGGCGTGCTCTTCGGTTCCGAGCCGAAGGCGATCCTGGCCAACCCGCTGGCCGAGAAGGTCGTCGACGTCGACGGGCTGCGCGAGATGTTCGCGATGGTCAAGACGCCGCGGCAGGCGATGTGGTCCGGCATGCGCGAGGTGGAGCCGGGCACCGTCGTCACCGTCGACCGCAAGGGCCTGCGCGAGCACACCTACTGGCGACTGCGGGCCGCGGCGCACGACGACGACCAGCAGGCCTCCGTCGCGCACGTCCGCGAGCTGCTCGACGACATCGTCGCGCGGCAGCTGATCTCCGACGTGCCGCGCTGCGTGCTGCTCTCCGGTGGCCTGGACTCCAGCGCCATCACCGCGCTGGCCGGCCGCCGGCTGGCGCGCAGCGGCGAGCAGGTCCGCAGCTTCGCGGTCGATTTCCTCGGCCAGGCCGAGAACTTCGTGCCCGACGAGATGCGTGGCACGCCCGACACGCCGTACGTCCACGACGTCGCCGAGCACGTCGGGTCGCTGCACCAGGACATCGTCCTGGACCCCGACGCGCTCGCGGATCCCGCCGTGCGCCGCGCCACCGTGCAGGCGCGGGACCTCCCGCTGGGGATGGGCGACCTCGACCAGTCGCTCTACCTGCTGTTCAAGGCGATCCGCGGGCATTCGACCGTGGCGCTGTCCGGCGAGTCCGCGGACGAGGTCTTCGGCGGCTACAAGTGGTTCCACGACCCGCAGGTGCGGCAGGCCGAGACCTTCCCGTGGATCGCCGCGGTGCGCACGCATTCCACCGAGCGGGCGGAGATCCTCAGCCCGGACCTGGCGGCGGCGCTGGACCTGGAGTCCTACGTGGCCGACAGCTACCGCGACGCCATCGGCTCGGTCCCGGTGCTCGACGGGGAGGGCGACTTCGAGCGCCGGATGCGGGAGATCTGCTACCTGCACCTGACCCGGTTCGTCCGCGTCCTGCTGGACCGCAAGGACCGGATGAGCATGGCGGTCGGCCTGGAGGTGCGGGTGCCGTTCTGCGACCACCGGCTGGTGGAGTACGTCTTCAACGCCCCGTGGTCGCTGAAGACCTTCGACGGCCGGGAGAAGAGCCTGCTGCGGCACGCCACCGCTGACGTGCTGCCGAAGTCGGTGGTGGAACGGGTGAAGAGCCCGTATCCGTCCACTCAGGACCCGAAGTACGCGGCGGTGCTGCAGCACCAGGTGGCGGACCTCGTCGCCGCGGGTGACCCGGCGCTGTCGCTGCTCGACGAGCGGTGGCTGCGCGGAGCGCTGGCGCAGGACCCGGCGCGGATCGACCAGCTGGCGCGCTTCACCTTCGAAAGGGCCCTCGACCTGTCGATGTGGTTCGACATCCACAACCCAACGATCAAGCTCTGACCCGAGCGGAGGTTGCGCGATTTTAGGCGAAATCGCGCAACCTCCCGAGCGACGAACGCCGAGCGGCACTCCGCCAAACCAATGCGCGTCACGGGAGCTTCCCGATTTTGCCTAAAATTGGATCCCCACCGGGCAGAGCGAGTTCCGATTTTGCCTAAGGGGTCGTTTCAGAATGGGGTGAGTTTGCGGGCGAGGATCATGCAGTGTCCTAGCTGGAGGAAGGCGTCGTGCATGAAGTCGTG
>NZ_JBWKKH010000065.1:0-25116 GCF_056431645.1 Saccharopolyspora sp. NPDC045839
AAGCACTCATCGCCCTGGCCATGCTCGCCCTCGGCGGCCAGCCCCCAACCCTCCCCGGACGCGCCTGAACACCCACGGACCAGTCACAAGAGCCTAAAATTGGGAGCATTTCGCCCTCGGAGCCCGTTGCGCGAGGCCAGAGAGTTCCCGATTTTGCCTAAAATTGGAAACGTTCTGCCCGGCCGCGCTCGAGGTGGGCCTCCCCGATTTTGCCTAAAATTGGGGAGATCCCGGGGGTGGGTTTTCGAGGAGGGGTGCGTTGTGTCCGAAGAGGACTACCGGCGGTGGCTGGCCGTCGCGGTCGCGGAGGCGAAGGCCGGGCTCGCCGAGGGTGGGATCCCCATCGGCGCGGCGCTGATCGGCGCCGGCGGGCAGGTGCTGGGCAGCGGGCACAACCGCAGGGTGCAGGACGACGATCCGTCGGTGCACGGCGAGACGGCGGCCTTCCGCAACGCGGGGCGGCAGCGCTCCTACGCCGGGACGACGATGGTGACCACGCTGTCGCCGTGCTGGTACTGCAGCGGACTGGTGCGCCAGTTCGGGATCGGTCGCGTCGTCGTCGGCGAGGCCCGGAACTTCCACGGCGGCCACGACTGGCTCGCCGAGAACGGCGTCGAGATCGTGCTCCTGGACGACCCGGAGTGCACCCGGCTGATGGCCGACTTCATCGAGGCCAACCCGCGCCTCTGGTACGAGGACATCGGCGAGGACTCGGACTGACCCGGTGCTCGCTCCGTGGCGCTATAGAGGCTGTTTTGAACCCGTTGGCGCAGTGGTGAGTCGTCGTTGGCTGGTGTGGAGTGAACGGCCTGTTCGCCTCGATAGGTGAGGTGAACGGTCCGTTCGCTGCAGTCGCCCGGTGTCGGCGGGCACCAGCCGGTGTGGAGTGAACGGCCCGTTCGTCCCGATAGGTGAGGCGAACAGGCCGTTCACTCCACCACCCCGATGCCACCAGCCGACCTGCCACGACGCAGCGCCACCGCATCCCAACAGCCTCTGTAGCAGCCCAAGACACTCACGAGGTCTGACCGGTGGAAACGGGGCGGCCTCGGCTACTCCGGGGCCTGTCCGGCGGTCCGGCGGCGGGCGAAGTAGGTGATCAGGCCGATCACCAGCCAGACCGCTCCCACCGACAGCGCCAGCGGGCTCGCCGTGGCCAGCACGACCGCCGCGATCAGGGCGCCGACGACCGGGACGACCACAGTGGACACCCGGCGTTCCCGCCCGGACACCGCGAAGTAGCCGATCACCGAGGCGTGCAGCAGGACGAACGCGGTCAACGCCCCGACCGTCACCATCGACGACAGGACCTCCAGCCCGTCCTCGGCCGACGCCGCCCACACCGACACGATCAGCGTCACCACCGCGGCCAGCAGCGTCGCGTTGCGCGGCACGTGCGCCCGCCGGTCCACCCGGCCGAGCGCCGCGGGCATCTGGCCGTCCCGCGCCATGCCGAACAGCAGCCGGCTCACCGCCGCCTGCGCCACCATCGCCGAGAACGCCGGCGCGACCGCCTTCACCGCCGTCACGGCCACCGCGAGCCAGCCGCCCAGCGAGGCCCGCAACATGTCGTAGAACGCCGAATCCTGCGCGTCCGCGTCCAGTGCCAGCTCCTGCGGCGTCAGCGGGTTCAGCAGCGCGGCGAGGTAGGTCTGCACGAAGAACAGCACGCCGCTGAGCGCCAGGCAGAACAGCAGCGCCCGGCCGACCTGGCGGGACGATCCGGTGTTCTCCTCGGCGAACGACGCGATCGCGTCGAAGCCGAGGAACGACAGCACCGCCACCGACACCGCGCCCAGCACGGCCAGCGGCGCGAACGCGTCCACGCCGGTCAGCGGCGACAGCCACGGCCGGGCCGGACCCTCGGTGGCCAGCACCACCAGCGCGGCGACCACGAACACCGCGAGCAGCACGATCTCCACCACCAGCACCACCGTGCCGACGATCGCCGCGACCTTGACGCCGGTCAGGTTCAGCGCCGTCACGACGACGATCGCCAGCCCCGTCGCCAGCCACACCGGGATCTGCGGCACCAGCGAGTTCGTCGCGATGCCGACGAACAGCGACGCCACGCTCGGGATGAACAGGTAGTCCAGCATGATCATCCAGCCGGCCACGAAACCGGGCGCCCGCCCCAGGCCCGCCGAGGCGTAGGCGAACACCGAACCGGCCTTCGGCACCGCCGCCGACATCCGCGCGTAGGACCACGCGGTGAACGCCATGGCCACGGTCGCGGCGACGTACACCAGCGCCACCGCGCCGCCGCTGCGCGCGTCGAGCACGCCGAAGACGCCGACGGGCGCGAGCGGCCCGATGAACAGCAGGCCGGAAACGATCAGGTCGCGAAGCGACAGCCGCCGCTGCAACCCCTCCGCGGAAGTGGTGGTCATCGCAGAACACCTGTCTCCGAGCTCGATGTGCGGGTTCCCCGGGGCAGGAGACGCCCGAGAACCCGCGGCGCTGCGGGTTGCGAGGATGGGATGCCCGATCAAAGCACGCCCGGGCCCGGCCGGAACAACGCGGCGCCCGCGATGGTTGACCTTGCACGGTTCCGCACCGAGGCTGGACCGGCAACCGCAACTCACGTCAGGTGGTACGAATGTCTTCCACTCCGGTCGAAGTGACCCGCACCGGTCCGCACACCTTCACCGCGACCAACCCGCGCGGCGGCGAGGTGACGATCGGCCGCGAGGACGCGCCCGACGCGTTCACCCCCGGCGAGCTGCTGCTCGCCGCCATCGCCGGCTGCTCCGCGGTCACCAGCGAGAACCTGCTGGTCCGGCGGCTCGGGGAGGACGCGAAGGTGACGGTGCACGCCGACCGGACCAAGGTCCCGGAGGACAAGCACAAGTTCGCCTCCGTCCAGGTCAGCTTCGACGTGGACCTCAGCGGGATCGAGGACGACGGCGAGCGCGGCAAGGTCGTCGACGCGGTGCAGCGCGCGATCGAGAAGTACTGCACCGTGAGCCGCTCCGTCGAGGAGGGCACCCCGATCGAGCTGACCCTCCCGCGCTGACGCACTACAAGTGTGCAACTGACGCGTTCCACGCCGGGCCCGCGTCGTAAGGTGCTCGTCGCGCACCCGGTGGGTGGTGCGCGACGAGTGGGAGGCACAACACAGTGGCACAGGAGACCGCACCGGTACAGCAGTCCGGGTTGCGCAGGGATCTCTCCGGGCGCCAAGTCGGCATGATCGCCATCGGCGGCGCCATCGGCACCGGGCTGTTCCTCGGCTCCGGCCTGGCGATCTCCATCGCCGGCCCGGCCGTGATCATCGCCTACGCGGTCGCCGCGTTCGCCGCGCTCGCCCTGGCCTACGCGCTGGCCGAGATGATCGTGGTGCACCCAGAGGCGGGCGGGTTCGGGGCGGTCATCAAGCGGTACCTCGGCGGGCTCGCCGGGTTCGTGTCCCGCTGGATCTACTGGGCCGCGCAGGTGGTCAACATCGGCAGCGAGGTCATCGCGGCCGGGCTGTACATGCAGTTCTGGTACCCGCAGCTGCCGCTGTGGATCCCGGTGGTGGTCTTCTCGGTGCTGATGCTGGCGATCAACATCGCCGCGGTGCGCTTCTTCGGCGAGTTCGAGTACTGGTTCGCCATGATCAAGGTCGTCACGATCGTGGTGTTCGTGCTGCTCGGCGTGGTCTACATCGTCTTCGGGCTGCCGGGGCAGCAGCCGGCCGGGGTCGGCGCGCTGACCGAGCACGGCGGGTTCCTGCCCAACGGCATCGGCGCGGTGTGGCTGGCGCTGACCGTGGTCACGTTTTCCTACCTGGGCACCGAGGCCGTCTCGATGACCGCGGCCGAGTCCCGCAACCCCGGCCGGGACGTGCCGCGCGCGGCGCGCAGCATGGTGCTGCGGCTGGGCCTGTTCTACGTGCTCGGCATGCTGGTGGTCGTCTCGATCCTGCCGTGGAACCAGGCGTCGTCGTCGGGCGACATCACGGAGAGCCCGTTCGTGCGGCTGTTCAGCCTGGTGGGCATCCCCGCCGCGGCCGGGATCATGAACTTCGTGGTGCTCACCGCCGCGCTGTCGGCGATGAACACGAACCTGTACCTGACCGCCCGCATGACCCACTCGCTCGCCATGGACGGCTATGCGCCGAAGTGGTTCGCCGTGGTCAGCAAGAACGGCGTGCCGCGGCGCGCCCTGGTGCTGTCGGCGGCCGGGCTGGCGCTGGCCGCGTCGCTGTCGGTGTTCGCCGAGGACACCGCGTTCCCGATGCTGCTGGGCCTGGCGCTGTTCGGCGCGCTGGTGGTGTGGCTGATGATCTTCGCCTGCCAGCTGGTGTTCCGTCGTCACCGGGCGCTGGAGGGCCTGCCGCCGTCGCCGGTGCGGCTGCCGGGCGCCCCGGTGACGACGGTGCTGGCGATGCTGTTCGTCGCGGCGGTGCTGCTGACCACGCCGTTCACCGAGCAGTTCAACACCGCCTGGAAGGCGGGCGTCCCGTTCGTGCTGATCCTCTGCGTGGCGTACTACATCATCCGGCGCCGCAGCGCCGCGCGGTCGGAGTGAGCACCGGTGGAGGGCGCCCGGCCGTGGGACGGGCGCCCTCCACGTCTCCGCCGATCGAGTGAGAGAGGGGAGCGCAAGGGCGCTCCGCCGCCCGCCGCACCAGGCATTTACACTCCCGCATGTGTCGAACCAGCCGATGATCGCGCCCTCCATCCTGTCCGCCGATTTCGCCCGCCTCGCCGACGAGATGGCCGCCGTGAACGGCGCGCCCGGCGTGCGCGCCGACTGGCTGCACGTGGACGTGATGGACGCGCACTTCGTGCCCAACCTGACCCTGGGGCTGCCGGTGGTCGAGTCGCTGCTGAAGGCGACCGACATCCCGATCGACTGCCACCTGATGATCGAGGACCCGGACCGCTGGGCCATCGGCTACGCCGAGGCCGGCGCCTACAACGTCACGGTGCACGTGGAGGCCGCCAAGGACCCGATCGCGATCGCCAAGGACCTGCGCGCCGCCGGAGCGAAGGCGGGCCTGTCGATCAAGCCGAACACCCCGCTGGACCCGTACGTCGAGGTCCTCAAGCACTACGACACGCTGCTGGTGATGTCCGTGGAGCCGGGCTTCGGCGGCCAGAGCTTCATCGCCGACGTGCTGGACAAGGCCCGCAAGGCCCGCGAGCTGGTCGACACGGGACACCTGAACCTGGTGGTGGAGATCGACGGCGGCATCAACGCCGACACCATCGAGCAGGCCGCGGAGGCCGGCGTCGACTGCTTCGTGGCGGGTTCGGCGGTCTACAACGCCGACGACCCGGCGAAGGCGATCGAGGCCCTGCGCGCCAAGGCCGCCCCGAACTTCGCCCACGCCCGGCAGTGATCACGTTTCTCCGCAATTTCCATTGAAATCGAAGATTCGATTTCAATGGAAATTGCGGGGTTGGGGAGGGGAACCGATGGTCGCTCGCGCCGAGGAGCAGGCGATGCGCACCGCGATCGCCGCGAGCGAGCAGGTGCGCGGCACGACCAGCCCCAACCCGCCGGTTGGTTGCGTGGTGCTGGCCGCCGACGGCGAGGTCGTCGGCGTCGGCGCGACGCAGCCGCCGGGCGGTCCGCACGCGGAAGTCGTCGCGCTCCGCGCGGCGGGGGAGCGGGCCAGGGGCGGCACCGCCGTGGTGACGCTGGAACCGTGCTCGCACACCGGCCGGACGCCGCCCTGCACGGATGCCCTGCGGTCGGCCGGGGTCGCGCGCGTGGTGCACGCGGCCTCCGATCCCAACCCGCAGGCCGCCGGTGGCGCCGGCGTGCTGCGCGCCGCGGGCATTGGTGTCCACAGTGGATTCCTGGTCGACGAGGTGGCAAGGGGCCCGCTGCGGGCCTGGCTGTACTTCGCGCGGACCGGTCGGCCGCACGTCACCTGGAAGTACGCGGCCACATTGGACGGTCGCTCGGCCGCCGCCGACGGCACCAGCAAGTGGATCAGCTCCGCCGAATCCCGCGCCGAGGTGCATCGATTCCGCGCGCAGGTGGACGCGATCATCGCGGGCACCGGCACGGTCCTCGCCGACGACCCGCAGCTGACCGCCCGCACACCGGACGGCGCGCTGCCGGCCCGGCAGCCGCTGCGGGTCGTCGTCGGCGACCGCGAGATCCCGCGCGCTGCCAAGGTCTTCGACGACGCGGCCGAAACGATCCAGCTGCCCGGCGGTGACCCGGCCGCGGTGCTCGCCGCGCTCGCCGACCGCGGCGTCGTCGACGTGCTGCTGGAGGGCGGCCCGCGGCTGGCCGGCGCGTTCATCGCCGCCGGCTGCGTGGACCGCGTGCTCGCCTACGTCGCGCCGCTGCTGCTGGGCGCCGGCCCGGCCGCGCTCGGGGAAGCGGGAGTGGGAAGCATCTCGGAAGCATGGCGGTTGACAGTCGAAGAGACGACTATGAGTGGCCCCGACGTCCGGATCAGCGCGGTCCCGTTGGACGGCCGACCGGGCGCCGAAGGCCGGTAGTGCGAGGAGGCAGCAGGTGTTCACCGGGATCGTCGAGGAGCTCGGCACCATCGAGGCGGTCGAGCCGTTGGCCGACGGCAGCCGGTTGACCATCGCGGGGCCGGTGGTCACCGGGGACGCCGAGCACGGCGACTCGATCGCCGTCAACGGCGTGTGCCTGACCGTCGTGACGGTGGGCGACGGGCGGTTCACCACCGACGTCGTGGCCGAGACGCTGCGCCGCTCCTCGCTGAAGGGCATCGCGGCCGGCGACCGGGTCAACCTGGAGCGCGCTATGGCGCTCGGCGACCGGCTCGGCGGGCACATCGTGCAGGGTCACGTCGACGGCACCGCGGTGCTGCGCGGCACCGACCCCGACGGGCTCACCCGCTTCGAGCTGCCCCGGCGGCTGTCCCACTACCTGGTCGAGAAGGGCTCCATCACCGTCGACGGGGTGTCGCTGACCGTGGTCGACGCCGGTGACGGAGAGTTCAGCATCGCGCTGATCCCCACCACCAAGGAGCTGACCACGCTGGGCTTCCGCCAGCCGGGTGACGAAGTGAACATCGAGGTGGATGTGCTGGCCAAGCACCTGGAACGGCTCGCCGCCGCGCAACTGGACAACCTGGCCCATGGTGCGCAGGCCCGTTCGGGGGACAATGGCGGCGTCAGGGAGGCGCGGTGATGAACCCCGAGGACGAGGTCGCGAACACGGTGAGCACGAAAAGGTTCGACAGCATCGAGCGCGCACTGGCCGACATCGCGGCCGGGCGCCCGGTCGTCGTGGTGGACGACGAGGACCGCGAGAACGAAGGCGATCTGATCTTCGCCGCGGAGAAGGCGACGCCGGAACTCGTGGCGTTCATGGTCCGCTACACCTCCGGCTACATCTGCGTCGGGCTCCCCGGCGAGGACTGCGATCGCCTTGACCTGCCCCCGATGTACTACTGGAACCAGGACCGCAAGGGCACGGCCTACACCGTCACGGTCGACGCCGCCGAAGGCGTCAGCACCGGCATCTCCGCCTCCGACCGCGCCAAGACGCTGCGCGTGCTGGCCGACGAGGGGGCGACCGCCAAGGACCTGACCCGGCCCGGCCACGTGGTGCCGCTGCGCGCCCGCGAAGGCGGCGTGCTGCGCCGCCCCGGCCACACCGAAGCCGCCGTGGACCTCTCCCGCCTCGCCGGGCTGCGGCCGGCCGGCGCGCTGTGCGAGATCGTCAGCCAGAAGTCCGAGGGCGACATGGCGCGCCGCGACGAGCTGGAGGTCTTCGCCGAGGAGCACGACCTGGCGCTGATCACCATCGCCGACCTGATCTCCTACCGGCGCCGCTTCGAGAAGCAGGTGGTGCGCGTCGCCGAGGCCCGCATCCCCACCGTGCACGGCACGTTCCGCACCTTCGGCTACGACAGCACCATCGACGGCATCGAGCACCTGGCGATGGTCTACGGCGAGGTCGGCGACGGCGAGGACATCCTGGTCCGGGTGCACTCCGAATGCCTGACCGGCGACGTGCTGGGTTCGCTGCGCTGCGACTGCGGCCCGCAGCTGGACGCGGCGATGGCCAAGGTCGCCGAGGCCGGCCGCGGCGTGGTGCTCTACATGCGCGGGCACGAGGGGCGCGGCATCGGGCTGATCCACAAGCTGCAGGCCTACCAGCTGCAGGACGACGGCGCGGACACCGTGGACGCCAACGTCGCGCTGGGCATGCCGGTCGACAGCCGCGACTACGGGCAGGGCGCGCAGATCCTGTGCGACCTGGGCATCAAGTCGATGCGGCTGCTCACCAACAACCCGGCCAAGCGGGTCGGGCTGGAGGGCTACGGGCTGCGGATCGTGGACCGCGTGCCGCTGCCGATCCGCCCGAACCCGGAGAACATCCGCTACCTCCGCACCAAGCGCGACCGGATGGGGCACGTGCTGGACAATCTCGACGACGGGGAAGATTCCTCGATCAACGGCGAGACTGGAGTTACGGCATGAGTGGCGAGGGTCGACCGCGGATCAGCGTGCCGAAGGCGGGTGACCTGCGGCTGGGCATCGCCGCGATCCGCTGGCACGAGCGGCTCGTCGAGCAGATGCTCTCCCGCGCGCTGGCGGCGGCGAAGGAAGCGGGCATCGCGGAGCCGACCGTGGTGCGGGTGCCCGGTTCGATCGAGCTGCCGGTGGTCTGCCAGCAGCTGGCGCACCAGCACGACGCGGTGGTCGCGCTGGGCGTGGTGATCCGCGGCGGCACACCGCACTTCGAGTACGTCTGCGACTCGGTCACCCAGGGCCTGACCCGGGTGGCGCTGGACGAGTCCACGGCCATCGGCAACGGCGTGCTGACCTGCGACACCATGCAGCAGGCGGAAGCCCGGGCCGGGTTCGACGACTCGGTGGAGGACAAGGGCTTCGAGGCGACCGCGGCGGCGCTGGAGACGGCACTGGTGCTGCGGGAGCTGCGCGGCTGGAACGGGGAACGGGGTTTCTTGTGAGCGCCGAGCGGGTGGAGGTCCGGCCGCAGAAGGTGCGGCGGGTTGCGATCCCGATCGCCGTCGTGCTGGTGCTGGCGTTCGCGGTGGTCGGGCTGCTGCTGCGCAACACCCCGACCGGCGTGATCTTCTCGGTGTCCGACCAGGTGGCGATGGTGGCGCTGGGCCTGCTGCTGGGCGGCGGCGTGATGCTGCTGACCCGGCCGCGGTTGCGCGCCGACGCCGACGGTGTGGAGGTCCGCAACATCATCGGCACGCAGCGCTTCTCGTGGCCGCTGGTGCAGGCCGTCACCTTCCCGGACGGCGCCTCGTGGGCCCGGCTGGAGCTGCCGGAGGACGAGTACGTGCCGATCATGGCGATCCAGGCGTCCGACGGCGAGCGGGCGATCAAGGCGATGCGGGAGCTCCGCGAACTCCGCCGCGAGGTCGACGCCGGGAACTGAGCGCCGAGCGGCGTGGTGGCGCCTTCGACCGGACGAACCCGGCGGAGGCGCCCTTTCGTTTCCGCAGGCCGAACGCCTGGGCAGTGAGGCGGAAGTCTCCCGACTTCAGGCGAAATCGGACCGCCGAAACCGCGACGACCGCCTGGTGCGGGCGCGAATTTCCCGATTTCAGGCAAAATTGGAAAGCTGTGAACGCTTGGAATGGGCCGGGTGGCTTCCCAATTTTAGGCAAAATCGGGAAGCCACCCCGTGCTCTCTGCCGTCAGCCGGCCGAGACCAGGTCGCAGACGAAGACCAGCGTCTCGCCGGGCGCGATCACGCCGCCCGCGCCGCGGTCGCCGTAGGCGAGCTGCGGCGGGATGGTGAGCTTGCGGCGGCCGCCGACCTTCATGCCCTGCAGGCCCTTGTCCCAGCCCGCGATGACCTGGCCCGCGCCGAGCTGCAGCTGCAGCGGTGTGCCGCGGTTCCAGCTGGCGTCGAACTCCTTGCCGGTGCTGTGCGAAACACCCACGTAGTGCACGGCGACCTGGTTGCCCTCCTTGGCCTCGGGGCCGTCGCCGACCTCGATGTCCTCGATCACCAGGTCCGCCGGTGGCTCGCCGGTCGGCTTGGCGACCTGCGGCTTTTCCTTGTTCACGTGCGTTCTCCTCGATCGGTGGTGCGCAGCGTCGTGCAACGGCTGCCGGTGAATTCTCTCGAACGATCCCGTGTGGAGCACACTCGCCCGGGCATCGCTCCAGAGGGGACGGATGCCGCCGGGCCGGTACCCGTGCGTGTTTTGTGCTGCTATGACGACACAAAGCACGCACGGCCCAGGGGCGGCCGGGCTTGGTTCACGGCCGTTCCCAGGTCCGGGCGAGCTCTGCGACCGCCTGGTCGAGCAGTTCCGGGCCGAGGGCGAAGCTGAGGCGCAGGCGGTCGCGGTGGCCGCGGTCGGCCGCGAACAGCGAGCCGGGCGCCACCGCCACGCCGTTGTCCCGGGCGAGCTCGGCGAAGCGGTCGGTGTCGGTGCCGGGCAGCCGGACCCACAGCGACAGGCCGCCCGCCGGACGCTCCCACGTCCACTGTGGAAGGTGGCTGCGCAGGGTGTCGGCGAGGTGGTCGCGGCGGCGCGCCAGTTCCGCTCGCCAGGTCGCGAAGTCGTTGTGCCGCAGCAGTTCCGCCGCGAACCGCTGCCCGACCGTGCTGGTCGCCAGGTCGCTGGTCTGCTTGAGCTCGGTCAGCTGCGACAGCAGCGGTTCCGGCGCGACGAGCCAGCCGACCCGCAGCCCGCCCCACAGCACCTTCGACAGCGAGTGGACCTCGACCGCGCCGTGCGGGTGCTCGTCGGCGAACCGGCCGGGCCGCGGTCCTTCGTGCACCAGCTCGGCGAGCGTGCGGTCCTCGACGACGGGCAAGGCGGCGTCGCGCGCGATCCCGGCGAGTTCCCCGACGCGATCGGCGTCGGCCACCGTTCCGGCCGGGTTGTGCACCGCCTGCGCGTAGGCGAATGCGGGCCGGTGCCGCTCGATCGCGTCGCGGAACGCGTCGGGCAGCATGCCGCGCCGGTCGGTGGCCACTGCGACGGCCCGCGCTCCGCAGCTCTGGATCGCGGCGAGCGCGCCGGTGTAGGTGGGGTCTTCGACCAGCACCGCGTCGCCGGGGCGGGCCAGGCAGCGGGTCGCGAGGTCGATGCCCTGCTGCCCGCCGCCGGTGATCAGCGGCTCGCCGCCGATGAGTTCCCGCAGGCCCGGCTCGCCCGGCAGGTCGTAGCCGTGCCTGCTCGGCGTGCTCAGCAGCGCGGCCGGATCGAGCTTGGGCACCCGCAGGTGTGACGGATCGGGAACGACCGAAGTGGACAGGTCGGCGAACACCGCGCCGGGGCGCAGCAGCCGGCCCATCGCCGACTCCCGCCCGGCGGCGGCCAGGTACGTGCCGCTGCCGTGCCTGCGCTCGCAGATCCCCTCCTCGAACAGCGCGTTGAACGCCGCGGCCACGGCGCCGCGGCTGCACTCCAGCACCCGGGCGAGGTCGCGCTCGGACGGCAGGCGGGTGCCGGGGCTGAGCGCGCCGGTGCGCGCGAGGTCGGTCAGCGCGGCCGCCAGCCGGCGGCTGAGCGGGCCGTTCCCGTGGCGGAGCCGGTCGCGGATCAGCGCGGCGAATTGGTCCACATCGGCACTCGGCATGCGGCCATTCTGCACCAGGGAGGATTAATCACTAGTGGATGAACTGGCCACTTGGTAGCGTGCCAAGTGGCCGCGAAGTGGCTTGTCTCACATCGCGGGATATGCCACTTTGGTGAAGGGGATGGCGATGGCGCTGACCGAGGCGGACTACATCTGGATGGACGGCGCGCTGGTGCCGTGGCGCGAGGCCCGGATCCACGTGCTCAGCCACGGGCTGCACTACGGCACCGGCGTTTTCGAAGGCATCCGCGCCTACGCCACGGCGGACGGGCCGGCGCTGTTCCGGCTCGACGAGCACCTCGACCGGCTGTTCCGCAGCGCCAAGATGCTGCGAATGACGTTGCCGTACCGCAAGGAAGAGCTGCGCGAGGCGACGCTGGAGCTGGTGCGGGCCAACGGGCACCGCTCCTGCTACGTCCGCCAGCTGGCCCACCTCGGCTACGGCGTGATGGGCGTCGACCCGACCGGCGCGCCGGTGCAGATGTCGATCGCCAGCTGGGAGTGGGGCGCCTACCTCGACGGCGCCGACCGCGGCGTGCGGCTCATGACGAGTTCCTGGCGGCGCAACGATCCCTCCGTGGTGCCGACCGCCGCCAAGGCCACCGGCCCGTACCTGAACTCCGCGCTGGCCAAGCTGGAGGCGCGCGAGGCCGGGTACGACGAAGCGGTCCTGCTGAGCACCGACGGCTACGTCAGCGAGTGCTCCGGCGAGAACATCTTCGTCCGGCGCGGCGACGTGCTCTACACGCCGCCGTCGAGCGCGGGCGCGCTGGAAGGCATCACCCAGGACTCGGTCACGACGCTGGCCACCGACCTGGGCATCACCGTGCGCCGCGAGAACCTGCTGCGCTCGGACCTGTATTCGGCCGACGAGATGTTCCTCTGCGGCACCGCGGCGGAGGTCACCCCGGTCCGCGCGGTCGACAACCGCGAGATCGGCGAGCCGGGCCCGGTGACGCGCAAGATCCGCGACGCCTTCGCGGCGGCGATGACCGGTGCCGACGAGCGCTACCGGCACTGGCTGACCCACGTCGGTTGATCGACTCCCGCGGAGCGGCTGCTAGCCTCCGCGGCATGGACTCCTGACGGTGGACGAAGGACCCGCCGGGCGAACCGCGCCCACGCGGGATTCGCCGCGCGACGGGCGGAAACGGCCCGTCGCGCGGATGCTGGTCGCATCGCCGAAGGAGTCTGATCAAGTGCTGGAAGATGCCGAATTCGAAGCCCGCGTTGCGGACCGGCTGGCCGCGTTGCCCGGGGTCCGGGCGGTGAGCCTCGGCGGCTCGCGCGCCCAGGGGATCCACCACGCCGACAGCGACTGGGACTTCGCGATCTACTACCGCGGCGGCTTCGATCCGCAGGACCTGCGCGACGTCGGGTGGCCCGGGGAGGTCTCCGAACTGGGCGAGTGGGGCGGCGGCGTGTTCAACGGCGGCGCGTGGCTGCAGATCGAGGGCCGCCACGTGGACGTCCACTACCGCGACCTGGACGTCGTGGAGCACGAGCTCGCCGAGGCCCGGGCCGGCCGGTTCGAGTGGCAGCCGCTGATGTTCCACCTCGCGGGCATCCCCAGCTACCTGGTGGTCGCCGAGATGGCCATCAACCGGGTGCTGCACGGCGAGCTCCCGCGGCCGGAATACCCGGACGCCCTTCGCGAGGCCGCGCCCGCGGTCTGGTGGGGGCAGGCGTCGATGGGCCTGGCCTACGCGCGGGCGAACCACGCGCCGCACGGCCGGCTCGCGGAGACGGCGGGCCTGATCGCGCAGGCCGCCTGCCAGGCGGCGCACGGGGTGCTCGCGGCCCGCGGCGAGTGGGTCACCAACGAGAAGCGCCTGCTGACCAGGGCGGGCCTGCGCGACGTCGACCGGGTGGTGGCCGGGCTGACGGCGCAAACGCTGGTCGAGGCGGTGGACGAGGCCCACGCCCTGTGCGACGCGGCGGTATCCGAAGCCAGGTAGCCCGTGGCTCGTGAGCGTTTTGGAGTGCTGTGGCGCTCCAAAACGCTCACGAGAGGGCCCGGGCCGGTCGTTATAGGGCGGCCTTATCAGCGGGGGCGGAAACGCGTATTGGACCCGCCCGGGCTCCGCCGCCGAGGATGGCCTCGGCGGAGAGGAGCCGTGATGGCGAAGGATTTCCTGGCGTATTGCGACGAGGTCTGGCGCGGCGAGGCGACCACGGCCGACTACCAGAAGGGCCGCTGGCAGGACGGGCACGTCATCGAACTCGCCGAGGGCGTGGCCCTCTTCCCGGCCTTCGGCAACGTCGTGGCCGTCCGGGGCGAGGACGGGCTGCTGCTGTTCGACACCAGCCACGAGCGGTTCAGCGCCCGGCTGCACGCCGCCGTGCGCGCCTGGAGCGACCTGCCGCTGCGCTACGCGGTGTACTCGCACGGGCACATCGACCACGTCTTCGGCGTCGGGCCGTTCGACGCCGAGGCCGACGAGCTGGGGCGGCCCCGGCCGGTCGTCGTCGGGCACGAGGCGGTCGTCGCCCGGTTCGACCGCTACAAGCTCACCAGCGGCTACAACGAGGTGATCAACCAGCGGCAGTTCCAGCGCGCCGACTCCCGCTGGCCGCTCGACTACCGGTATCCCGACGTCACCTACCGGGACACCATGACGCTCACCGTCGGCGGCCGCGAAGTCCGGCTGCACCACGGCAAGGGCGAGACCGACGACGCGACCTACGCCTACCTGCCGGACCAGCGGGTGCTGATGACCGGCGACATGTTCATCTGGGTCACGCCGAACGCCGGGAACCCGCAGAAGGTGCAGCGCTATCCCCGCGAGTGGGCGCGGGCGCTGCGGCACATGGCCGGGTTCGGGGCCGAGATGTTGTTGCCCGGCCACGGGATTCCCATCGTCGGCGCGGACCGGGTGCGTGCCGCGCTGCTGGACACCGCCGAATACCTGGAGAGCCTCGTCGAGCAGGCCCTGGAGCTGATGAACCGCGGAGCCCGGCTCGACGAGATCGTGCACGCCGTCCGCCCACCGGAGCACCTCGCGGACAAGCCGTACCTGCGGCCGGTGTACGACGAACCGGAGTTCGTCGTGCGCAACGTGTGGCGGCTCTACGGCGGCTGGTACGACGGGAACCCGGCGCACCTCAAGCCCGCCCCGGACGCGCAGCTCGCGACGGCGCTCGCCGAACTCGCCGGCGGGGCGGCGGCGCTGACCGAACGCGCGAAAGCAGCTGCGGCGGCGGGGGAGTTGCGGCTGGCCTGCCACCTCGTCGAGTTCGCGGTGCAGGCGGAGCCGGACGACACCGCGGTGCACGAGGTCCGCGCCGACATCTACGCGGAGCGCGCCAAGCAGGAGCTCTCGACGATGTCGCGCGGCGTCTTCTCCTGGGCGGCGGCGGAGTCGAGGGGCCGGGTCAGCGGCACCGGCGTGCTCGACGAGGTGGCGGAGGCGTCGAAGGGCAAGACCCGCTGGGCGATCTGACGGCCGACCGCCCCACCACATGCGACGAGTCCCGCAATTTCCATTGAAATTGGACCTTCAATTTCAATGGAAATTGCGGACCTCGGAGGGGGTGGGTTCGGAGGGGGAGGTGGGCGGGGCTTCGGTGGGTGGGTGGTTGTTGGGGTCGGATCGGTGGTCGGCGGCTTAACGTGTGGTCGGCGGCTTAACGTGATGGCGTGGATGCGCGTCAACTCCGGTACTTCCTGGCCGTCGTTGAACACGGCACCATGACCAAGGCCGCCGAGGCCATGCACGTCTCCCAGCCGTCGCTGTCGCAGGCGATCGTCGGGCTCGAACGGGAGTTGCGGACGCAGTTGTTCCACCGCACCGGGCGCGGCCTGGTGCTCTCCGCGGCGGGCCAGGCCGCGCTGGAGCCCGCCCGGCGGGTGGTGCACGGGTTGGCCGAGGTCGCCTCCGCCGTGGAACCGGTCAGGGAGCTCTCCGGCGGTCGGCTCGACCTCGTCGTCCAGCACCTGCTCAGCGGTTGGGGAGCGGCGGTGGTGGCCGCGTTCTGCCACCAGTACCCGCAGGTCGCGGTGCGGATGATCGAGCCGCCCAACTGGCACCGGATCGGCCGCACCGTGCGCACCGGGACCTGCGAGCTCGGCCTGTGCACGCTGCCGATCGCCGACGGAGAGGGCCTGCACACCAGGCAGCTGGCAAACCGCGATCTGCACATCGCGCTGCCCGCGAACCACCCGCTCGCCGACGGAGAGGGTCCGCTGGAGCCCGCCGCGCTGGTCGACCAGCGGTTCGTGACCAGCCCGCCCCGGACGGTCTGGCGGACGCTGCTGGAGGAGGTGCTGGAGGAGACCGGCCGCAGCCCGGTCGCCGCCGTCGAGATCACCGCCACCAGCGGGGCGATGCCGCTGGTCGTCGCCGGGGTGGGCGTCGCGATCGTCGCCGGGCAGACGGTCCACCAGGCCCGCGAGCAGGGCGCGGTGGTCCGTCCACTTCGGACCGATGTGCGGATGCGGGTCGGCCTCGTGCACCGCCCCGGCCCGCTGTCCCCGGCGGCCGAGGCCCTGATCGTGCTGCTGGAGCACGACGAGTAGCCCAGTGCCTGCCGTCACCGTGATCATCTGTGCGGAACGTGATCGGTCAACCGGCCTGTCTGGTCGGAACTCGCCGGCGGCAAGGTGAATCCGCCGGATGCGAACACGGCGACACCGCGGCTTCGGTCGAGCTGTCGGGAGTCGTGAGTGGCTGTGGTCGTCGGAGCGACCACTGCCACTCACGACACCGAGCCGGGTGCGGCTCGGCGGGGCCGGACTGCGGCGGCGGAGAGCGCGACGAAGGCGGCCAGCACCGCCGGGATCGCGAGGCCGGTGGTCAGGTCCGTCCAGCTGGTGACCAGGCCGATCACCACCGGGCCCGCGAGCAGGCCGCCGTAGCCGAGCGTGCTGACCTGCGCGAGATCCCGGCCGCTGCGGCTCGGATCGCGGTTGCCCGCCGCGTTGAACACCTGCGGGATGATGCACGACAGCCCGATGCCGAACAGGGCGAAGCCGATGATCGCCGCCACCGGGTGGTGCAGCAGCAGCGCGCCGCCGAGACCCACGGCCGCGACGGTCCCGCAGCACCGCACCAGGACGACCGGCCCGAGCCGGGCGACCAGGAAGTCGCCGAGGAAGCGGAACACGGCCATCGTCGCGGAGAACACCGCGTAGCCGGTCGCCGCGACCGCCGGGCTGGTCTGCAGGACGTCGTGCAGGTACAGCGGCGACCAGTCCGCCATCGAGCCTTCGCCCAGCGAGCAGAAGAAGGCCAGCACGCCCAGGAACAAGATGCCCGGCGAGATCCCGCGCTGCCGCACCGGCTTCCCGGCCGCCGGGGCCTCCGGGGGCAGCAGCGCGCGCCGCGCGATCACCGACACCACGCCAAGCGCGGCCGCGACGAGCGCGAAGTGCGCGCCAACGCCGATCGCCGCGTGCGCCGCGAGCGCGCCGACTCCGGCGCCGAGCAGGCCGCCGACGCTGAACATCGCGTGGAACGTGCTCACGATCGGGCGCCCGTACCGCCGCTGCACCTGCATCGCGTGGGTGTTCATGGCCACGTCGACGGTTCCGTGCCCGGCGCCGAACAGCAGCAGCGCGGCCACCAGCGCGGGGAGGTTCCCGGCGATGCCGGGCAGCAGCAGGCTCGCCGACATCGCGATGCCTGCCGGTCCCAGCACCCGCGCGCTGCCGAGGCGGTCGGCGAGGTGCCCGACGATCTGCATGGCCAGCACCGAGCCGGCCGCGACCGCGAACAGCGCCAGCGTCACCTGCGCGTCGTCGAGGCCGAGGTCCTGCTTGATCGCCGGGATCCGCGCGGTCCAGGTGCCCAGCGCCGCGCCGGTGATCACGAAGTAGGCCGTCACGGCCCACCGGGCCCGCTGCGGCACGGCGACGGTCGTCTCAGACAACGCGCACCTCCACGCCCGCCGCGGCCAGCTCGGCGCGCGCGTCCGCCGGCGCGGCCCGGTCGGTGACGATCACGTCGATGTTGGTGACCGGGCAGACGAATCCCAGTCCGGTCCGGGCGAACTTGGCGCCGTGGCAGACGGCGACGACGCGCTGCGCGGCGGCCACCGCGGCCTGCTTCACCGGCACCTCTTCGAGGTCGTGCGCCGTCAGGCCGTGCGTTGCGGAAAGCCCGCACACGCCGAGGATCGTCGTGTCCACCCGCAACGCGCGCAGCGACATCTCGGTGAGGTGGCCGGTGAACGACAGCTCGCCCGGCTTCGTCCGCCCGCCCGGCATCAGCAGGTCGACCTGGGGCGCGCCGCTCAGCGCGTTCGCCGCGTGCAGGTCGAGCGGGATCGCGGTGATCCGGCGGTGCGCGAGCCGCCTGGCCACCTCCAGCGTCGTCGTGCCGGAGTCGATGATCACGGACTCGCAGTCCGCGATCAGCTCCTCGACCGCCGCGGCCAGCTGCTTCTTGGTCCCCGTCTCGTCGCGCTCGCGGAGCGGGAACGGCGCGGAGTGGCCGCGCAGGAAGCTCACCGCGCCGCCGCGCACCCGCCGCAGGACGCCCTGCTCGGCGAGTTGGTCGAGGTCGCGGCGGATGGTCATCTCCGACGAACCGGTCGCTTCGGCCAGCTCGGCCACCGTGACCCGCTCCGCCCGCCGCAGCCGCTCGATGATCGCCGAAGTTCGTTCCGAACTTTCCATGAGTTCAATCGAACAAGAAAGATGTGCGAAAGGCAACCCTGCGCGCGGGGGCGATGTGCGAACCCGGGGCGGTGCACTGCTCCGGGTGAGGGACAATAGGAGTCGACGGCGTGGAGACGTCGGGTAGGAGGAGATCGTGAGCGTGGCCCAGGAGCGCAACCTTCGGTTGGTGCGAGACGTCCCGTCCGAGCTCGGCGTGCGGCTCGGCGACATCAGACTGCGCAACCGCCTGGTGACCTCGTCCAGCCTGCTCGGCTACGGCGTGGCCAACACCAAGCTGGTGCCCTACGGCATGAGCCCGATCTCGCAGTTCGTGCCGCTGTCCCGGTTCGGCGCGGTCACCACCCGCACGGTCACCGTCGAGCCCCGCGAGGGGCACTTCACCACCCGCGACGTGTGGCCGCTGCACGAACTGCCCGCGCTGATCAAGCGCTACGGGCAGGCGCTGCGGCAGGTCGACGGCGGCTGGCTCAACGCCTTCGGCTGGTGCAACGTCGGCATCGACGCCTACCTGCGCGACTACTACCCGCGCACCCGCGAGCAGAACACCATCATCTCCGTCGGCGGCTTCTCCGTCGAGGAGTTCGTCACGCTGGTCGACAAGGTCAACGCCGCGGTGCCGGCCGGTGAGATCGCCGCGGTCGAGTTCAACGTCTCCTGCCACAACGTCAACTTCGACTTCAACCAGATCATCGAGTCGGTGCTGGCCGAGGCGGTGCCGCGCAGCAACCACCCGGTGATCCTGAAGCTCTCGCCGGACTACGACTACCTCGGCCACGCCCGGCTGGCGGCCCGGCACGGGGTGGCGGCCCTGACCGCGATCAACACCGTCAAGGGCCTGCGGCTGGACCCGAACACCGGGCAGCCGCTGCTGAAGAACGGTTTCGGCGGGCTCTCCGGCCGCGCGATCAAGCCGATCGGCCTGCGGGTGGTCAAGGAACTGCGCGACGCCGGGGTGACGCTGCCGATCATCGCCACCGGCGGCATCCGCAGCTTCGACGACTGCCGCGAGTACTTCTGGGCGGGCGCCGACGCGGTCAGCCTGGGCAGTGCCAGCTGGTTCGCCAGCTACCCGGGCTACGCGCTCTCGCCGCTGTACGCGGCCCGGATCCGGAACCTGGTGCGCCGCATCGAGAACTACACGCCGCCGCAGCGCTGACATCCGTCCACTGCGGACACTCAGCCGGACTGGCAGGTCAAGGCCGGTTCCGCCCAGTCCGCCCAGTCGGAGTACTGGTTGTCGCCGCCGTCGGTGACGACCAGGTCGAGCACCTGCACTCCGGAGATGTCCAGGGAGATGGGCTGGGCCGGCTGCCCGGCGGTGAGCAGGCCGCTGTCGTGCACGAGCCGACCGTCGGCGAGCACCTGGAACGTGACGCTGCCACCACCTGACGCGTCGTCCACGCCGACGGACGCGTCGAGCCGGGTGCACCCACCGCCGGGGTAGGCGCGCACCTGGCTGGGTGCGTGGGCTCCGAAACCGTGCTGGTAGACCTGCCCCGCGATGGTGAGCGGACCGCCGTCGTCCGCGTATTCGCCGCCGACCGCGCTGTTCAGCCCGACCGGACCCCAGCCGTTGCCGACCTGGGTGACCGCTGTCTGCGAGAGCGGAATCGACTGCGCCTGCGGGGGAGCGGGGGCAGGTGGTCGTGCGGCACTCGCTCCCAGGGCGACGCCGCCGCCCAGGCAGATCGCCGAAACCCCGGCCAGCACCGGAATTCCGAAGCGGCGCTTGGGCCCGCCCGGCGCGGCTCCGGCGATCCTGGTCGGCGCGTGCTGAGCGGTCGGCATCCGGGTGTCGTGCCGTGGCGTCGCGATCGGGCCGGTCGGGATGTTGCCGTCGAGGCCGCGCAGCCGCGCTTCGAGCTCCTGCGTCGACGGGCGGGACTGCGGATCCTTGGCCAGGCAGCGCGCGACGACGTGCCACAGAGCGTCCGGCATCGCCTCCGGGCGCTGGGCTTCCTCGTTGACGTGCCGGAGCAGGACTGCGAGCGGGTGGTCTGCGCGGAAGGGCACGCTGCCCGTGACGAGCTCGTACAGCAGGATCCCGCAGGCGTAGACATCTGCGGCCGGCGTAGCGGGTTGTCCCTTGACCAGCTCCGGTGCCAGATATCCGGGCGTGCCGATGATGGCCTGCGCGGTGGTCAGCACGGTGCCCTCGACCAACCGCGCCACGCCGAAGTCGGTCAGCAGCGGAACCGGTTCGGGTTCGGTGCGGGACAGCAGCACGTTGGCCGGTTTGATGTCCCGGTGCACGACGCCGTTCGCATGCACGACCGCCAGCGCGTTCGCCAGGTCGGCGACGACATTCGCCGCGCGCTGCGGCGGGAGAGGTCCGGAGGCCGTCAGGTGCTCGCGCAGGGTCGGGCCCTCGACCAAGTCCATCACCAGGGCCAGCACGTCGCCCTCCACCACGAGGTCGCGCACCTGGACCAGGTTGGGGTGGCGCACCTTCAGCAGCACGGTCCGTTCCCGCACGAACCGGCTGACCACGTCCGGATCCTCGGTCAGCTCGGGGCGCAGCACCTTCACCGCGACCTCGCCGTCGGCGCCGTCGGCGCGCCAGACGGTGCCGAACCCGCCGCGACCGAGTTCTTCGCGCAGCTTGTAGCGGCTACCCACCTGCCGGGTCACGGTCACACACCTCCGACGAGTCAACGCAACGCGAAGACCCTAACCACCCGGAGCCCGCGACCGTCAGGAAGGAGCGGCGGGGGCCTCGGCGAAGTCGCAGCGTGAAGCCGCACGCACGTCGTGTCACCGAATCCGCGCCGCCCGGCGGGTAGCGGGCTCGCCACCGGATTCGCCGCCAGGCGATCCCGCCCGAGCACGCGGGCGAGCTGGGGGAGTTCACCGACTGCCTCGGCAACCGCCCCGATCCGCAGCTACCCGGGCGGCGCGCTCCGCGGCCCGGATCCGCAACCGCGTGCGCCGCATCGAGAACTGCGCTGATCCGCCGGCGTTGCTCGCATCGGGCGACTTTCGCCTTGCGGGCAGCGGTGATCGGGCGAATGCCGCCACTGGGCGCTCGCGCGCTCGGTACGCTCGGGGATGTTGATCCTTGGGCGTATAACCGAGGAGGCGACGCTTGGTGGCGACGGAATCGGATGGATCCGGCGCCGCGACACCGCGGCGCAAGTGGTGGCAACGGCTGCTGAGCGGCCCGGCGTTCGTGGTCGTGGCGCTCGTCGGCGCGCTGGCCGGGATCGCCGCGCCGATGCTGTGGAACGTCGCCCGCGACGTGTTGCGCCCGCCGGTGCTGGTCTGGGCGAGCTCGGACGGCGGCCCGGTGGAGGATCGCAGCTACGCGCTGCCCGGCGTGGCCGAACCCACGGAAATCGGGACGCCTGCGGAGTTCCTGGCCGATTCGCCGGCGCTGCGCCGCGCCGTGAAGGCCGGCGTGCACGGCACGACGGTGACCATCGAGGGCGCCCGCTCCCGCGACGTGGTGATCACGAACATGCGCGCCCGGATCCTGAGCCGGGAGCCGAACGTCGCCGGCACGCTGCTCTGCAGCACGCCGCAGGGCGACCTGCCCGCGAAGCGGGTCGGCTTCGACCTCGACGAGTTCCGCCCGGTGGCGCGGGTGCTCGACGGCAGGCGGCTCGGCGAGCCGTACTTCGCCGGTCAGGCGCAGCAGCTCGCCGACGGCGAGACGGTGGTGTTCCAGGTCGAATCGCGCGCCGACGACGGCCACTACCGCTGGGTGATCGACGTCGACCTCGTCATCGACGGGAAACCGCAGACCTACACCGCGAAGCCCGATGCCGGCGAGTTCGAGATGACCGGCTTCAGCCCGCGGTACGGGGCGGTTTTCTCCGCCCTCGGCGGCGAGTCCTGGACGTTCCCGGACCGGGCGGGTGGTTGCTGATGCGGTACGGACTCCGGGTGCTGGCCCTCGTCGCAGTCGTGGCGGCCGGTGTCGGGCTGGGGATCTGGTGGAACCGGCCACCCGAGGTGCGTTCGCCGCAGGAGGTGGCTGCGCTGCTGCCGGCGGAGGGCGGCTGGTTCCGGTCGCAGGAGGACTACTCGTTCGACCGGGGCTTCTTCCTCGCGGCGGTGGAGGATTGCGCCCAGGTGCCGGTCGTCCAGCAGTTCCGCACCGCGAGCTCCGCCGTCTTCAAGGGCTACACGATCGGCGAGGAAACCCCTGCGCAGGTGGCGATCGTGCAGCTGGCGCCGGACGACGTGGCGCCGGTGCGGGACGCGCTGCGCTCGGCCGGCACCTGCCAGCGCCTGACCACCAGCGGTGGCACCGTGTGGACGAAGATCGCGCGCCCGTGGTTCGGCGACGCGTCGGCGCTGTTCACCACCACCGACATCACCATGGATCCGGAAGGCCAGGTGGTCACCGACATCGGCGGCGGTCCGGTGTGGACGTTCACCACGTCGGGCGAGTGGCTGGTGGCCATCGGCGCGTACACGTCCACCTTGCGGACGGTTGCCGAGCTCTTCCCGCAGATGCTGGCGGAATTCGACCGCGAGGTGGGCACGGACTTCCTGCGACCGGGGGAATCCCGCGGCGGCTGCCCGCCCGCGGACGTCGCCATCGCGGACCTGCCGCCGGAAGCGCTCAGCCGCCAGGCGATCGCGCAGCTGCAGAGCATGCACGACATGGCCTGCCAGGACCGGATGGACGCGGTCCTGGCGGCGATGTCGGCGCCGCTGGTGGTGGACGACGGCGTCGCCGCCGACGGGCTGGTGGACGATCCCGCCGGGTTCGCGCGAATCCTGGAGACCCGCGGGGTTTACCGCAACGGCGCGGTGACCTACCGGCACGGCGATTCGGCGCTGGTGTTCTCGACGTTCTACGACCCGCTGAACCCGCCGCTGGGCTGGGACGCCTACGTGCGCCACTGCTCGACCGCGGAACCGGGCGCGGCCCGGCTGTGCGAGCCGGATCCCTACGGCCCGCTCGGCGGTGCGGACTGGACGGCCGTGCTGGCGGAGCGGGGCTGCGACGAGGAATACGAGGCGATCGTGCACGGCCGGTTCCGGGACCTGACCGGCGACGGCCGTCCCGAGGCCGTGCTGGCGGTGAGCTGCGAACTGGCCGACGGCACCAGCCGCCGCGAAGTGCAGGTATACGACGGCGGATCGCCACCGGATTCACCGCGGCTGATCCAGGCGTTGCTGGGCGACGACCCGGGCCCGCAGGGCACCGGGCTCGCCCCGGCGACCGTGACGCTGTCCGGCGACGAGCTGACCGTCCAGTCGTGGAGCCGGCCGCCGGACGACCCGCAGGGCGAACCGAACCTGCTGGTGACGGACGGATTCCGCTGGCAGGACGGCGATTTCGGGCCGGAATGGCGGGACGTCGAGGACGTGTCGTGACCCGGATTCCGGGCGTTCCGCGGAAATCCGGCACCGGATTCCCATAAACTCCCGGCCCGGCCGGGATGATCACGGTGGTCGTCCTCGCCGGCGGGTGGTTACCGATGGCCGGAGATGCGCGCACCGATGAGAAGCCGTCGAAGTGGCGGTTCCCCCGGAGCCCGACGCGCGCGGCAATTACGAGGGCGACGAGGCGGTCTGGGCCTTCGGCGTCTCCGGCCGGTGGCTGATCGCGATGCGGGTCGCCGACGGATCACCGGAGCCGGCCGCGTCGATCTACCCGCAGCTGTTCCGGCGCTGGGACCGGGAACTGGGCACGCGGTTCCTGCGCCCCCGGCGCGTAGCGATCGGGCCGTCCCGGCGGAAAACGGCTTGGCGGCGAGTGCCGCGTGGTAGAACGTGATCAGGAGCACAGTCGCTACCACTGGGGAGGAATCTTGTCCGGATACGGGGATTTCGGCAGCAGCCTGCGGGATCTGCCCCGGCTGCGGCAGACCCGGCGCGGCCGGGTGTCCAGCTGGGACCGCACCGGCGGCAATACCGACAACACGCGCATCGAGCCGGGCGAGACCAGGGAGCTGGCCGACATCGCCGGGCCGGGCGTGATCACCCACATCTGGTGCACCGTCGCCCTCGACCACGTCGGCAAGCCCGCCGAGCTGGAAGGCGACTACCTGCGGCGGCTCGTCCTGAAGATCACCTGGGACGACTCGGCGCACCCCGCGGTGCTGGTGCCGCTGGGCGACTTCTTCGGCATGGGGCACGGTCGCAGCGCCAACTTCTCCTCCGCGCCGCTGCAGATGAGCCCGCAGGACGGCAAGGGCTTCAACTGCTGGTTCGCGATGCCCTTCGCCGGGCGCGCCCGTTTCGAGCTGATCAGCGAGATGAGCGTCAAGCCGGTGACGTTCTACTACTACATCGACTACGAGACCTACGGCGAAGCCGACCCGGAACTGGGCTACTTCCACGCCCAGTGGCGGCGGCAGAACCCCACCGACGGCGTCGAGCAGGGCGATCAGACCAACGAGGAGTTCCTCTTCGGCGGCACCAACACCGACGGCGCGGGCAACTACGTGCTGCTGGAGGCCGAGGGCCGCGGCCACTACGTCGGCACGGTGCTCAACGTGCACAACCTCCGCCACACCAGCGACTGGAACTGGTACGGCGAGGGCGACGACATGTTCTTCATCGACGGCGAACCCTGGCCGCCGCGGCTGCACGGCACCGGCACCGAGGACTACTTCAACACCGCGTGGTGCCCGAACCAGCCGTACCAGGCGCCGTACCACGGGCTGACCATGCCGGGCGGGCCGAACTGGAGCGGGCAGGTGTCCTACTACCGCTTCCACGTCGAAGACCCGGTGGTGTTCGAGAAGTCCATCAAGGTGACCATCGAGCACGGGCACGCCAACAAGCGCTCCGACGACGTCTCGTCGGTGGCGTACTGGTACCAGACCCTCCCGGCGCTCCCGGTCACCCTCGCCCCGGTCGCGGACCGCATCCCACACCCCCTCTGACCCGGAAGTCCGCAATTTCAATGGAAATCGAAGGTCTGATTTCCATTGAGGTGATCTCAGTGGAATGGGGAGTGGGGTCTTGAGGTGGTGTGTGTCGGGGGTGTGAGGAGAGTGGGCGTGGGGTCCTGGTAGA
>NZ_JBWKKH010000066.1:0-20359 GCF_056431645.1 Saccharopolyspora sp. NPDC045839
CGGGACGTGCCCGCCGGCGACCCAGAACGCCGTTTTCGCGCGAAACCGGCGTTCCGCGTGAGGGCGGGGCGCCGGTTTCGCGCGAAAACGCCACCTACTGCCGGGTGCCGGGTGCCTTCGGGCGGGACAGGCGGAGCCCCTTGCGCGAAATCGGGAAGGCTCAGGCGCGCCCCGGTTCCCGGAGGAGACCGTTCGATCGCCGGCGTGCACGGCCGCGGCGTCGCCTGTCGCACCTCTGGTGCAGGATGCCCGGCAGGGTCTCGAGCGGGTGCGGCGACGCACTCCGGCTTGAGGTCCTCCGGGGCGACCGGCGATGATCTTGCTCCGGCCCCGTTGCCATCCCGACACGTGAGGACTGCCCATGACCACCCACGACGGCGAAGCCGCGTTACCGACGCGCCGGATCGCGCTCGCTTCCTTCGCCGGCACGACGATCGAGTTCTACGACTTCTTCATCTACGGCACCGCGGCCGCGCTGGTGTTCCCCAAGGTCTTCTTCCCCGCGCTGGGCACCGCGGCGGGCACGATCGCCTCGCTCGCCTCGGTCGCGGTGGCGTTCGTCGCCCGCCCGCTGGGCTCCGCGCTGTTCGGCCACCTCGGAGACCGGTTGGGGCGCAAGCGGACCCTGGTCTACACGCTGCTGCTGATGGGGCTTTCGACCGTGGCCATCGGCGTGCTGCCGGGTTCGGCGACGCTCGGGATCGCCGCGCCGGTCATCCTCATGGTCCTGCGGTTCCTGCAGGGCGTCGCGGTGGGCGGTGAATGGGGCGGCGCGGCCCTGCTCGCGGTGGAGTACGCCCCGCCCGGCAAGCACGGCCGCTTCGGGATGTTCCCGCAGCTCGGTCCCGGCACGGCCTTCGGCCTGAGCAGCGCGACCTTCCTGGCGGTCGAGCTGGTGCTGAGCCCGGACGCGTTCCTGGCCTGGGGCTGGCGGATCCCGTTCCTGCTCAGCGCCCTGCTGGTCGGCATCGGCCTCTACGTGCGGCTGCGGATCGAGGAGACCCCGGTCTTCCGCGAGCTGCACGCCGAGCGGGAACGCCGGATCCAGGACGCCGCGCCGCTGCGCGCCGCGTTCGGCCGCGACACCCGGCTGATCCTGCTCGCCGGGGGCACCGTGGCCGCGGCGTTCGCGCTGAACTACATGGGCACCGTCTACCTCACCACCTACGGCAGCACGGTGCTGGCGATCCCGCGCCCGACCATGCTCGCGCTCGGCGTGGTCGGCGGGATCGTGCTGGCCGCGGCCACGGCGGCCGGTGCGGCGGCGTCGGACCGGTTCGGCAGGCGCCGGGTGGTCCTCGTCGGGAACGTGGTCACCTTCGTCTGCGGGCTGATCGCCTTCCCGGTCATCGACACCGCGAACACCGCGCTCGCCGGGATCGGCCTGTGCCTGCTGATGATCGGGGGCGGGATCGTCCTCGGCCCGGCGGCCGCCTACCTGGCGGAGCTGTTCGCCACCGGGCACCGCTACACCGCGGCGGGCATGAGCTACAACGTGGCGACCATCATCGGCGGCGGTGTGCCGCCCGTCCTCGCCGCGGGTCTGGTCGCCGCGTACGGCAGCAACGCCATCGGCGTGATGCTCGGGGTGTACGGCGTGCTGAGCATCGTCTGCGGCCTGCTGCTGCCGGAAACGAAGGAGCGCTCGCTCCGCCGGATCGACGCCCCAGCGGACTCGCTCGCACAGCAGTAGGAACGTCCACAGTGGGCGGACCTGAGGATCTCGGGTCCGCCCACTGCGGTCAATCGTGGTCGCCGGCGAGGCGAACGGTCGTGAAGCGCAGGAAGTTCTGCACCATCGGGCCCATGCAGAACGCGATCAGCAGCGTGCCGAACCCGACCGTGCCGCCCAGGATCCAGCCGGCGGCCAGGACGACCACCTCGATCCCGGTGCGGACCACCCAGATCGGCCTGCCGGTGATGCGCACCGCGCCGGTCATCAGCCCGTCCCGCGGCCCCGAGCCGAACCTGGCCCCCAGGTAGACGGCGTCGAAGAAGGTCAGCATCAGCAGCCCGAGGACGAAGTAGCCGAGCTGCTGCGGCAGCGAAGCGGGCATCGGCACGAAGGTAGCGGCGACGTCCGCGGACGTTCCGACCAGGACGACGTTCAGGAAGGTGCCGATCCCCGGCAGTTCCCGGAGCGGGATCCAGCAGAGCAGCACGGCGACGGCCGTCAGGTTCGTCGCCCAGCCGAACGTCATCCCCGAGCGCAGCGAGATGCCCTCCGCCAGAACGCTCCAGCTCGAAGCCCCCAGCGACGACTGGACCAGGAACGTGAGGGACGTGCCGTACCCGATCAGCCCCACGACCAGCTGCGGGAACCGCCACGCCTTCTTCTCGGCGCGGAGCTGCTCGGCGGCCGTCATCCTGCGGGCCACCGAATGGCGGCGGCTTTTCGGTTGCGAGATCGAAGCCACGGGTGTCCTCAACGTCGGTTCGGGATCAACGCCGCCGATCGTGCCCGCCATCTGGCATGGGATAAAAGGGCCAGATCGTAGACTCTGGCCTCATGAACACGAGCAGCCGCGCGCTCGCCCGCCTGCTGGGCGACTGGTCCGCGGGCCCGGGGCCCGCGCATCGCCGCCTCTCCGACCTGATCCGCCTGCTGATCCTCGACGGCCGGCTGCCGCTGGCCACCACGATGCCGGGCGAGCGGGATCTGGCCGCGGTGCTCGGGATCAGCCGCACCACGGTGTCCACGGCCTACGCCGCGCTGCGCGAGCAGGGATATCTCAGCGCTCGGGCCCGGTCGCGCAGCCGGACCCGGGTTCCGCCGGGTGGGTCCCGACCGGAGCCGGACACCACCGGCCGGGACCTGATCGACTTCTCCCACGCGGCCCCGCCTGCTCCCGGCGAGGCCCTGCACCGGGCGTACCGCCGGGCGCTGGACCAGCTCCCCCGCCACCTGCCGCGCCACGGCTATTCGCAGCGCGGGCTGCCCGAGCTGCGCACCGCCATCGCCCGGCGGTACGCCGACCGCGGGCTGGCGACGACCCCGGACCAGGTCCTGATCACCAGCGGCGCCCAGCACGCCCTCGGGCTGATCGCGCGCACGCTGCTGCGGCCCCGCGACCGGGTCGTCGTCGAGCACCCCACCTATCCGCATGCGCTGCAGGTCTTCCGCGCGACCGGGTGCCAAGTCGTCCCGGTCCCGGTCACCGACACCGGGTGGGACGTCGAGAGCCTGTCCGCGGCCACCCGCGGCGTCGCGATGGCCTACCTCCTGCCGGACTTCCACAACCCGACCGGCCTCTGCCTGCCCGAGCGGGACCGGGCGGAGCTGCGGCCGGGCTGCCCGGTGGTGGTGGACGAGACGATGGCGGAGCTCGCCCTCGACGTCGATCCGCCGGTTCCGCTGGCCGCGCACCACACCGGCGTCATCTCGATCGGTTCGGCGGCCAAGACCTTCTGGGGCGGCCTGCGGGTCGGGTGGATCCGCGCCGACGCCGGCCTCGTCCAGCGGCTCGGGCAGGCGCGGTCCGGGATCGACCTCGGCACGCCGGTGGTGGAACAGCTAGCGTGCGCCGAGCTGCTGGGCGAGATCGACCGGCTCCTGCCGGACCGGCTGGCCGACCTCCGGCTGCGCCGCGGCCTGCTGCTGGACCTGCTGGCCGCGCGCCTGCCCGACTGGACGACCGGCCCGTCCGCGGGCGGCTTGTCGGTGTGGGCGCGGTTCCCCCAGCCGGTGAGCTCGGCGCTGGCCGCCGTGGCCCCGGAGTTCGGCGTGCGCCTGGCGGCCGGGCCGCGGTTCGGGATCGGCGGGGCGTTCGAGCGTTTCGTGCGACTGCCCTACTCGCTGGACGCCGCGGCGATGACGGCGGGGATCGATGGCATCGCCGGGGCTTTCGCGGCCGTGCAGGCCGGGCGACGCGCCGACACGCCACCGGCCGCGCTGGCCTGACTCAGGGACCGCCTCGGGGTGGCTACGCCCGGCTCATCCCGAAGGCGCCCGGTGCCCGACGCTGATGGCGATTTCGCGCGAAATCACCACTCCGCACGCCTGAGGAACGGCGATTTCGCGCGAGATCGCCGCCCTGCTCCCCAGGCGGCCACGTCCCACACGGGCCCGCACACCACTCGGAAACGGCGCCTCAGGTCAGGCGGGTGCGAGCGGCGGCGATCCAGTGCGGCGCCCCGGCTTGCCGCGCGATGGCCGCCGCTTGCCGGTAGTGGTTCCCGGCCGCTTCGCGCCGGTCCAGCGCGGCGGCCAGGTCGCCCAGGTACTGCGCGACGGGGCCGAGCACGAGCAGGCCGCTGCCCGCACCGGCGAGTTCGCCCGCCGCGGGCTGGAGCTGCTCGTAGACCCGCGCCATCATCGGCCGGTCCGCGAGGCCGATGGCCAGCACGGCTTCCAGGCACAGGCGTGCCTCGTAGAGCAGATCGCGGGGCGAGTCGGGCAGCGCCCGCGCCGCTTCCCGGGCCTGCTCGCGGCGACCGGCGGCGAGCAGGCCCAGCGGGCGAACCCAGTCCTCGTACGGACCCCAGTCCGCATTCCAGTCCACTTCGGACAGATCCGGCAGGCGCAGGCCCAGCAGGGCGAGCGGGAGAGCGCCCTGTTCCACGCCCCGCATCCCGGTGCCCCGCAACCGGATCGCGGCCGCGCGGTAAGCGGCCTCCGCCGCCGCCGATTCGCCGGAAACCGCCAGCCGTAGCGCGGCGTACCACTCGGTGAACACGCCCACCAGGGGAATCTCGTGGCGCCGGGCGAGCCGGTCGGCGGCCGCCGCGTGCGCGTCGGCGGCGGCGAACTCAGCCAGCGCGCAGTGGGCCTGGATCAGGATCAGGCGGCCGAGCACCTCGAAGGTCACCAGGCCGTGGCGTTCCGCCAGTTCGACCAGCTCCGCGCCGATGCGGGCGCGCTGCGGGGCGAGCCCGGCGCGCTGGAAGCACTGCATGAACCGGCCGTTGAGGGCGAACGCGAGCAGCGCCGGATCGTCCCGCTCGCGGGCGATCGCCTCGGCCTCGACGGCGGCCTCGTGCCCGCGTCGCGCCCGCGTGCCGCGCAGTTCCAGCGCGAGTGTGCTGAGCAGCCGGCTGCGTGCTTCGGCCCGGTCGTCCGGCAGAACCGCCAGGGTGCGCTCGGCTGCCTCGATGACTTGCCGCGCAACATCTTCGTCATCGTTGCGGGTCCAGATCGCGGGCACGTCGAACGCGCCGATCACCCGCGCAGTCAGGTCGGGATCGCCGAGCTCGTCGGCCGCGGCGATCGCCTCGGCGCGGTGCCGCCGGGCCTCGTCGAGCCCGCCCGCGACGGCGAGGGCCCGCACCAGGCCCGTGATCAGTTCGAGCCGGGCGCGCGCATCGCCGCTCCCGGAACGGTCGTGGGCCACGATCGCTTGCCGCCACAGCCGCGCCGCCTCGTGCGGGGCGAACCGCCGCTCTGCCGCCTCGGCCGCCTCCTTGGCGTAGCGTGCGGCCCGGCCCGCCGTCCGGCGGTCGTCGGCGTGGAAGTAGTGGTGCGCCAGGGATTCCACCTCGCCGGGCCGCAGCTGCTCGATCGTCTCCGCGATGGCGGCGTGCCAGCGGGCCCGGCGCAGGCGCGGCGCTTCCTCGTAGAGCGTGTCGCGGATCAGCTCGTGGGTGAACCGCAGCCGGTTCGGACCCGGTTCACCCACGAATCCCATGAGCAGCGCCGATTCGACCACGTCGAGCACCAGGCCCTCGTCCCCGGCCAACGGGACGAGCAGATCGAGGTCGACGTCGCGGCCGACGACCGCGGCCTGGCGCAGGACCGTGCGCGCCGGCTGCGGCAGCCCGGCCAGGCGACGGCGGATGACGTCCCGCACGCCCGCCGGAATCCCGGAGAGCGCTTTGCTCCCCTCCGCGTCGAACAGCCGCGTGAGCTCCCGGACGAAGAACGGGTTGCCGCCGCTGCGCCGGTGGATCGCGCGGGTGGTCGCGGCATCCAGTTCCCGGCCGGCGACCGCACGGGCGAGCTCGTCCACTTCGGACTCCGCCAGGCCGCCCAGGTAGACCCGGGTGGGTTCGGCCGGGGCGAAGCGGCCTAGCGCGTCGGTGAGAGCTGCGGAGATCTCGGTGCTGCGGTAGGTCGCGACGACCAGCACCCGCCGGTCGACGGGCGCCGCCGCCAGGAATGCCAGCAGGGAAAGGGTTTCCTCGCCGGCCCGGTGCAGGTCGTCGAACACCAGCAGCACGGGTGCGCGCTCGGCGACGGCGGACAGGTAGGAGGCGGCCTCGCGGTGCATCCGGAACCGCGCCGCGGCGGGGTCTTCGCCCGCCGCCGGTGGCACGGGCGGCGGATGCCCCGCGGCCGCGAGGACGGTGGTGATCTCCGTCCAGGGCCACCCGGCGGGTGCGCCGTCCTGCTCCGAGCTGCGCCCCCAAGCGGTGATCCAGCCGGCGGCCGCCAGCTCGTCGGTCAGGGCTTCGGCGAGCGCGGTCTTGCCCGCCCCGGCTTCGCCGGAGATCAGCGCCAGCCCCAGGCGGCCGCGAGCGCCGGCGGCCGCGAGCTGCGCGAGCTCGGCCGCGCGGCCGACGATCGGCGGTTCGACCGGCTGGTCGGCGCCGGCCTGTGCCTCGGCCGGGGCGGGCGCCGCGGACAGGTGCGGCGCCTGGCTGAGGATGTCCGCCTCCAGCCGTTGCAGGTTCCGGCCGGGGTCCACGCCCAACTCGGTCGCCAGGACCTTGCGCGCCTCGCGGAGCACGCCCAGGGCGTCGCCTTGCCGCCCGCTGCGGTAGAGCGCGAGCGCCAGCAGCTGCCAGGCCGTCTCGCGCCAGGGGTGTTCGGCGACCTGGCCTTCCAGATCGGGCACCGCCTCGGCCGCCCGCCCCAGCGCCAAGGCCGCCTGCGCCCGCCGCTCCACGGCCAGCAGCCGCAGCTCGTCGAGCCTCGAGATCTCGTGACGCGCCCAGGCCCGGCCGTCGAACTCCGCGAGCGCGGGCCCCCGCCACAGCTCCAAAGCTTCGTCCAAAGTGGACAGCGCAGTATCAGCCCGCCCCGCCGCGAGCATGGACGCGGAGTCGCCCACCGCCGCCTCGAACCGCTGGGCGTCCACCGATCCGGATTCCGCGCGCAGCGCATAGCCCGGCGCCGCCGTCACCAGCAGCCGGGCGGGAGAGCGGGGCGGCCGGTCCGGTTCGAGGGCTCGGCGCAAGCTGGAAACGACGGTCCGGACGGTGCCGACCGCGCTCTCCGGCGGGTCGTCCCACAGGTCGTCGATGAGCCGGGTGAGGGGCAGGACGCGCCCCCTGGCGATCAGCAGCCGGGCCAGCACGGCGCGGTGCAGCGGTCCCTTGAGGTCGACCGGGCCGCTCGCGCCGACCGCTTCCAGCGGACCGAGCAGGCCGAAGGTCATCCTCGACGCGCTCACCTGCACAGACACACCACGCACCTTATAAGGGGCCGGTTCAGAACGAGGCGCGGGCATGGCCGTCCTGGAAAGCAGCGCCGGTGTCAGGAACCGGACGCCTTCGGGTGAGCTGCCCGTGCTGAGCCGCCGTTGACCGGTTGTTGATCGGCCGCGCGCAGGCTCGACGGATCAACGCGAAACGAGGAAGGCCCACCATGGCACCGACGATCACCGGATTCGACTACCAGCGCGTCACCGTCGCCGACGGCGTGACGCTCAACGCGGCCGTGGGCGGCTCGGGCAGCCCGATCGTGCTGCTGCACGGCTTCCCGCAGACCCACCTGATGTGGCGGCACGTCGCCGCCGACCTCGCCGCCGACCACACCGTCATCTGCCCCGACCTGCGCGGATACGGCGACAGCGACAAGCCCGCCGACACCGACGGCCGGACTTACTCCAAGCGCACCATGGCCGCCGACGTCGTCGCCCTCGCCCGTGCCTTCGGCCACGAGCGCTTCGCCCTGGCCGGGCACGACCGAGGAGCCCTGGTCGCCATCCGCGCCGGCCTCGACCACCCCGAGACGATCACCCACCTCGCCTCGCTCGACGTCCTGCCGACGCTGGACATGTGGAACGTGATGCACGGCACCTCGGCCGCGGTGGGCTTCCACCTCTACCTGATGGCCCAGCCGCCCGGCTTGCCGGAACAGATGATCAGCGCCAGCGCCGACGCGTTCTTCGGCCACTTCCTCGACGTCTGGACCCAGGACCCCGGCGCCATCCCCGCCGACGTCCGCGCCGCCTACCTGACGGCCTCCCGCGAAGCGGTCACCTCGATCGTCGCCGACTACCGCGCATCGGCCCACGTCGACGTCGAGCACGACGGGGCCGACCGGGAGTCCGGGAACCGGCTGCGGATGCCGGTGACCGTCCTGCAGCAGGACTGGGGCGCCGTGCTCGGCTTCGACGCCGCCGCCCGCTGGCGCGAATGGGCGCCCGACCTCCGCCACATCCCGGTCTCCTGCGGTCACTTCATGGCCGAAGAAGCCCCCGCGGAGGTCACCAAGGCCCTGCGCGAACTCCTCACCCGGTGAACGGCTCGGCAGGCGCCCGGCGGATGGGATCGCGGCCGCTCCGGCGGCGGTCGTCAGCAAGTCCCGCACGAGCGAGGTGACGATTCGGAACCGCCGGTTCAGGTCAGGCGTGCTGCTGCGCGTCGAAGCGGCGGCGAGATGCCTCGATCTCGTCGAGGTGCGTCAGGGTCCACGCGCACATGCCGTTGACGGTGTCGCGGAGCGCTCGGCCCGCTTCGGTGAGGCGGTACTCGACGCGCGGCGGCACGGTGGCGTGCACCGTCCGGTGCACCACGCCGTCGCGTTCAAGCCTTCGCAGGGATTGGGTGAGCATCTTGTGGCTGATGCCCTCCACTTCGGCGCGCAGCTCGGTGAAGCGCAGGGTGCGGTCCCGCAGGACGCCGATGATCAGGAGGGCCCACTTGTTGGCCACTCCCGTGAAGATCTCGCGGGCGAGGGAATCGGCGCGCGTCACATCGGTGTCCCCCGGCGCCCGCCCGGCCTGCTCCGTTCCCACGAGGCTCCCTCTCGCTCGAAAGTGCGTTCCTACGCCGCGTAGCGTACTCACCTGCGGTGTCCCTGTTACCGGAAGAGACCGCCGCGAAGCACTTCGGTCGTGAGCGTTTGGAGCGCCATAGCGGCCCAAAACACTCACGACCGAACGGTGACCGGCCAAACCCGCCCTGACCACCGCACCCCCGGTCGCGCGCTGTTCGCCCCGCAGCGCCAGGTCACCGGCCGTCGAAGTACACCTCCAGCTCGGCGATCGACGTGAATGTCGCCGTACCGCCGGGGATTCCGATGATCCGGACGCCGTCCCCGGCGATCGGGTCGAACGCGAGCACGTAGGTCTTGTTCGGGCCCGCGGTGCTGTCGTAGGGGTACGCGGGAGCGGTCGCCAGGCCGCTGACGCCCACCCAGTTCGCGCCCTGGCGGACCTGCACGGTCAGGTCGCGGGCGAACCAGCCGCCATCCGAGAACATGCTGCCCGTCGTGTAGACGACGCGGTCGATCCAGTACTCGTCCTGCCAGACGTACCCCCAGAAGTCGGCCTGCTTGCGGGCGCCGTCGAAGCTGTCCTCGCTCTCCTCGCGGACGCCGTTGTTGAGGTAGTCGCCGTGGCCGTAGTGGGCCGACTTCTCGATGGGGAACGGCCTTCTCCCGGGGGCGGCGAGGTTGTCCGCCGGGTCGGGCGGGTTCTGCCCCGGGTCGCCGGGCCTGCGCGGGGAAACGTGGAAGCGGCGCAGCGAGAACTCGTAGTTGGGCAGCCCGCACGCCACGTTCAGGAACCAGTTGGACTGCAACCACATCCGCGTCCCGTCGGCCGAGACGAACTTGGCCGGGATGGTGGGGGCGTAGCCGCCGTTCTTCGGCCCGGCGCAGGCCGGCTTCGGTTCGCCGGTCTCCGGTGCCGGCACGTCGTGGCCGCCCGGCACGGGGAGCAGCCGGACGCGGCCGGGGCGGCCGAACCAGGGCTGGGCGCCGAAGTCCTTCGACATGAACAGCCGCCAAGGCCCCCACGGCGCCGGGGCCTCGTAGAACTCGAAGGTGTATTCGGTCCACGAGGTGTAGATGAACCGGCGCAGCGGGGCGTTGTAGAGGACGCCGCCCTGGGAGATCACGGTCAGATCGCGGCGGCCTTCGCCGTACAGGTCGGTGTACAGCCGCCGTTCGTCGGTGAGCACCGGCGCCTTCTCGCCGATGCTTGCGCTCCACTGTGGACCACCGTCGCTCCCCGCCCCGGCGTAGAACCGCCAGGTGTCCCGCTGCTGGATCGAGTTCCGGGGAACCCGCGCCAGGTAAAGGCTCGTCGGCGAAGTCACCGTGTTGCTGTAGGAGTCGCGCCAGTTGCCGTCCAGGCCGTAGGCGTACACGTACCCGGCGTTCTCCGGGCCGAGCGACCGGGCGTGCTCCTGGCTGCGGCCGAAGTCGAGGAACATCACGGTGGTGAAGACGTGGCCGGTGAACATCGGCTCGGACGGCTGCTGCCAGGTGATCCCGTAGTCCTCCGACTTGACGACGGTGGCGTCCACGGCGTCGTCGAACGCGGTGGACGCGGGCGCGAAGCGCAGGTCCTGCACCGCCAGGTACAGCTCGTCCCGGCCGTCGCCGTTGCCGTCGACGGCGACGATGCCGGTGGGCTTCGCGTTGTACAGCTTTTGATCGGCGTGGGGCTTGGCGACCGCGTCGCCGGCGGCCAGCCGTTCGCCGCGCAGGCCGGTCTCGGGCGTTCCGGCGATCCGGTTCACCACGATGGCCGCCATCGGATCGTCGCCGAAGCCCTGTCCGTCGCCGTTGGCCGTGTAGACGTAGTCGTCGTCCGCCCAGCAGGTCGGCCACAGGTCGCCGGTGCTGTCGGTGGTCGCAGTGGCGGCATATTCGGTGAACGCGGTCGCGAAGAAGGTGCTGGCCGGATCGGCGACGGTCAGGCCTTGCGCCTCGCCCGCGCGCGGCACGCCGCCGAGGAGCACCGCGCCCGCGCCCGCGAGCGAGAGCTTGACGAACTCGCGCCGGTCCACCTCATCACCCCAGCGCGCAAACGCGCCGGGCGACCCGGGCCTTCGAAGAAGGAGTTGCCATCGACCACCTCCACGCGGCGACGGGCAACGGGGAGGACCGCGAGCAGGTGAGCACCGACAGCGCCGCCCCCTCGACGCGCCCGTCACACCCCTGGTACCCCACAACCCCGCCCGCAATACCTGGCCGGCGATTCGCGGTGCGCAGTCGGCGTGGCAGGGAATCGCGGAGCGCGACCGCGCGCACCAGGGCAACCGCGTCCACCGGCAGCGGAGCAGGCGGTCCACAATGGATGTCGGCGGACAAGCGAACGCCCGGCCGGGGCCGGGCGTTCGTCAGGCGTGCTTCTCGGGTCGTTCTTCCTGGTCCACTGGTCGGGCTTCGCCCAGGATGTTGATCGGCCTGCGGCTGCGGACGGTCCCGAACAGCAGTGCCTGCGCCGTCGCCACCATGTGGTCCTGGATCACCGTTTGCGTCTTGACCGGGTCGCCCGATTCGATCGCCGTGACGATCTCCAGGTGGCGGTCGGCGCTCATGTTGCTCAGCGCTCGCTCCAGGCCGCGGTACATGATGCACATGCGGATCGAGCCTTCCAGCAGCTTCCACGACCGCAGCAGCGCGTCGTTCCCGGTGAGTTCGCACAGCAGCTCGTGGAAGGCCAGGTCCGCCTCGATCTGCGCCTCCAGCGAGACCTGCGCGGCCGCCACCATGTCGTCGACGGCGGCGCGCAGGCTCTGGCAGTGCTGTTCCCGGTAGTAGCTGGAGGCCAGCGTCTCGCCGGCCACCGCCTCCAGCGCGGCGCGGACGGTGAAGGTGTTGATGATGTCCTTCTCGTCGATCTGCCGGACCGCGACCCGGCCGCGATCGCCGTAGGAGACCAGGCCCTCCTGCTGCAGTTCGCGCAGCGCCTCGCGCAGCGTGCCGCGGCTGATGCCGAGCTGGTCGGACACCTGCACCTCGCCTAGGTGGGTGCCCGGCGGGAACGTACCGGTGGTGATCGCCTTCCGCAGGGCGTCGACGGCCATCTGCCGGAGGTTCCGGCCTGCCTGCGCCTGACGGCTCACCACTCGCAGCCTCCTCGGTTCCGCGCCACCGACGGCGCTCAGCACCGTTCGTACTCGGCAATCAACTCTACCTTCGCCGCGCTGGGCGATCGGTGGTCGAACTCGTAACCGAGCCATTCGCGCACCAGCCGGCGGGCCAGTTCGAGCCCCACCACCCGCTGCCCGACGGCCAGTACCTGGCAGTTGTTGGACAGCACGGACCGCTCCACCGAGTACGAGTCGTGGGCGGTGGTGGCGCGCACGCCGGGCACCTTGTTGGCCGACAGCGCCATCCCGATACCGGTGCCGCAGACGAGCACGGCCCGGTCGGCGGTGCCCGCGCGCACGGCCTCGCCCGCGGCCAGCCCGATCTCCGGGTACGGCCGGTGCACGTCGTCGGCGTCGCGGTGCACGCCGAGGTCGATCACCTCGCTCACCCGGGGATCGGCGCGCAGGTCGGCGGCGAGGCGTTCCTTGTAGTCCAGTCCGGCGTCGTCGCAGCCGATCGCGATCCGGTAGGTCATCGGGTTTCTCCCGTCAGGTGGTCGGCGATCGTCCGGGCGATCAGGGCAGTGGACACCGCGCCGGGATCGGGCGTGCCGATGCTGCGCTCGGCCAGCGGCCGGGCCCGTCCCTTGCGCGGCACCAGTTCCGCGGTGTTCCGGGCCGCCTTGTCGGCGGCCTCGGCTGCGCTCGACCACGCGGCGGCCGCCGGAGCACCGGCAGCGACGGCGGACAGCAGTTCGGCCCGGAACGGTTCCAGTGCGTCCACCAGCGTCTTGTCCCCGACTGCCGCGCCACCGAGCGTCGTGATCCGTGTGGTCAGCGCGTCCACCGCCTCTCCCGCGACTTCCGCGCTGCCGCCGCGGTCGCCGATGGCTTCGCCGGCGGCGCGCAGCCCGGCGCCCCACAGGACGCCGGACGTGCCGCCCGCGCGCGCCGCCCAGCCGTCCCCGGCGGCGGCGAGGCAGTCCCCCGCTCCCGCCCCGGCCCGCTGGGCTTCCTCGGCGGCGGCCAGCGCGGCGCCGATGCCGCGGACCATGCCGCGGCCGTGGTCGCCGTCGCCCGCCACGGCGTCGATGGCACCCAACTCGTCTTCCGCTTCCCCCAATGCCGAAGCCACCTGGCGCAGCGCCGCGAGCACGTGTTCCGCGAGCTCGCGGGACCCGGCCGAGGCGGGCGAGTACACCGGCGCAGTCGTTTCCGGCTCACTCGCCTCAGGCTGGACCGCCGCCTGCGGCTCGCCGGCCGTCCGGCCGCGCCGGAACGCCGGTGTCCACGCCGGAGCCGCCCACAGGCGTTCGAGTTCGTCGTCCAGCCACGTGACGGTGAGCGACACCCCCGCCATGTCGAGGCTCGTCACGAGCTCGCCCACCTCGGGCAGCACCGGGACGTGCCCCGATTCGCGCAGCAGCGCGGCCACCGGCCGCCACAGCACGAGCAGTTCCTCCTGCTTGACCGCGCCGAGGCCGTTGAGCAGCACCGCCACCCGCTCCCCCGCGTCCGCGGGCTTCTCGACCAGGAGCCTGCTGACGAAGTCGGCCGCGAGTTCCCCGGCCGAGGGCAAGGGAACGTCCCGCAGGCCGGGCTCGCCGTGGATGCCCAGTCCCAGGCCCATCTGCCCGTCCGGCACGCTGAACAGCGGCTCGGGCGCACCGGGGAAGGTGCACCCTGCGAACGCGGTGCCGATCGTGCGCGTGCGCTCGTTGGCCTTCCGGCCCACCCGCACGACCCCGGCGAGGTCCATGCCCTCGTCGGCTGCCGCGCCCATGATCTTGAAGACCGCGAAGTCGCCCGCGATGCCGCGCCGCCGCTGCGCCTCCGCTGCCGGGGCGCTGGCGATGTCGTCGGTGACCACCACGTTGTCGACGGCGATCCCCTCGGCCCGCAGCCGGTCGGTGGCCAGGCCGAAGTTCATCACGTCGCCGGCGTAGTTGCCGTAGCCGAACACCACCCCGGCGCCGGACTGCGCGACCATCGCCACCGAGTAGGCGTCCTGCGCGGACGGCGACGTGAACAGGTTGCCGCTGACCGCGCCGTCCGCCAGGCCGGGGCCGATGATCCCGTAGAAGGCCGGGTAGTGGCCGGAGCCGCCGCCGGGCAGCACCGCGACCTTCGGGCGCTGCGGGCGGGCCCGCCGCACCGCACCGCCCGGCACCTGCCGCACCAGGTCGGCGTGCAGCTCGCAGAACCCGGCCAGCGCGTCGTCGGCGAACGTGGCCGGGTCGTCCCACAGATACGTCATGTCACCCATCCGTCCTCAGTGGAGGAACGCCCCGCCGTTGATGTCGATCGTGGTGCCCTGCAGGTAGCCGGCGTCGTCGGTGGACAGCCAGGTGATCACGGCGGCCACGTCGTCCACTGTGGCCTGACGGCCGACCGGGATGCCGCTGGTGATGGCGTCCTCCAGCTCCGGGGTGGTCGCGCCCGCGCGGATGTCGGTGTCCACCGCGCCCGGCGCGACGGCGTTGACGGTGATCCCGGCCGCCCCGAGCTCCTTGGCCAGCGACTTGGTGAACCCGAGGATGGCGGCCTTCGCGGCGCAGTACGGGGTCTTGCCGAACACTCCCCCGCCCTGCTGGGCCGACACCGACGACATGGTGACGATGCGTCCCCAGCCCGCCTCGATCAGGTCCGGCAGGAACGCCTTGGTGACCAGGTAGGTGCCCGTCGCGTTGACCGCCAGCACCTTGTTCCACAGGTCGAGGGTGGTCTCCAGGAACGGCACCGGCGAGGTGATGCCCGCGATGTTGGCCAGCGCGCCGACCGCGGGCAGCCGGCCCGCGGCCACCTCGGCCCGCACCGCGTCGTAGGCGGCCTGCACCGACGGCTCGTCGGCGACGTCGATGCCGTGCGCGAACACCGTCGCGCCGGTCTGCGCGGCGATGTCCTCGGCGGCTGCCTTCGCGGCCGGCTCGTCGAGGTCGAGCACGACGACGGCCCACCCCTCGCGGGCGTACCGCAGTGCCGCCGCCTTCCCGATGCCTCGCGGCGCGGCCGCGCCCGTCACCACCGCCGTGCGCTGGATGCTGGTCACTGCTGGTCCTCCTTCGGTCGACGATTCAGAGCAGGGTCGCGATGTACTCGGCGGCGCGCACCGCCGCGGCGGGCCGTTCGTCGTCGGTGACATCGCGGGTTTCGAGTTCGAGCGCGAACGATCCGCCGTAGCCGGCGGAGCGCAGCGCCTCGAACGCGGCGGGGAAATCGACCACGCCGTTGCCGATGCTGTGGTTGATCCCGCCGGGGACGGCGTCCCTGAGGTGCACGTGGGCGATCCGCGGCCCGAACCGCAGCGCGAAGGCGGCCGGGTCGCCGCCGGAGGCCACGATGTGGCTGGTGTCGAGCACGACACCCACCGCCGGATCCAGCCGCTCGATCAGCTTCGCGGCCAGGTCGACGTCGGCGCACAGGCGGAAGAAGTGCGGCGCCTCGACCCAGATCGCCACGCCGTGGGCGCTCGCGAGCCCGGCGGCCCGCGCGAGCTCGCCCGCGACGCGATCCAGGTCGGTGTCCAGGCCGGTCACCGGCTCGTGCGACTGGGCGCCGCACGGCAGCACCAGGGCATCCGCGCCGCAGCCCGCGGTCAGGTCGAGCAGGCGGCGCAGGTGCGTCTCCCGCTCCCGGGCGGCGTTCGCGTCGAGCTCCAGGTTGAGGTCGCCGATGTCGCCGTTGACCGACCGGACGGCGAGGCCGCCCGCCCGCACTGTCGACACCACCTCGGCCACGGCGGCCTCGGTCAGCTCGTAGGGCACGTGGTCGCACACGCCGGGCAGCGCGCCCAGATCGATCTCCGCGAAGCCGCACCCCGCGATCACGCCGAGCGCCTCGGACAATCCGAGGTGGCGGAAGCTGATGGTCGAGCACCCGGGCCAGCGGTCCGACAAGGTTCCTCCTCGAGCAGCGAATGCGGAGATGTTAACAGCGCTCTGTCAACACACAAGAGCATCCCGCCAAATACGGTTGTTACCGCTAGTGGCAGCAGTTTTACTCGACAGATCACTGTTGACAAACCAGCGAGCAGAGCTGAATATCTCCCGCAGTGTTGACACCGCTGAGCCGGTGTCGGCAACGTCGAACTACCCCAATGAAGAGGTGAGTGATGAGCGCGGAACCGCTGCGCATTAGCGGGCCGGTGCACGGCACACCGGACGTGCGCCGGGTGGCGTGGGGATCGACCGCGGGCGCCGTGATCGAGAGCTACGACTTCATCGGTTTCGGCACGGCCGCGGCCCTCTACTTCGGCACCGCGTTCTTCCCGAACGCCTCACCGATCGTCGGGACGCTGTCAGCCTTCGCCACGCTAGGCGTCGGGTTCATCGCCCGGCCGCTCGGCGGCGTCATCGGCGGCCACCTCGGCGACCGGATCGGCCGCAAGCCCGTGCTGGTCGCCTCGCTGATCGTGATGGGCCTGGCCACGTTCGCCATCGGCCTGCTGCCCACCTACGCGCAGGTCGGCGTGCTCGCCCCGGCGCTGCTGGTCACCGTGCGGATCATCCAGGGCATCGCCTACGGCGCCGAATGGGGCGGGGCGATCCTCATGACCTACGAGCACGCCCCCTGGCTGCGCAAGGGCAAGTTCACCGGCATCGTGCAGGCCGGCTTCCCGATCGGGCTGCTGCTGGCCAACCTCGTCTTCCTCGGCTCGGTCGCGCTGCCCGGCGACTGGGCCTGGCGCGTGCCGTTCCTGGCCAGCCTGCTGCTGGTGATCATCGGGCTGATCGTGCGGTCGAAGGTGCCCGAGTCGCCGGTGTTCGAGGACGTCCGGGACAGCGGCGAGATCGTCAAGTCGCCGATCGTCGAGGTGATCAAGGACGACTGGCGGAACCTGCTGCGCGGCATCGGCCTGCGCATCGCCGAGACCGCGGGCTACGCCGTGGCCATCACGTACATGATCTCCTACCTGAAGTCGGAGAAGCTGGCCACCAGCGGCGAGACGATCCTGTCGCTGTGCATCGCCTCGGCGATCGGCATCTTCGCCACGATCGCCTGGGGCGGGCTGACCGACCGGGTCGGACGGCGCCCGGTGTACGTCTGGGTCTGCCTCTTCGGCGCGGCCTGGGCGATCCCGATGTTCCTCCTGGTCAACACGGGCTCGGTGCTGGCGATCATCGCCACCGTGGCCATCTCCTACGGCGTCTGCCAGAACGCGCTGGCCGGCTCGCAGGGCGCGTGGTTCCCGGAGCTGTTCCAGGCGAAGACCCGCTCCTCGGGCGCCTCGCTGGCCTACCAGATCTCGGCGATGATCTCCGGTTTCACGCCGTTCGTCACCACCCTGCTGTTCCTCGCGCTCGGCTGGACGGGTCCCGCGCTGCTGTTCCTGGCCTACTCGGTGCTCGGCCTGGTCGCCGCCCTGCTGACCCGCGAGACCTTCGGCAAGCGGGAGCGGCAGGAAGCGCTCCGCCGCAGCGCGGAGAACGACGATCCCCAGCCCGCCGCCGCGCACTGAGAGGCCTGTTTCCAGACTCGTCTTGCGTGGCGGTGCGGGTCGCGGAACCTCAGGTGCCTTCTCACTGTGGGATCCCCGCCAATTCACCACGTCGGGACTGTTCTCGCGAGAAGACACCTGAGAACCCGCGGCTGCGCAAGCCGCGTACGTGGGCTAAGCGGCTACGCCGCTTCAAAGACGGAACCGGCTTCATCAACAGTCTCCGAGACCGCCTACACCGCCTGAGAGGAACACGATGACGATCGCCACCGGCAGCGACCTGACGGCGCGCGCCGACCGGGTGCGTGCGGCGGCATTCCGCATGCGGCACCACGTGCTGGACATGGGAGAGGTGCAGGGCCAGGGGTACGTAGGGCAGGCGCTGGGCGTCGCCGACGTCCTCGCCGCGCTCTACGTCGACCAGCTGCGCTTCCGCGCCGACGACCCGCACTGGCCGGAGCGGGACCGGTTCCTGCTGTCCACCGGCCACTACGCCATCGCCCTGTACGCCGCGCTCGCGGAGGCCGGCACCATCCCGGTCGACGAGCTGGAGACCTACGGCGCCGACGGCTCCCGGCTGCCCATGTCGGGCATGGCCTCCTACACGCCCGGCATGGAGATCTCCGGCGGGTCGCTCGGGCACGGCCTCGCCGTCGCGGTCGGCATGGCGCTCGGCACCCGGCTGCGGGGCGAGCAGCCCCGCATCGTCAACTTCCTGTCCGACGGCGAGCTGGACGAGGGCTCCACCTGGGAGGCCGCGATGGGCGCCGCCCACCACCGGCTCGGCCGGATCCTGGCCGTCGTGGACATGAACGCGCTGCAGGCGGACGGGCCCACGAAGGGCGTGCTGGGCATCGAGCCCGCCGAGGAGAAGTGGGCCGCGGCGGGCTGGTTCACCCAGCGCGTCGACGGCAACGACGTGCCGGCGCTGCTGCGCGCGCTCGACGCCGCCGCGCGGCGATCGGCGCCCGTCGGCGAGCCGGCGGTGATCCTCTGCGACACCAGGATCGGGCGCGGCGTCCCGCTGCTGGAGGCCAGGGAGAAGGCGCACTTCATGCGGATCGAGGAGCACGAGTGGCAGCTGTGCCGCGAGCAGCTGACCGAGGACCACCCGGGAGAGCAGACACGATGACCGCCACGACCCCGAAGCGGCTGACCACCTCCGCGATGATCGCCTCGTTCGCCGACCCCGGGCAGCGGACCACCAGCGCCCCGTTCGGCCACGCGCTGGCCGCGCTCGCCGAGGCGGACGACCGGATCGTCGGGCTGACCGCCGACCTCGGCAAGTACACCGACATGCACGTGTTCGCCGCGGCCCACCCCGACCGGTTCTTCCAGATGGGCATGGCCGAGCAGCTGCTCCTCGGCGCGGCCGCCGGGATGGCCGAGGTGGGGCTCGTGCCGTTCGCGTCGACCTACAGCGTCTTCGCCGCCCGGCGCGCCTACGACTTCCTCTGCCTGGACATCGCCGAGCCGAACCTCAACGTCAACGTCGTCGGCGGGCTCCCGGGCCTGACGACCGGCTACGGGCCCAGCCACCAGGCGACCGAGGACGTGGCGATCTTCCGCGGCATGCCGAACCTCACCATCGTCGACCCGTGCGACGCGGTGGACATCGAGCAGGCGGTGCCGCAGCTGGCCGCCGCCGAAGGACCGACGTACCTGCGGCTGCTGCGCGGCAAGGTGCCGACCGTGCTGGACGAGTACGACTACTCGTTCCGCCTCGGCAAGGCAGCGGTGCTGCGCGGCGGTTCGGACGTCGTGTTCGTCTCAAGTGGACTGATGACGATGCGGGCGCTGCAGGCCGCGGAGGAGCTCGCGAAGCGCCGGGTCGACGTCGCCGTGGTGCACGCGCCGACCATCAAGCCGTTCGACGCCGACACCGTCCTGTCCGAAGTGGACTCCGATCGGCTGGTGGTGACGCTGGAGAACCACACCGTGGTGGGCGGGCTTTTCGAGACCGTCGCCTCGGCCGTGGTCAGCCGCGGGCTGGGCAAGCGGATCGTGCCGATCGCGCTGCCCGACGCCTTCCTGGACGCCGGCGCCCTGCCGACGCTGCACGAACGCTACGGCCTCGCGACCGGCGCCATCGTCAGCAAGGTCCTCGACTCCCTCGGCTGACCGCGACGGCCGGGACCGGCGGCGTACCCGGTTCCCGGCCCGCAGGCCACCGCTCGCCCACGGTGGGGTGAATTGCGGGATTTTCGGCGAGATCGCAGTGAACTCGGTGACGCACGTGCCCGAAGAGTGCGTGCGATGTGAATCTACTACGCGATTCTACGAGGTGAGTTCATTGCGGAAAGCGAGCCACTGGACCCTGGCGGCCCTGGGCGCACTGTGCCTGAGCGGATCGGCCGCACTGCCGATCGCGGCAGCCGCGCCCGCTCCCCTGGAGGCGTCGTTCAGCAACGTGGCGGCGGGCACGTGCCTGCAGAGCCCGGACGGCTACGCGATCACGTTGACCGACTGCAACCCGAGCGATCCCAAGCAGAACTGGTCGCGCGAGTACCTCGGCCACTCGGAGCTGATCCGGGTCAACCGCACGAACAGCTGCATGGGGCACGGGGGCGGCCCGCACGTGCGCCTGATGCCGTGCGACTCCTACGACCCGACCCAGCAGTGGCGGGCTGAGGCCGCCGACGAAGGCAGCCTGCTGCACCACATGGACACCAACACCTGCCTGGGCCACCTGAGCGGGTCGGACGTCCGGCTGTTCCCCTGCGACCCGGAGAACCCGGCCCAGCAGTGGGGCCTGACCGCGAGCTGAGCCGAGTGCCGTGGGTCTTCCGGGCCGCTGCGGCCGCCCGGAAGACCCGCGACCGGATCCGGCGGGTTGGCGATTTCGCGCGAAATCGCCAACCCGCCCTCATGCCGCGCGCTGATTTCGCGCGAAATCGGGCTCTTGTGACTGGTCCGTGGGTGTTCAGGCGCGTCCGGGGAGGGTTGGGGGCTGGCCGCCGAGGGCGAGCATGGCCAGGGCGATGAGTGCTT
>NZ_JBWKKH010000067.1:0-19103 GCF_056431645.1 Saccharopolyspora sp. NPDC045839
CTTCGGCTGAGCCATCCCACGCTCCTCCACAAGCAAACGTGATCAACTCCAGCCACCACCTTGCCACAACAAGATCATTATGCAAGGACCCCTAAGCGCCTTCGGCGCTTCAAGAACAAAGACCAATCCCACTTCCGAACAGACCTAGCTCCGCATCCCTGATCGGGCTGTCGATTAAGCAACCCGTGCACCGTTGGGAGCGCATCGACCTGTAGATCCCCGGTGGTGGGGTCGGCACCGGCCCCACCACCTTCCTCGCCCAGCACGGAGAGTTCAGCATGATCCCCGTTCGCCTCGACCGCGTCTGCAAGAGCTACGGTTCTGCCTCGCCGGTCGTGCACGACATCGACGTGACGATCGAATCCGGCGAGTTCTTCACGCTCCTCGGCCCTTCCGGGTGCGGCAAGTCGACCACGCTGCGCATGATCGCCGGGTTCATCACGCCCACCAGCGGCCGAATCCTGTTCGGCGACCGCGACATCACCGCCACGCCGCCGAACAAGCGGGGCACCGGCATGGTGTTCCAGAACTACGCCCTGTTCCCGCACTACGACGTCGCGCAGAACGTCGCCTACGGGCTGGTCACGCGCAAGGTGGCCAAGACCGAGCGCAACGAGCGGGTCGCCGCCGCGCTCGCCTCGGTGGGGCTCGACGGCTACGCCGACCGGCGGATCGACCAGCTCTCCGGCGGCCAGCAGCAGCGCGTCGCGCTGGCCCGGGCGCTGGTCATCTCGCCCTCGGTGCTGCTCCTCGACGAGCCGCTGTCCAATTTGGACGCCAAGCTGCGCGAGGAGACCCGCGTCGAGATCCGCCGCGCGCAGCGGGAAGCCGGGATCACCAGCGTCTACGTCACGCACGACCAGGCCGAGGCGATGGCGATGAGCGACCGGATCGCCGTGCTCGAATCCGGCAAGCTGCACCAGGTCGGCACCCCGCGCGAGGTCTACCACCAGCCCGCCACCGCCTTCGTGGCCAAGTTCATCGGCGGCAGCAACGTCCTCGATGCCGAGGTCGTCGAGAGCTCCGGCGAGCAGGCCGTGGTGGAGCTGGCGGGATCCGGGGCGAAGTTCGCCGCCGGTCGTTCGGCGGAGTTCGCGGCCGCTGTGGGCGACCGGGTCGCGGTGTCGGTCCGGCCGGAGCACCTGACGATCACCGAGGCGGGCGAGGGCAGCTTCGACGCCGTCGTGCGCGCGGTGGAGTTCACCGGCGCCACCTGCGAGTACGAGGTGACCGCGGGCGAGCTGGAGCTGTCGGTCGCGGTGCCGGACCGGCCCGGCCTGCCGAAGCCCGGCGACGTCGTCGGGCTTCGCCCCGAGGCCCAGCACGCCTGGCTGGTGCGGCCATGAGCGCCCCGGCGGTGGCGCCGCGGCGCCGCAGGCTGCCCGCCTCCGACGGCGATCGCTTCGTCTACGTGCTGGCCATCCCGGTCGTGCTGGTCCTGCTGTTCCTCGTCGTCATCCCGATGGCGACGACCGCGCTCACCTCGGCGGGCGGGAACGGCCTCGCGGACAACTACGGCAGCCTGTTCGGCGGGTCTTCGGGCCGGGCGCTGCTGCTGTCGCTGGTGAGCTCGCTCGTCTCAGTGTTCTTCTGCGGTGTGCTCGGCACGCTGCTGGCCGTGCTGCTGCACCGCTTCGACTTCCCGGGCCGCCGGGCGCTTTCGGTGTTCGCCGTGCTGCCGATGGCCTTGCCGCCGCTGATCGGCGCTGTGTCGTTCGTGCTCCTCTACAGCGAGACCGGGATCGTGCCCCGGACGCTGCACGCACTGCTCGGCATCTCGCCCGCGAGCACGTCGGTGAGCGGGCTGGCGGGCGTCGTCCTGGTCCACGCGTTCACCATGTACCCGTACTTCTACCTGTCGGTTTCGGCCGCGCTGGCGGGGCTGGACGGCTCGCTGGAGGAGGCCGCCACCAACCTCGGTGCCGGTCGTGCGCGGGTGTGGCGGACGGTGCTGCTGCCGATGCTCACCCCGGCGCTGGTCTCCGGCGCGCTGCTGACGTTCATGATGTCGATGGCGTCGTTCACCGCGCCGCAGCTCTACAACGTGCAGACGCTGACCATGGAGATCGTCTCGGCGCGTACCTCGGGCAACGCCGCGCTCGCGGCCACCCAGTCGACGGCGCTCTCGGTGGTGTCCATCGCGTTCCTGCTGAGCATGCGCTGGTACCAGGGCCGCCGCGTGCACCGCAGCCTGTCGAAGGGCACGCCGAGCGCGCGCCGCGCGCCGGGCTCCGCCGTCGCGAAGTTCGCCGCCGCACTGGGCAGCCTGCTGCTCACGGTGGTGCTGCTGGCGCCGGTGCTGGTGATCGTGCTCGTGTCGTTCTCGGTGGACGGCGCCTGGACGACGCAGGTGCTGCCGCCCGAGTACACATTGGACAACTACCTGCGGATCTTCGCCGAGCCGCAGAGCCTGCTGCCGATCTCGGTGAGCGTGCAGACCGCGCTGCTGGCCACCCTGGCCGCGATCGTCATCGGCGCGGCTGCCTCGTGGGTCGTCGCCCGCTGGAAGGGCCCGGGCCGGGGCGCGCTGGACGTGATCATCATGCTGCCGTGGGCGCTGCCCGGCACGGTCATCGGCGTGAACCTGGTGACGGCGTTCAACGAACCCGGCGTCGGCAACCTGGGCCTGACGCTGGTCGGGACGCTGTGGATCCTGCCGGTCGCCTACTTCGTCCGGTTCGTGCCGCTGGTGTTCCGCTCGACCAGTGCCTCCCTGGAGCAGCTCGACCCGTCGCTGGAGGAGGCGGCGCGCAACCTCGGCGCCGGTCCGCTGCGGGTCCTGCGCACGGTCACGCTGCCGCTGGTGCTGCGCGGCGTGCTCGCCGGCGCGCTGCTGGCCTTCGTGGACGGCGTCGGCGAGTACGTCGCCTCGGTGGTGATCTACCCGCCCGGCCTGCCGCCGATGTCGGTGGAGATCTACAACCGCATCTACTCCTCGGAGTTCGGCACGGCGGCCGCCTACGGCGCGCTGCAGATCGTGCTGATCCTGGTCGTCCTCGCGGTGTCGAACCGCCTCGGCCAGGGCCCGCGCCAGAAGCGCTCGCCGACGGTGATCCCCGCCGCGTAGCGCGCCACGTCCACGACAATCCACAGTGGAAAGAGCTGTTCACATGACCAAGCCTCCGGAACTGTCCAACTACTGGCAGAACCACCTCCGGGTGGCCTTCGAGAAGTCCGCGCCGCAGCTGTACCGGCCGATGCTGCACGCCAGCCTCGCGCACGTGGTGATGCTCGCCGAGCAGGGCCTGCTGCCCGCCGCCCGGGCCCGGCAGCTGCTCGGCGGGCTGCGCGAGCTGCTCGCGGCCGACGACGACCGGTTCGCCTTCGACGGCAGCGTCGAGGACGTCTACTACCTCACCGAGCAGCGGCTCGCCGCGGCCGCCGGCATCCGGCCGTCCGAGCTGGACGTGCAGCTGGCCCGATCCCGCAACGACCTCGACGCCGGCGTGTTCCGCATGGTGCTGCGGGAGAACGTGCTCGACCAGGCCCACCAGGCCTGCGCCGCCGCCGAGGCCGCCGCGGCCCAGGCGGACCGCTGTGCCGACGTCCTGATCACCGGGTTCACCCACCGCAGGCCCGCCCAGCCGACCACGCTCGGGCACGTGCTGGCCGGCTACGCCGAGGCGCTGCTCAGCCAGGCCGAGGAGCTGCTCTCGGTCTACGACGAGCTCGACGTCAACCCGCTCGGTTCGTGCGCGTTCGCCGGCACCGACCTGCCCATCGCCCCGCCGCGGCTCGCCGAGCTGCTCGGCTTCCGGGAGACCTTCACCTCCAGCTACGAGGCGGTGGCCGGGGCCGAGCACCTGATGCGCACCGCGGCCGTGCAGGCCCGCATCCTGGCCACCGGCGCCCGGATGGCCCGCACGATGCTGGACTGGATGACGTACGGCTGGATCGCCACCCCGGACTCGTACTGCCAGGGCTCCAGCATCATGCCGCAGAAGAAGAACCCGGTGGTGCTGGAGCACATGTGCTCGATGGCCGGCGCGGCGGCGGCCGACCTGGCCGCGACGATGAACAACGTCGGCGCCGCCTGGTACGAGGACTCCAACAACGCCACCACGGACGTCCAGGAGCACCTCTGGCGGGCCGGTGACCGCGCCGTGCGGTTCCTGACGCTGATGCGCGGCCTGCTGGAGGAGCTGAGCCCGCAGAACCCGCCGTCGCCGGAGGACGTCGTGGCCACCGGCGCGACCACCACGGCGATCGCAGAAGCGCTGGCGGGCGCGGGAATCCCCTGGCGGGGCGCGCATTCCGTGGTCGGCGCGCTCGTCCGGCAGGCGCCGCCGGCGGAGTGGACCGCCGCCGTGGTCGCCGCCGCGATCGCCGAAGCCGGACTGGGCACTGTGGACGATTCGGTGGTGGAGGCGGCGCTGGCAGCGGGGCTTCGCCCGCAGCAGGTGCTCGACCGTCCCCAGGACGGCGGCCCCGGCGCCGCGGCGGTGCGCCGCACGGCGGAGCTCGCCCTGGCCCGCGCCCGGGTGCTGGCCAGCGCGTTCGCCGACCGCAGGGCGGCCCTGGGCGAGGCCGAGAGCAAGCTCGACGCGGCCGTGGACGCCGTGCTGGCCGGAGGCCGCGGGTGAGCCGTCCAGCTCCCGACGACCGAATCACCGTTGTTGGCAACGTGAACCTCGACGTCCTGGTCGCCGGGGCGGCGGAGCTCCCGCCGCCGGGCACCGAGCAGATCGTGCCGTCGATCGTGCTGCGGCCCGGCGGTTCGGCCGCGAACACCGCGATCGTGCTGGCCCGGCTCGGCAGGCCGACGGTGCTGGCCGGGCGGGTCGGCGATGACGGGACCGCGCGGCTGCTCGCCGACCAGCTGGACATCCCCGGCCTGCGGTTGGAGCTGGCCCAGGTGCCCGGTGAACACACCGGCGTGACCGTCGCCGCCGAGGCACCGGGCCGGGATCGCGCGTTCCTCTCGGCGCTCGGGGCGATGGCCGACCTGGACGCGACCGCCGTGCCCGAGGCGGCGCTGGCGGCCCGGTTCGTGTTGCTGTCCGGCTATTTCCTGCTCCCTGCGCTGCAGGGCGAGCCCGCTCGTGACCTGCTGGCGCAGGCGCGGCAGGCCGGGGCGAGCACCGCGCTGGACACCGGTTGGGATCCGGCCGGCTGGCACGCCGGAACCCGCGCGGAGGTGCTGCGGCTGCTGCGCGAGGTCGACGTGTTCCTGCCCAACGACGACGAGCTGCACGCCCTGCACGGCGATCGGTGCGACGACGAGGTCGCGGCCCGCGGCATCGCCGACGAGACCGGGGCGACCGTCGTGGTCAAGCGCGGCGCACGCGGCGCCCTCGTCGCTCGACCAGGCCAGCCGCACAGCACCCATCCGGCGCCCGAGGTGCAGGTCCGGGACTCCACCGGCGCCGGCGACGCCTTCAACGCCGGACTGCTGCACCGGCTCGCCGACGGCGCGTCCACCGGCGACGCCGCCGACTACGCCGTCCGGGTCGCAGCGACCGTGATCAGCAGGCCCTCGCACGACCGGGCCTTCGCACTGGAGGACGTGATGACATGAGCGGCCCTGTGTCAGCCCCAGTTCTGCTCAACGGCACCTCAGGGGACCGTGACGTAACCCAGCCACAAGAAACCGCGAAACGCGAGATCACTCCCGGACGGGACCACCACTGTGATTCGCGGAGAGGCGGAACAGTGCGTGGGATCCCGATCGTCGACTTCCACCTGCACTTCCGGATCGAGCACGACGAGGCGACCAGGGATCTCTCCGGCGGCCAGTTCAGCTGCGCCGACCACGACGAGGCGGCCCAGCGCCGCCGCGCCGAGCAGGTGGCGGAGCAGTCCCGGCGCTGGCGGCGGGCCTGGGACTTCCCCGATCCGCAGCCGGATCCCGAGCGGACCTGGCAGGCCGAGGCGGACCTGTGGCTGGCCGAGCTCGACCGCTACGAGATCGCCCACGCGGCGTTCGTCACCGGCTGCGGCGACGAGCGGGTGGCCGAGCTCGTCGCCCGCGCGCCGGAGCGGTTCTCCGGGATGGCGAACCTGCGCGACCTCACCGCCCCGGACGCCGCCGAGCGCCTGGCGCGGGCGATCGACGAGTTCGGCCTGCGCGGGCTGAAGCTGTTCGCCCCGCTGCTGCCGCACCGCATCGACGACCCGGCCGCCGACCCGGTGTGGCGGGTGGCCGCCGACCGCGGCATCCCCGTCCTGATCCACTTCGGACACTGCGGCTCCAGCGGGGGAGTGGCGCACAACGCGCACATCGAACCCGCCTGGCTGGAGCCGGTCGCCAAGCGGTTCCCGGGAATCCCGTTCGTGGTCCCGCACTTCGGCGTGCAGCACGTGCAGCAGGTCCTGTTCCTGTGCTGGGCCTGCCCGAACGTGCTGGTGGACACCTCGGGTTCGAACCAGTGGGTGCGCTGGATGCCCTACAAGCTGACGCTGGAGGACCTGTTCCGGCGCTGCTACGAAACGATCGGCCCGGAGCGCATCGTCTTCGGCAGCGACTCCTCGTGGTTCCCGCGCGGCTACTGCCACCGGTACCTGGCCGACCAGCTGCGGGTGTGCCACGAGATGGGCATGCCGGAGGCGGACCTGCGCGCGATCTTCGGCGGCAACGCCGCACGACTGCTGGGGATTCCCGGCCTGGGGAAGGGAACGGAATGACGACGGAAGCGGGCACCCGGATGGCCGCGGAGATCGCCGAGCAACCGCGGGTGCTGGCCGGCCTGGCCGGGCGCGCGGGGGAGTTCCGGGCGGTCGCGGAGCAGCTCGCCCGCAGCCGCCCGCGGTTCGTGCTGTTCGCCGCGCGCGGGTCCAGCGACAACGCGGCCTTGTACGGAAAGTACCTGGTCGAGGTGCTGCTCGGGCTGCCCGCTGGATTGGTGTCGCCCTCGACGACCACGCTGTACGGGGCCGAGCCGGACCTGACGGACGTCGCGCTCGTCGCGGTCAGCCAGAGCGGCGGTTCCCCGGACCTCGTGGAGGTGACCGAGCAGGCGGGGAAGCGCGGGGCGTTCACGGTGGCGGTGACCAACACCCCGGACTCGCCCCTCGGTGCTGCGGCGCAGCACACGCTGGACATCGGGGCGGGGGTGGAGCGTGCGGTCGCGGCGACCAAGACCTATACGGCGACGCTCCTCGCGCTGCACCTGCTGCTCGCCGGTGGCGGGCCGGACGTCGACCGCATCGGCGAGCTCGCGCAGTCCTGTTTGGACGGAAATGAGGAGCGGGTCGCCGCTGCCGCGCACCGGTTGCGCTTCGCGGACCAGGTGATCACCACGGCGCGCGGGTATTCGCTGGCCACCGCGCAGGAAGCGGCGTTGAAGCTGGCGGAGACCAGCTACCTGGTCACCCGTGCCTACAGCGGCGCTGACCTGCTGCACGGGCCGATCGCGGCGGTGGGTCAGGAGACGGCCGTGCTGGCGGTGACCGGAACCGGGCCGGGCGGCGCGGCGATGGCGGAACCGCTGGCCAGGCTCGCCGGGCAGGGCGCCGACATCCTGCGGATCGGCTCTGCCGACGACGCGCGGCTGCGGATCCCGGAGCTGCCGGAGGAGTTGTCGCCGGTCCTGGAGGTGCTGCCGCTCCAGCGGCTCGCGTATTCGCTGGCCACCGCGCGCGGCTACGACCCGGACCGCCCTGCCGGGCTGTGCAAGGTCACCGAAACCCGCTGAAGCCCCGTGCCGCCGGATCGACCCCTCAGCGATCCGGCGGCACGGTTCCCACTGCGACGCCGGCGGGGCGGTCACGCGTTCGAGCACGCCACCGGAAGCGGCCGATTCGCGGAAAAGCGCCATCGAGTTCGATCTTGCTCATCTCGCGGATCGAGCTGATCTATCCTCTGCGGATGCAACCGCAGCAGCCAGGCCCGTGGGGGCAGCCGCAGAACCAGTTCCAGCGATTACCGGGAGCGCAAGCCCCTGCGGGACAACAGGTTCCGCCGCCGACGAAGAAGGGCCTGCCCAACTACCTCGTCGCCCTGATCGTGACCGGAGCCGCGGTGCTCGCGAGCGGCACAGGTGTTGGTCTTTACTTCTCCACCAGCGACTATTCGCACCTCAGCGAGTCCGAAGACCCCACGAACCAATACCGGCTTCCGATGCCACCGCCGGTCGCCGAGCCTGTCGAAGACCCGCCCTACGAGGTGCCGAGCATCCCGGAATGTGCCGCGATCAGCGAGAAGACCCTTCGCGAGCTGCACGTCACCGACTTCGACTCCGCCGATGGCGAGACAGCGCCGAACTTCAAATGCAATTGGAGTCGGGGGAACCTTGGACGCGGCCTCGGTTTGCGCCTGCTGTGGGTCTACTGCGATGACAGCAGCCAGTACGGGAGCGATGCGGTGCCGTACGCCGAAGAGTACTTCGACGGGATGCGCGAGGTCTATCTCACGACCGACCCGGTGCCACCACGTCTGTACGAGCTTCCGGGGCCGTGGGACGAAGCGTTCGTCGTTGTCCAACCGGGGACCGACATGAACTTCTTGGCCGAAGGCGTAGTGGTATTCCGCAAGGGGGCTGTGGTGTTGAAGGCCATGTACAGCGGGGAAACCGATCACGACCCCGGCGCGGATCGCAAGCCGCTGCCGGTTCAGGAAGTCGAAGAGGGCGCCAAGAGGGTCGCCCTGGAGCTCGCGTCGAAGTTCTGACCTGCGCACCCGGCCGCGAGCGGCGATCACCATGACGTCACCACGGCACGCGGGTATTCGCGGGCCACCGTGCGGGAAGCGGCGTTGACGCCGGCGGAGACGAGCTACCTGGTCACCCGCGCCTACGGCAGGTCGGAGCTGCTGCATGGGCCGGTCGCGGCGGTGGGTCAGGAGACGGCGGTGCTGGCGGTGACCGGCCGGGTGGCGCGACGATGGCGAAACCGCTGGCCGGCTCCGCGAGCAGGGGCCGGAGGTACTACGGGTCGGCCGGGCGACGACGCCCAGCTACGCATCCCGGACCTGCCGGAGGAGCTGTCGCCGGTCCTGGAGGCACTGCCGCGCCAGCGCCGCGCCGGGCGCTCGTCACGGCGTGCGGCTACGACCCGGACCGCCCGGCAGGCCTCCGCAAGTTCACCGAAACCCGCTGACGGCATCGAGCCGCACGTCCCGTTGCGTTTGTTTCGTTTATTGCGGATACTGCGGATAGAGCAGCGGAAGGATGGTCGCCATGTCACAGCTCGCTTTAGACCCGATCCAGCCAAGCCGGACCGATGCGGCAACGGCCGACAAAGCGCTGCAACACATCCGTGACTACCTCAGCCGCCACCACGAGCAGAGCGTCCAACTCGTGGTCGACGACGAGGACGGCGATCAGCTGGTCGTGCCCCGTGGTGCCGTGGAACTCCTCGCTCGGATCCTGGCGCACATGGCGGCAGGCAAAGGCGTCTCCGTCGTGCCTGCCGGCGCGGACCTGACCACCCAGCAGGCCGCGGACCTGCTCAACGTTTCCCGGCCGTACCTGATCGGCCTGCTGGAAGCGGGCGAGATCGAACACCGCAAGGTCGGCACCCATCGCCGGGTCAAGGTCGAATCCCTGCTGGAGTACATGCGGCGCGACGACCAGCGCCGCCGCGAAGCCGCCGACGAGCTCACCGACCTCACCCAGGAACTGGGGCGACCACGACCCCGCCAAGCTGGACCGCACACGTGAGCTGATGATCAGGGCCGTCCGGGACTGCCTGGTCATGGGCTACGAGCCGCTGATCGACGCCGTCAAACTTCCCGACCCCGGTGATCGACACGTCTTGGCCGCCGCCATCAAGGCCCGTGCCCAGGTGATCGTCACCGCCGATCTCAAGGACTTTCCCGCAGACGCTCTGGACCAGTGGGACATCGAGACGAGGCACCCCGACGCCTTCATCCTCGACCAGATCTACCTCGACCGGCCAACCGTGTACGGCTGCATCCAGCGCATCGCGGACTCGCTCACCAATCCACCGCGCACCATCCATGACGTTCTCGCCAGGCTCGAAGACCTGGGCCTGGTCGAATCGGTTGCTGCGCTGCGCACCTAGTGCAGCCGTGCACCAGCCTGTGCCTGCTGTCGCGGTGGGAACGCGGGCGAATGCGTTGAGATCCCTGAAGACAGGGTGGTTCTCCCCGGCCTGTGACCTGGTCAGGGCCTGTGGGCGGCGGTGTACTGCTCGTCGGTGACTGGTTCGAGCCAGGTGGTGCCGTCGCCGTCGTCGGTTCCCTCGACCATCGCGATGTGGCTCATGCAGGTGCTGTTCGTGCCGCCGTGCCAGTGCTCCTCGCCGGGCGGGGTCCACACGGTGTCGCCCGCCCGCATGCGGATGACCTTGCCGTCGCGGTTGACGACGAAGCCGACGCCCTCGGTGACGTGCAGGGTCTGGCCGACGGCGTGGGAGTGCCAGTTGGTGCGTGCGCCGGGGGTGAACCGGACCAGGGCCGCGACCAGCCGGGACGGCGGCTCTGCCTTCTTGAACGGGGTCACGTACACGTCGCCGGTGAACGCGGCCGCCGGGGCCTTGACGGTGTCGTTGACGGGGATGAGTTCCACGGGATCTCTCCTTCTCGTGTTGTGCCGGATTGTCAGCGGCCCGCGGCTGCTGGCCGCGGCGTCCCGGAGGCGGTCACATCACCAGAAAACCCTGGCCGGCGCACGTGCGGGAGGGCGCATCTTTCCGGGTCACGACAGAACCCCCCCTCACCGCGGAGGGCAGTCGTACCGTGGACGGCGTGAGCGCCAAGAGCACCGAGGCCCGCGATTTCCTGGTCACCCGCCGGGCCAAGATCACCCCGGACCAGGCCGGGCTCAGCCACTTCGGCGGCAACCGCCGGGTCCCCGGCCTGCGCCGCGAGGAGGTCGCGCTGCTCGCCGGCGTCTCCGTCGACTACTACACGCGGCTGGAGAAGGGCAACCTCGCCGGCGTCTCCGACAGCGTCCTGGACGCCGTGGCCGGCGCCCTCCGGCTCGACGAGGCCGAACGCGTCTACCTGTTCGACCTCGCCCGCGCCGCGAACGCCGCCGGCCGCCCCCACGCCGGCCAGCGCCGGCGCCCGGCGCAGCGGGTGCGCCCGGTCGTTCAGCAGATCATCGACGGCATGACGAACACCGTCGCGTTCGTCCGCAACGGCCGGCTGGACATCCTCGGCGCCAACGCGCTCGGGCGGGCGCTGTACTCGCCGGTCTTCGACAGCCCCACCCGCACCAGCGAGGTCACGCCGCCCAACATCGCCCGCTTCGGCTTCCTCGACCCCGCCGCCCGCGACTTCTTCCCCGACTACGACGAGTCCTGCCACACCTCGGTCGCCATCCTGCGCACCGAAGCGGGCCACAACCCGCACGACCGCGGCCTCACCGACCTCATCGGCGAGCTGTGCACCCGCAGCGAGGACTTCCGCACCCGCTGGGCCGCGCACGACGTCCGCCTCCACCGGACCGGCACCAAGTACTTCCGCCACCCCGTCGTCGGCGACCTCATCCTCAACTTCGAAGCCATGCAGTTCACCGCCGACGCGGGCCTCACCCTCAGCGCCTACACCGCCGAACCCGGCTCGCCTTCGGCGGAGGCGCTCCAACTGCTCGCCAGCTGGGCGGCCACCGGCACACCGCTGAGACCGTCCTGAGTGGTCGTGGTGGGGACGCAGGCGATCGCGTTGAAGGCCCTGGAGATCGAGGCCGTCATGAAGCCGCCTTCCGCCCGGATCCGCCGGTAGGCGCCATCCCCGGGGCGGAGTGCCGAGATCGTCAGCGGTGCGTCGCCGGTGAAAGCCGTTTCGATGCAGTCCGGTTCCAGCGGCGGCAACGGAACTTCCCGCGTTTCCAGGCCTTCCGGGGTCAGCGCGCCGTCCACGGCTCGGCCGCCGATGCTCGTCGCGGCGATCGCCACGTAGTCGTCGCCCAGCGCCTCGGCCAGGTGGTAGCCCGCCGGGAACAGCCCGACCGCGCCTTCGTGCTCGACCGGGGTCCGCCGGAGGTGCGTGTTGTGCATGGCGAAGACGATCCGGGGTTCCGCCGCCAGCACGTCCAGGACCGTCTCGGCTGCGTAGCGGTCGAGTTCGGCCGTCCCGACAGCGAGGCCCGCACCGCTGAGATCCCGGTGGAAGTGGTCCAGGTGCCAGGCGCTGCGCAGGTGCCGCACCGCTGCGGCGTGCTCGCGCCCGCGGCCCTCGGAGCGGTGGTGGGCGGCCATGCACTCCATGCGCGCCAGCAACCGGCTCAGCGCCGCCGTAGCGGCATCGCGGTCCGCGGCGTCGAGCTCGGCGTAGCGCTGGAAGGCCCGCAGGGAGTCGGCGTCGAACCGCTCCGCCACCTCGATGGCCCGAGTGAGCAGCGGCAACGCGTCCGGGTCGGCTCGGCGCAGGAACCGTTCGACCTCGGTGAGCGCCGGGAGCGGCGAACCGGTGGAGACCGGCAAGGCGCCGACGAAGCGCAACGGCCGCTCGGCGCGCTCGTTGTGCCGGCGCATCCAGGTCAGATGGTCGTGCATCTCCGGGTGATCGCCCAGGCCGAGCGCCGTGCCCGCGGTGCTGACCGCCGCGACGTCGCCCGGACCGCCGCGCACCCAGTCGTCGATGACGTGCGCCTCGGTGAACGGGGCCTCGAAGACGTAGGCGGTGAATCCGCAACGCTCGACGAGGAAGCGCAGCAGCCGGTGCCGCATGCGGTAGAACTCCGCGGCGTGGTGGGTGCTTTCGCCGATCCCCACGACGCGGGCGTCGCCGATCACGTCGCGCAGCGGTTCCAGGTCGTCCAGCGGTGCATCCGGGTCCAGCGAGGCCGTCACCGCCCGGGTCCGCGTCACCGGCGGGCTCCGGCCAGGTTCGCAGCGATGATCACCAGGACGAAGGCGGTGAGGGCCGTGGTCACCCGGATGTCGTTGAACGTGCCCCAGACCGCGAGCCGGTCCAGGTGGTCGGGGGCGAGGTCGCCGGCGGCCCAGCGCTTCATCTCCTGGTTGATCGGCACGTTCCCGAACCTGGTCACCAGGAACGAGGCCACCGCGAGGGCGGTGGCGGCGATCGCCGGCGTGCGCGCCCGGCCTCGGGCGCTGAAGGCCAGCCAGCCGGTGGTCGCGACCGCCGCCGCCATCAGGATCTGCATGACGACGCCGTTGACCTTCATCAACTCGGTGCGGAACGCGAGGTGCACGTCCAGCGGCACGGCCGAGAACGTCGGCGTCACGTTGGCCCAGCCGTAGAAGAACGCCCCGGAGAGCACTCCGGTCGCCAGCAGCGCGAAGCCCGTGGCGAGCCGTGCGTTGATCGATTTCGCAGACATGGGGTGAGGGTGTGGTGCGGCGCTCGCAAACCGCACACAGCCCGCTCGCAGCAGGCGGGTTGTCCGCTTCCTCCCGATTCGCGATCGGGACGCGAATACAAGGACGCGCCGGAATGGTGTGGGTTGCTTTTTCCGCTTGTTCTGTGGGGAATTTCCCGGACGCGTCATTCTGCCGGTGCCGTTGATCTGCCGCGCGTAGCGTGACCCGCGTCCGTTGAAATTCTTCGCCCAGCCCGGTTCACTGCGCTGTTTCCGGCAGACCGGGCAAGGGGAATCGTTGTGTAGGTGGTAGTTCCATGAAGCGCTTCGCCCTGTCGATGATCGGCACCGCCGCGTTGGCCCTGACCCTCGTCGGCGTTCCCGCGCAGGCCGAGCCCGCCGGCCCGGAGGCGGCCGCGTCCTGCACGTTCACCGGCCACTCGAAGAGCCTCGGCGAAACCGGGTTAGGCCTGCGCGCCAGTGCCACGACCAACCAGTCGGGCTGCAAGGTCACCGGGAAGCTGGAGCGCAAGAGCGGTTCGGGCTGGACCAGCGTGGGGACGAAGGCCAAGACCTCCGACGGCTCGAAGAACGCCCTCTTCAACTTCGAGTGCGGCAATCGCGCCGAATACCGGCTGATCGTCACCACCGGCGGTGACCAGGCCACCATCGGATCCACCGGAGCGGTCTGCTGAACGAGCGCTTTCCAACCTCGTTCTGCGTAGCGGTGCGGGTGTCGTAGTGGGTTATGCGCCTGCGGCGCATGCGATATCCCGTCGATGCAGGCACTACGTGCGGCTTTGCGGCCCGCGGCCGCGGGCCGGCCAGGATGAGAAGGCTGAGCGGAATTCGCGCGGAGCGGTGGAATTCGCCGCTCCGCGCTTTCCTGGCAGAGTGGGCGCATGCGGATAGGAGTCCTCGGGCCGTTGGACATCAGCGCCCGTGGCGAGAAGGTCGTCGTGGGCGGCGTTCGACTGCGCACGCTGCTCGGTCGGCTCGCGTTGGACTCCGGGCGCACCGTTTCGGTGGAGGCGCTGACCGAGGCCCTGTGGCCAGGCGCCGACGGGCCCGCCGACCGCGTGCACGCGCTGCACTCGCTGGTGTCGAGGCTGCGACGGCTCCTGCCGGACGCCGTGCTGCGCGAGTCCAGCGGATACCGGCTGAACGCGGAATCGGTGGACTGCAGGCAATTCGAGGAACTCGCCCGCGACGGCCGCAGGGCCCTGCACGACGGGCACATCGAGCAGGCGGGCCGGTTGCTGCGCGGAGCGCTGGCGCTGTGGCGCGGAGCCGCGTTCGAGGACGTCCCGGACGCGCCGTTCGCCGTGGCGGCGCGGGTGCGGTTGGCCGAGCTGCGGCTCGCCGCGATCGAGGACCGGGCGCAGGTCGACCTGCAGGCCGGAGCCGAATCCCCGCAGCTGGTGACCGAATTGCAGGCCCTGACCACCGCGCATCCCGACCGCGAGCGCGCCCGGGCACTGCTGCTGCGCGCGCTCCAATCGACCGGGCGAACGGCCGAAGCGCTGAGCAGCTACGAGGATTTCCGCGTGGCGCTGGCGGAAAAGCTCGGCGCGGACCCGTCGCCGGAGCTGCGCGAGGCGCATCTGGCCGTGCTCCGCGAGGAAACGACCGCCCGGCCGCGCGGCAGCAACCTGCGCGCCGCGCTGACGAGCTTCGTCGGGCGCGATGCCGAACTGGCCCTGATCGACCGGAGGCTGGCCGAGCACCGGCTGGTCACGCTGACCGGTCCGGGAGGCGTGGGCAAAACGCGGCTGGCGACGACCGCGGCCGCCGCCCTGGCCGGTGAGCAGGCGGTCTGGTTCGCGGAACTGGCACCGGTGTCCGACCCGGCGGACGTTCCGCAGGCGGTTCTCGACGCTCTCGGGCCCAGGACGGCGCCGCACGGTCGGGACGCGCTGGATCGGCTGGCCGACGCGCTGTCACCGGCCCCGGCCGTGCTGGTGCTGGACAACTGCGAGCATCAGCTGGACGCGGTCGCGTCCCTCGCGGACGGGCTGCTCGGCAGCTGCCCGGACCTGCGGTTGCTCGCCACCAGCCGGGAGCCCCTGGGGCTGCTCGGCGAGGCGCTGGTGCCGGTGCCGCCGCTGGGCCTGGCGCCGTCGGGCGCGGACGTCGCCGGTGTGCTGACCAGCCCCGCCGGACGGCTGTTCGTGGACCGGGCGAGGGCGGCGAACCCGGATTTCGCGGTGACGGCCGGGAACGCGGGCGTGGTCGCCGAGATCTGCCGGCGCTTGGACGGCCTGCCGCTGGCCATCGAGCTCGCCGGCGCGCGGGTCCGGTCGTTGCCGGCGGATCGCGTCCTCGCGCTGCTCGACGACCGGTTCCAGCTGCTCACCCAGGGAAACCGGGCCGCGCTGCCCCGGCACCGCACGTTGCGCGCGGTGGTCGACTGGAGCTGGGACCTGCTCGAGGAGGCCGAACGATCGGTCGTCGCAGCGCTGGCGGTGTTCGGCGGTTCGATGACCGCGGAAGCCGCCGAACACGTCTGCCCCGCCGACCTGCCCGCCGCAGTGGTCCTGTCCGCGCTGGTGGACAAGTCGCTGCTGGTCGTCGATCCGGTCCACGATGGACGGTCGATCCGGTACCGGATGCCGGACACGATCCGCGAGTACGGCCTGGAGAAGCTGGCCGACGCCGACCGCGTCCGGGCCGCCCACGCGCGGTACTTCCGCGAGATCGCCGAGCAGGCCGCACCGCACCTGCGCGGACCGGAACAGCTGGAATGGGCACCCCGGCTCGCCGCGGACCGCGACAACTTCCGCGTCGCGCTGCGCTTCGCCTGCGGTGCGGGCGACGCCGACACGGCGATCCGGCTCGCGACGGCGCTCGCCTACTACCTGACCATGCACGGCGATCACGCCGAGGCGGCCCGGCTCCTGCGGACGGCGCTGGAACTCCCCGCCGGCGCCACCGCGGCGAACCGCGTCCCGGCCACGGCCGCCTACCTGCTCAACGCGGTGCTCTCCGGCGAAGTCGCCCCCGAAGCGATCGGCAGATGCCGCGAATCAGCCGGCAGCGAGCACCCTTCCGGCGCCGTCATCGAGCCGCTCATCGCGCTGCTCACCGGGGATTTCGACGCGGCCCTGGCGGCGATCGACCGGCGGCAGCCGCATCCGGCACCGCTGGCGCGGGCGATGCTGTCGTTCGTGCGGGCGCTGGTGAACGGCAACCGCGGTGCCCTGCCGAAGACCTGCGACGACCTCGCCACGGCGGCCGAGCGGTTCCGGGCGCTGGGCGAGCGGTGGGGGATGGTCAGCTCGTTGACCTACCTAGGCATCACGCGGACGATGCTCGGCGATCCCGACGCGGCGATCGCGGCCCTGCGGCGCTCGATGGCGCCGGCCCGCGAGCTCGGCAACGACCACCACCAGCGGATCTGGCTGGCGACCGCGTACGCGCACACCGGGGACGCCGAACGCGCGGAAGCCGAACTGCGCGGCGTGATCGAGTCCGAACCGGCAGCCCAGCACCTCGCCCTCGCCCGGCTGAAGCTCGGCGACCTGGCGCGCGGTGGCGGCGACCTGCGGGCCGCGGACGAGCAGTACGACCTCGCGTGGTGGGCGGCCGGGCCGCGCCGAGACGTCGACCCGGTCTTCCGATCGCTGCACGGAGTGGCCCGGGCGCGGCTCGCCCTGGCCCGCGGCGCGTGCGAGGAGGCCCGGCGCGACTTGCGCTCGGCGCTCGCGGCTGCGTCGAAGACGTCGGACCTGGTCCTGGTGGCGGCGATCGGCAGCGCGATCGCCGAACTACCGGCCCGGACCGGGGAACTCGCGGCGGCAGCGGAACTCCTCGGAGCGGTCGGAGCGCTGCGAGGAGCGCCGGACGCGCTGAACCCGGACATCGCGCGCCTGACCGGCGACCTGCGTGCCGAACTGGGCGAACGGGCAGCGGCCGAAGCAACGGCCCGCGGGAACGGCCTGAACCACCACGAGATCCTCCGCCTCTTCGAGCACCACCTCGCAGAACCCGGAGGCACGGGTCGGTGAGCCTTCGGGGCGGCTGCGGCGGCTGCCCCGGAAGCGGCGAAATCTTTCGGGTGAGGTCGGCGTTTTCGCGCGAAACCGTCATCCGCCAGGCGTGGGGAACGCCGCTTTCGCGCGAAAACGCCGCGGAACAAGACCCCAACGGCCCCGGCGGACACCTCGGCAAGCACCGCGGTGATCCCCGGGCCGGTGCGGAGCGTTCGTCCCGATAGACGAGGCGAACGGTCCGTTCGCGCCAACCTGGGGCTTTTCCCGTGGGTGTTGTGGTGCGTCTCATCGGCCACGCGCGGCGAGGGGGGTTTCGTACCGGGGCGATCAACCGGGACAATGCGCGGCCATGGCCTATGAGCGCGCAGATCCCCGAGCCGGTGATCCAGGGCGGCCGGGACCCGGACAACCCCCCGAGCGGCCGGGGCCGCCACCCGGAGCACCGCAGGGCGGACCGCCGCCGGGACGGCCGCCGCAAGGCCAGATGCCACCCGGCCAGATGCCGCCGGGCCAGATGCCGCCGGGCCAGCCCGGGCCGCCCCGGCAGGGGCCGGGGCAGCCGATGCCACCCCAGCCGGGACCGCACCAGGGCCCGCCGGGCCCGCCCGGTCAGCCGGGTGGCGTGCAAGGCCCGCCAGGAGGTCAGCCCGGACCGCCGCCCGGCCAGCAACAAGGCCCGCCGCCCGGCCCGCCACCAGCAGGCCAGCCGACGCAGGTAGTGCCACAGGGGCCGCCGCCAGGAGGCCAGCCGACGCAGGTGGTGCCGCAGGGGCCGCCCCCGGGAGGCCCGCCGATGCCGCCGCCCGGCGGTCCGCAGGGCGCTGCGCCGTCCGGGACGGTGCCGATGGGCCAGTCGACGCCGGTCGGGCAGCACCCGGTCCAGCAGCCGCCCGCCAACCAGCACCCGGCGACGCGCATCCAGCAGCGCATGGAGCCCCCGGAACCCGAGCCGTTCCGGGACCAGGGCACGCTCCGCGACCCGGAGCCGTACCAGGACCGCTATCGCGACGACCCGTACGACGACCGATACCGCGACCAGTACCAGGACCGCTACCGGGACGACCAGTACGACGATCGCTATCGCGACGACCCGTACCGGGATCGCTACCGCGACGACCAGTACCGGGAGCCGGAGCGCGATCGCTACCGGGAGTCCCGCGCGGACCGCCACCGGGACCGGGACCGGGACTACGACGACCGCCGCGACCGCGGGCCGCGCTTCCAGGGGCCCAGCGCCGACACGCTCGGCCGCGTGATCCAGGTGTTCACGGCGCTGATCGCGCTGGTCTTCGTGCTGCACATCATCTTCTCGGTCGTCGGCGCCAACCAGGACAACGACTTCGTCGCGTTCACCTACGGCACGGCGAAGTTCTTCGTGTTCGGCCTCGGCGACGTGTTCACCCCGGGCGACGCGACGATCGGCTTGATCCTGAACTACGGCCTCGCGGCGCTGATCTACCTGTTCGCGGGCCGGATCATCGCCCGCGCGCTGAAGCGCTGAGCGTTCTCCGGTCGTGAGTGTTCTGGAGTGCTACGGCGCTCCAAAACACTCACGACCACGCTAGAGAGCCCGTTTTGAATGTCGTGGTGTGAGGTGTGGTCCTGCGGGGTTTTGTCTTTGAAGCGGCGCAGCCGCTTGGCCCACCCTCGCAGCTTGCACCGCCGCGGGTTCTCCGGTGTCTTCTCGCGAGGACAGCCCCGACGTGGTGAATTGGTCATTCATGATGTCGGGGATCCCACAGCGAGAAGGCGCCTGAGGTTCCGCCACCCGCACCGCCACGCAGAGCAAGTTTGGAAACAGGTTCTAGCTTGATCTTTAACCCTTGCGCCTTGGTTTGGTGCCCTTTTGTGGTGGGCGGGGCGTTGGTAGGCCTCGCCGGTGGCGAGGATGCGTCCGACGTCATGGTGTGGGGCGCGGTGGCGGTTGGTCGATCCGGGT
>NZ_JBWKKH010000068.1:0-16612 GCF_056431645.1 Saccharopolyspora sp. NPDC045839
GCAGGACTCAGGCGTCCAGGAAAACGAAGTGCTCACCTACCGGCCGGCTACCAACAGGAGTTTGCCGGATGGCTCACTCCCAGAACTGATTAGGATTCGACATGCGCGCAGCGGACCGCCCGTCCGTCCCCGTGACCTTCGAGAACTGGCAGGCACCGGAGCTCATCCGCTGGTCGTTCCAGCACCTGGACGAAGTCGGCCCCACCGCCGCCATCTCCCGCGGCGGCCCGGCGGCCGAGTTGGAGCGCAGCCCGCTCGACCTCGCCGGTCTCGACGTGGCCCTCGACGACGGATCGACCCGCACCGTGGCCGGCATCGTGGGTGCCAGCGACACCGACGGCTGGATGGTGCTGCACCGCAACCGGGTGGTCGCCGAGGAATACGCCGGCGGGATGACCCCGGCGACGCGCCACCTCCTGATGTCGGTGAGCAAATCGCTGGTGTCCACGGTGGTCGGTGCGCTGGTCGGCCGCGGGCTCGTCGACCCCGAAGCCCCGGTGGCCGCCTACGTGCCCGAGCTCGCCGGCAGCGGGTACACCGGTGCCACCGTGCGGCACCTGCTGGACATGCGCAGCGGCGTCGCGTTCTGCGAGGACTACCTCGACCCGGACTCGGATGTGGGGCACCTCGACGAAGCCGTCGGGTGGGTGCCGAGGCGCAGCGCGGACTCCCCCGCGTCGCTCAAGGCGTTCCTCCCCACCCTGCGCCAGGATCGCCCGCACGGTGGCCGGTTCGAGTACCGCAGCGCGGAAACCGACGTGCTCGGCTGGGTCTGCGAGGCCGCGGCCGGCGAGCGCTTCCCCCGGCTGGCATCGGATCTGCTCTGGTCGCGGCTGGGCGCGGAGCACGACGCCTTCATCGCCGTGGACTCCGAGGGCACCGGGATGTTCGACGGCGGGATCTGCGCGACGCTCGGCGACGTCGCCCGCTTCGGCGCGATGATCCTGGCGGGCGGGACCTCGCTCACCGGCGAGCAGGTGGTGCCCGCGCAGTGGGTGGCGGACATCTTCACCGGCGCACCGGACGGGGCGGAGTCCTTCGCCCCGTCCGCCGATGCGCACGGGCTGCCGGGCGGGACTTACCGCAGCAAGTTCTGGTTCCCCAAGGCGGGCGGCGATGTGGCGCTGTGCCTGGGCATCCACGGTCAACTCGTCTACCTCGACCGCGCGAACGACGTGGTGGGCGTGAAGCTCTCCAGCTGGCCTGCGCCGCTGGAACGGTGGAAGCACCTCGCGTCGCTGCGGATGTTCGAGGCGATCAGCGCCCACCTGGCCGACGGGACCTGACGGCGGGTCGTCGCGCCGCAGGGGCTTGTCCGACCGGACAGCCGGGTGCGGGCAAAGATGGCCGATCGAACAAGCTTCTCGTGGTCGCTGAAACTTTAATCTTCCGGAACATCTTCCCGAGCTCGCGCCGACGGAACGGTGAACGGATCGATGGTCAACCACGCAGGCCCCCCGCCCGAGCACGAGGTAGCGCCGCCGACAGGCCGCACTCTCCTCGTCATCGGCGACGACGAGGACCTGGGCCGATCGGTGGCCGACCACGCCCAGCGCTGGGGGAACCACGTCGACCGCCTGCACCGGCCGGACGACGACGAGCTGCGACGCCGACTGCCGGACTCCGTCGACGGCGTGGCCGTGGTGTCCCGCAACGACATCGTGGCGTTGCGCTACGCCCTGCTCGTAGAACATCTCGCACCCGGAGTACGGCTGGTCGTCACGATCTTCGACCGCACGGTCGCGGACGAACTCACCCGCTCCGTCCCGAACTGCACCGTGCTCGGGATGACGGACGCAATCGTGCCGGCACTGCTGGGCACCTGCGTCACACCGAACCTCGCCAGCCTCCAACGCTCGGGCGACCAGCTCCTGGCCGTCGAACACACCGCCGACGGGACCCGGGTCAGCCGGACGCCGCATCGGCCCGCGCGGTGGCGAAGCCGATTCCACTTGCTCCGCAGCCAATTCCGGCCGGTGGAGACCTCATCACGAGCGATGCTCACCGGATTCGCCGGCCTGCTCCTCGTGCTCGCCCTCGACAGCACCCTGGCCTGGACCGTCCTGCACGAGCACTGGGCCGACGCGATCTGGCACGCCACCCGCACCCTGACCACCGTCGGCTCCTCCCCCGCCATCGAACACGCCCCCGACTGGTACAAGCTGCTCTCCGCGACGTCCATGCTCGCCGTGCTCGCATTCGCCGCGATGTTCACCGCGGGCTTCGTGGACCGGCTCATGTCGCGACGGCTCACCGGCATCGTCGGCTCCCGCGCGGTGCCACGCCGCAACCACGTCGTGATCGTCGGCCTCGGGCAGGTCGCACTACGACTGTGCTGCGAACTGCAAGCGATGGGGATCCCCGTCGTGGCCGTCGAACGAGACCGCCACGCACCGTGCCTGCCGCTGGCCCGCGAGCTCGGCATCCCCGTGGTCCTGGGCCGGGGCGGCGACCGATTCTTGCTGCAACGCCTCGCCTTGCCAAAAGCCAGAGCGCTGGCGGCGGTTTCGTCCGACGGTCTGGAGAACATCGCCGTCGCCGTCACGGCCCGAGCCGTCGCACCTCAGCTGCGAATCGTGCTGCGTGCCGGAGGAGACGACGTCACGGCCGAATCCAAATCGCTGTTCCGCATCGGCGCGGTATGCGACGTCACCCGCATCGCAGGCCCGTTCGTCGCAGCAAGGCTGCTCGGCCTGAAACCGCTGAGCGTCTTCACCCTGCTCGACCGCACCTGCGCATTGTTCGACGACGACCTCGTGGTCGACCTCGCGCAATGGGCGTCCCGTCCCATCGAGAACGTCACCATTTCCGCGAACTGAAGTCGAGGAAGGTCAATACGATGCCCCAGCAGTCCCATGTAGACACCGCGACGAATCCCGCCTCGGCGGGCGGTGCGACCGACACCAAGCCGGAATCGACGCCGCGCCAGGAGAACCCCGAAGCGACGTTCTACGACCACGAAGAGAGCCACCTGATCCTGGGCTACAACTGACGTCCGGCCGCCGAGGGCAATCGAATGTCCACACGGGATGATCGAGTTGCATGGCCGGCTTCGCCCAGGCGCCCTAGCCGCGAAGAGCCGATGTGAAGATCGCGGGCAGCGCCCACCATCGCGGCCGCGCGGTGAGGCTACCCGTACTTCCGCATGGACACGCCCGACAGGGGCCTAGGAGCCGGACAGCAGGACAGGTTCTTGCAGTCCACGGAGGACGACCGGTGGCGCGGCCGTGGTCAGTGCGCCAGCAGTTCGTCCAGTTCTTGCTGGAAGAGCAGGGCCGGGTCGAATCCCATTCCGTTGAAGTGCCCGGCGAGTTCGAGCGAGACGACGCCGTGCACGCGGGTCCAGAAGGCCAGGGACTTGCGGAGGGCCGCGGTCGGCGCCGAGTCGTCGGCCCAATGGCGGTGTTCTTCGAGATTGGCGTCGAACGGTGTCGCCGGGGCCTCCGCGGAGAGCGCAGCCGTGTGGGCGTCGATCAGCACGGCCATCATCTCGGATGTGATCTTCGCGGTGTCCTCCGGCGCGTGGTAGCCGGGAACGGGCGTGCCGTAGAGGAGGAAGTACCGCTGCGGGTCCGCGAGGGCCCAGTCCCGCACGACGTGCGCCAGCCCGGCCACGTCGGCGCCGGAGCCGGCAGCCGCCAGGACGGCGTCGGCGAGGCTTCGGTAGGCGTCGCGGATGAGTTCGGTGAGCAGCTCGTCGCGGCTGGCGAAATACCGGTACAGCGCGGGGCCGCTCATCCCCATGCGCTTGGCGATCGCGTTGAGGGACAACGCCGAGACGCCGGTCGTGGCCACCTGCTCCCACGCGCGCTGTTTGATCTCCGCGTGCACCTGGGCCCGGTAGCGCTCCCGCGGGCTCGTACCGCCCGTACCCATCGCAGTCACCCTCCCGCCGCAGCGCCATCAACTCTAGTTAGAGGTTATCACTTTCTCTATTGACACTCAGTTTGAGTAGTTATAGCTTCTAACTCAAGCGAGTACTACTAACTATCTCGTGTTCAACGAGGAGGAGAACCATGTCCGGCATCCACTCGAGCACCTCGCCGAACCCGCAGGCCCGGCCCCGCCGCCGAGGTGGTGCACGTGCCGCACTGGTCGCGATCCCGCTGGCCGCCGGCATCCTCGGCGCCATCGTCATCCCCACCCTGGCGGCCACGGGCGGTCACGCAGCCGACCCGACTTCGCTGACCTGCCAGGGCGAGGGTGTCGATCCCACCGCCGAGGTCCGGTACCGGACCGAGACCTTCATCAAGGCACCGCTGCGCACGGTCTGGGAGCTGCAGACCGACGTGAAGAACTGGCCGTCCTGGCAGGAGCCCGTCACCACCGCCGAGCGCCTGGACCCGGGCAGGTTCCAGAAGAACTCGCAGTTCCGGTGGACCACGCCGGTCCCGCCCACCCCGGTCAGCCCGGTCAGCCCAGCCACGACGCTGGCCATCACCTCCACCGTCCAGCAGCTGCAGCACAACAAGTGCATCCGCTGGACCGGGCCCGAGATCGGCGAAGGACTGCACATCGACGGCGTCCACGTCTGGAACTTCACCGAGGTCAACGGCGGCGTCCTGGTGCGCACCGAGGAAACCCACACCGGCCCGCAGGTCGACGCCGACGTGCCCCTCGCGACCGATCACCTCGGAAAGGGCCTGGAGGCATGGCTGGCAGCCCTCAAGGCCACCGCCGAGGCCCGCCACTTCAACCCGACGGACAACGCCTGACCCGACCCCGGCGACCACGCCGAAGAACCCGCGCCGCACGCATGACCGACAGGTCAACGCGAACTTCGTTGCATAGCAACGGATTCCACGCGCTGCGCCTCGACCCCAGGAGAAGACGAATGGTCACCGCAACACCGCACCGCAACCACTTCCCCGCCGCAAGGCTCGTCACCATCTCGGCGTGGGCCACGCCGGTCCTGATCACCGGCCAGTTCGCCATGGTGGCGGTGGTCCCGGTCGCGCTCGTGCTGATCGGCACCCTGAGCGACACGCGCCTCCGAGCACTCCGGTGGTGGGCCGCCGCACTCGCGGCGGTCTACGCAATACCCCTAGCCCTCTGGGCGATCGGACCGGACCGAGCACCAAGCCTGTCCAAGGACATGAACCCGGCCTTCGCGGCCCTCGTGATCGCCACGGCGATCGCGGTCGCCATGGCCAACCACCGCAGGCACAGGACTTCATCCCGCTCCGGAGCACCCGCTTAGCTCGTCGTTCAACCCCTACGGTCCCCTCTTCCCCGTCGCTGTGGCAAAGATTCCGGGTGGGTGATGTCGAGCAGCAGATCGGCGGCACGTGCGAGGACCTGGGTGCGGGTGCGATCGCCGTGATCGGCGGTGAGGAAGTGCGCGCCGATCGCCGCGCAGAATGCGAGAAGACTGCGGGCTTCGATCTCGTCGGGGTCGGAGCAGAAGGTGCCGATCATGTCGCGCAACAGGGCCATGCGCTGATTGTCGATTCGCCGGAGTCGTTCGGCGACCGCCGCATCGCGTCTCGCCCAGTCGCGGATCGCCAGGTCGATGGGGAGCAGGCGGTCGTCCGAGAGGGTGAGCGCGCCCGCGCGGCGAATTTTGGCCTTCGGGTCGCCACCCTCGTGTTCGATGCGTTCGAGCACGTCGTCGGTGCTTTCTCGTTCCCAGGTGTCCAGCATCGCTTCGAGGAGCGCCTCGCGGTCGGCGAAGTATCCGTAGAAGCCGCCCTTGGTGACGCCCAGGCGTTTGGCCAGCGCTTCGACGCGGACAGCTTCCGGGCCACCGTCGGATAGAGCCTCGAGTCCCGCCTCGATCCACCTCTCGCGCGGAGTACGGGTAGCGCCCACGGTGTGTCCTGCCTCACCTTGTAGCCGTTTATACGGAACCGTATAAACGGACTGGTCTTGATCTATACGCCATCGTATATCGGATGGAGCGACGGAATGAAGCTTCCTGGCGCGGCGCACACCGACCAGCCGTGGCGGATTCACGAACTCACCCGCGGCTTCCAACTGGAAGATGTGTGGGCCTTCCGCACTCCGGGTGCCGGACCGGACGACTTCCCCGCGATGCTCGCCGCGATCAACGCGAACGGCAGACCCGAGCAGCAGCCGGGGCTGAGCCGGTTCCTGTTCGCGGTGCGCTTCAAGCTCGGAGCCCTCTTCGGGTGGGACAAGCCCGAGGCCGGCACCGCAATGCGGGTCCGATCGCTGCGCAAGTGCCTGCCGCACGACCTTCGCAACACCACGGGCAGCGCGGACCCCGACGACGACCCCTTCACCCCGGTCTACGTACTGGGCAACGAATCAGCCGAAGAGCTGGCGAACAAGACCGTTCACTCGGTCATGCACCTCGGGTGGGTGCCGACCGACCGCGGTGAACACGAACTACGGATGGCGGTCCTGGTCAAACCCAACGGCTTACTCGGACGGCTCTACCTGGCTGCCATCAGGCCGTTTCGCTACCTCATCGTCTATCCAGCATTGACCCGGCAATGGGAACGCGCATGGCGAGAGCGTGACCTCCCGCGTCCGCAGGGCACCGGCGCAGTCGAGCGCGCGGTCGGGACGCGCGAGGTCCCCGCACCCGTCCTCGCCCTCGGTTCGGTGCCCGGCATCGACTACGTCGACATGTTCACCCTCGCCACCGACGTGACCGCGACCCCGGAGCAGTGGGCCCGAGCGATGTTCGGAGACGTACCCACCCTCGCCGAACGGCTGATCTGGCGCGGCCTTCTCAGCATGCGCCTCAGCCGAGGGCCATCACCGGACACCATCGCCGGATGGCGGATCGCCGAACGCGGCGAGGACTGGATCCGACTCGAGGCCGCCTCCTGGTTCCTGACCGGCAACCTCCTCATCAGCACGCCCCCAGGACGTGTATCGCTGGCCACCGTCGTGCACTACAGCCGGCACTTCGGCCGCATCTGGTGGCCCCCACTCGCCGCTGTCCACCGCCGTCTCGCCCCCGGACTCCTCCGCGACGCCGAAGCGACTGTCCGGGCTGCCCGGCGGTAGACCGGCCCACTCCCACGGACAGCGGGACCATATTCCGCGCATCGATGAAGACGGCGCCGATACAGGCTGCCCTCATCGCCATGGGCCGTGGAAGGCGGGCGACCGCGTCGACGCCGACGGAAGTCCCCGCTGTGTTCAGCGGGAGGGTTTGAATGCCATTGCGCGGGTGGTTTCGGCTACCTCGGGCCAGCGGGGGTCTGTTGGGGCTGCCGGGAATCCGAGGAGCGGTGCCAGGCGCTTCCAGGCTTTCGGGTGGGCCTTCTGGTAGGCCAGCAGGACCTTCTGGACCTCCCGGGCTTCGAGGAAGCGGTGGTCGGGCTCCGGCCATCGGCGTGCGCCGAGGCGCACCTCGATGGCCGGGGCCGCCTGGATGTTCCGGTACCAGTCGGGGTTCTTGCCCCACGCCGCCACCACCACGACCTCCGGGACCTCCGGGGCGTAGCCCACGACTTCCACGACCACTTCCCGCCGGGCGCCGGTTCGCCGGCCCCGGTGGGCCAGGTAGAGCAACCGGTGCCCGGCCAGCCACCCGAGTCTCGCCCGGTAGAGCCAGATCGGCGCGCGCAGCAGGATGCGCAGCGCACCACGCGGTTTCCGGTCGGTCACGGCCATGCTCACTCCCGTCGGCTCTCGGCCGGTTGATTCGCCAGGCATGCCTTCGCCGGTTTCGGGGCCGGGGCCCTGTCCGGCAGATGATAGGCGCGACACCCCCGGCACGGGCACGCGCGGCGTCACCTTCGGACGTTGGGAGGTATGCGCGGCGAGCAGGCCCGAGCCTGTTCGCCGCCCTCCCTGCCGGGTTCAGCGGGATTGGGCGGCCTGGATCACGGCGTGGATCGCTCGAGCGATCCGGTCGGCGGCGTGCTCGGGGTCGGGTTGACCGGCGTCCAGCCAGGCGATGATCGCTTCGTGGGCGACGGTGGGGACCAGCCGCGCCGCCCAGCCGCGCCACGGGCCTTCCGGGATCACCTCGCTGACGTGTCGCTCGGCGATCTCGGTCGACGCGGTTCGGATCGCGTCGACGACGTCCCGGAATTCCGGTTCGCGGGCCGCGTGGCGGAACAGCAGCCGAAACCCGTCGGGATCCGCACCCGCGGCCCGCAGCAGCGCGGGGATGCTGGTGTCGTCGAAATCGTCGTCGCCGACGGCCTCGGTGAGCCGGACGCAGGCGCGGTCGAGCACGGCCCGGTAGAGGTCGGCCTTCGAGTCGAAGTGCTGGTAGAGGATCATGCGGCTGACTTCGGCTTCGGCAGCCACGTCGTCGAGGCCGGTCGCCCTGTAGCCACCGCGGGCGAACGATCTGGTGGCCGCCTCCAGGATCTGTGCACGCCGCTGCGCCCGAGGCATGCGCCGCGTCGGCGTCGCAGTTCCCGACGCCGCTGCTCCAGTCGTCCGGCCCGCCATCGTCGCCACCCCTCTTGTTGACTTTAAAGTCAACATCTACATTTATTTATGACAGTGTATACAACCTTGGGTAAATATAGGGGTGTCATGATCGCTCCGATCCAGTTGCCGTTCGAACAGCGGCATCCGCTGGAGGTCGCGCCGCAGCTGCGCGACCTGCAGTCACGGCGCGCGGTGCACGAGGTGCGCACCGCGGTCGGCGACAGGGCATGGCTGGTCACCAGCCATGCCTTGGTGCGCCGGCTGCTCGCCGACGAGCGGCTCGGGCGCTCACATCCCGCACCGGAACACGCATCCCGCACCGGGGAGTCCGCACTGTTCGGCGGTCCGCAGGGCGACTTCGACACCGAGCAGGTCGACCACGCCAGGATGCGCACGCTGCTGCAGCCGCACTTCTCGCCCAGGCAGATGCGCCGGCTGCGGGCCCGCGTCGAGGCGCTGACCGCCCAGCTGCTCGACGGCTTGGCCGAACAAGGCCCACCGGCGGACCTGCACGCCGCGCTCGCGCTCCCGCTTCCGATCCTGGTGATCTGCGAACTGATCGGCGTGCCCTACGACGACCGCGACCAGTTCCGCGCGTGGACGCAGGCGGCGGCCGACGTCACCGACCGGACGCGCTCCGAACAGGGGCTCGCCGACCTGTTCGCCTACGGCCGGCAGCTCGTCGCCCGCAAGCGCCGGGATCCCGGCGACGACATGATCTCCCGGCTGTGCGCCACCGACTCGGTGGGCGATGACGAGATCGCCATGCTTTCCATGGCCCTGCTGTTCGCCGGACACGAGACCACGGTCGTGCAGATCGGCATGGGCGCCCTGCTGCTGTTGGCCGACCCGGCGCAGTGGCGGACGCTGCTGGAACAACCCGGCCTGGTGCCGAACGCGGTGGAGGAAGTCCTGCGCGCCCCTGGCCGGGGCGGCGACGGGATTCCCCGCTACGCCCGGACCGACTTCGACATCGAAGGCGCGACCGTCCACAGGGGAGACCTGGTGCTGCTTCACTCCGGGGCGGCCAACCGCGACGAGACCGTCTTCTCCGATCCCGATCGCTTCGACATCACCCGCGGGACGGTCGGCCACCTGGCATTCGGCCACGGCCCGCGGTACTGCATAGGCGCCCCGCTGGCCCGCATCGAACTGCAGGCGGTGTTCGGCCAGCTGGTTCCCCGGTTCCCGACGATGCGGCCGGCCGTTCCCATCGAGGAGCTGGCACTGCGCCGGGACGTGCTCACCGGCGGACTGATCGCACTCCCGGTGACCTGGTGAGCACCAGGCCGGCAAGTCCGGCCTAGCGGCGCGCCCGCCGTCGGTCAGCCGGTCTTCGGCGTCGTGAGCGCCGGGGCGAGGACCCAGAGGACCCTGGTCGGACTGCCGTCGTCGGTGACGCTGGTGAACGTGTGCGCGGTGTCCCCGGCGAAGGTGAGCGCGTCGCCGGTTTCCAGGGTGATCTCCTCCCCGGCGAGGGCGACGCGGAGGCGGCCTTCGAGCACGAAGACGAACTCGACCCCGGTGGGCAGGACGTAAGGTTCGTCGCCGCTGCCGCCGCCGGGGCCGATCACGCTCAGGATCGCCTGCACTCGGCGCTCGCCTTCGGGCGTCAGGAGGTACTCGTGCATGCCTTCGCCGCCGAAGCGGATGGACGGGTAGGCGTCGTGCCGGACCACTTCGCCCGCGGCGGCGGCGAAGAAGGTCGACACGGAGACCTCCAGCGCCTCGCAGAGCCGCATCAGCGACGCCACCGACGGGTTGACCTGATCGCGCTCCACTTTGGATAGATAGCCCTTGGTCAGGCCGCTGCGCTCCGCCAGTTCGGCGAGCGTCTTGCGCCTGGACATCCGGATGGCCTTCAGCTGGGCGCCGATGCCTTCGCCGCGCTGTTCGCCGGTGGGTGCCTTGTGGGTACCTGCCACGGGTCAGGACTCCTTGCTCTCGGGCTGGAGTTCCAGGTTGCCATCCGCGCACCCATGAAACCTGTGTTTCCTATGAAAAACAAGTGTTGACTTCGGGTGTTCGCGGAGCCACGCTCCCCGTTACTTGGCGCACAGGGGAAGGGCGATGGGACATTGGCTGACACGATTCGCTTGTGGGGCGGGCGGTTTCGCACGCCGTCGGATCCCGCGCTGACCGATCTCTCCCGATCCGACCCGTCGTACTTCCGGATGGCCCCCTACGACCTCGCCGGCTCCCGGGCCCACGTCCGCGAGCTGCAACGAGGGGGCATCCTCGACGAGTCCGAGTGCACGGCCGTGCTGACCGCGATCGACGAGCTGGACGCGGACGTCCGCGCCGGCCGGGTCGCGCCGACGCCGGACGACGAGGACGTGCACACCTTCATCGAGCGGGTCCTGCTCCAGCGGCTCGGGCCGCTCGGCGGCAAGGTCAGGGCCGGCCGGTCGCGCAACGACCAGGCCGCCAACGACCTGCGCCTGTTCCTCCGGGACCGGGTGCGCACGATCGTCGCCGAGGTGGCCGACCTGCAGGACGCCCTGATCGCGCAGGCGCGGCAGCACGTCCGGTCGATCGCTCCGGGGTTCACGCACCTGCAGCCGGCGCAACCGGTGGTGTTCGCCCACCAGCTCCTCGCCCACGCGCAGTCCTTCTCCCGGGACGTCGAGCGCTTGCAGGACTGGGACCGGCGCAGCGCCCGCTCACCGCTGGGCGCGGCGGCGTTGGCCGGTTCCTCCGTCGCGGTGCGACCGGAGCTCTCGGCCGCCGAGCTCGGATACGCGGCGCCGTGCGAGAACTCCATCGACGCCGTCGCCAGCCGCGACCACGTCGCCGAATTCCTGTTCGCCACCTCGATGCTCGCGGTCAACGTGTCGCGGTTGGGCGAGGAGGTCTGCCTGTGGACCTCGCGGCAGTTCGGCTGGGTCGTGCTCGACGACGGGTTCTCCACCGGCAGTTCGATCATGCCGCAGAAGAAGAACCCCGACATCGCCGAGCTCGCCCGCGGCAAGGCGGGGCGCCTGCTCGGCGACCTGGCCGGGTTGATGGCGGTGCTGAAGTCCCTGCCGCTGGCCTACAACCGCGACCTCGCCGAGGACAAGCGGGCCGCGCTGGACAGCGTCGACACGTTGGCGCTGGTGCTGCCCGCAATGGCGGGCATGGTGCGCACGATGCGGGTCGACGTGGACGTGCTGCGCGAGCAGGCCACCGACGGGTTCACCCTCGCGACCGAGGTGGCGGATTGGCTTGCGGAGCAAGGGGTTCCGTTCAGCGAGGCGCACGAGGTCACCGGCGCTCTGGTGCAGCTGTGCGAGGACAGCGGCATCGAGCTGGAGGAGGTGACGGACGCCGACCTGCGGTCCGTGGACGAGCGGCTGACGCCGGCGGTGCGGGATCGGCTGACGCCGGAGGCGGCCGTGGCGGCCCGCATCGGCTACGGCGGTACCGCTCCGGACCGGGTCGTCGAGCAGATCGACCGGCTGACGGCCGTCACGGCCGCGCAGCGCGCGTGGTCCGCCGCGTACGAGGGGCCGAGGTCATGAGTAGCCCTGTGTCAACCTCAGCCCTCCTCAACCGCACCCCAGGGGACCGTGACGCAAACCAGCCACGAGAAACCACGCAACGGGAGATTGAGCTGAACGCAACCGCCACTGTGAATCGCGGAGAGGCGGACCAGTCATGAGCCCGCTGCACCAGGCCGAGCCCGCGGCGACGGCGGGCGCGGACTGGGAAACGGTGCCGCGCAAGCACTTCGGCCGCTGGGTCGCCGCGGTCGTCGTGCTGGCCGGGGTCGCCTGGTTCGCGCATTCCTTCGCCAACGCGCAGATCGAGTGGCCGGTGGTCCGCGAATACCTCGCGGCACCCGTGCTGCTCAAGGGCTTGGTGCTGACGGTCGTCCTGACGATCGTGGCGATGGTGCTGGGGATCGTCCTCGGCGTCGTCGTCGCGGTGATGCGGTTGTCGAAGAACCCGATCACCAGCGGCGTCGCCTGGGTCTACGTGTGGATCTTCCGCGGGACCCCGGTGTATCTGCAGCTGCTGATGTGGTTCAACCTGGCGTTGATCTTCCCGGTGGTCTCGATCCCGGGCATCTACACCGGCCGCACGGTCGAGCTGGTGACGCCGTTCGTCGCCGCCGCGCTCGGCCTGGGCATCAATCAGGGCGCCTACACCAGCGAGGTGGTGCGCGCCGGGATCCTGTCCGTCGACGAGGGTCAGCTCGAGGCGGCGCGGGCGATCGGGATGACGCGGCTGAAGGCATTGCGGCGGATCGTCCTGCCGCAGGCGATGCGCGTGATCATCCCGCCGGTGGGCAACGAGACGATCAGCATGCTGAAGACGACGTCGCTCGCGTCGGCCGTGGGCGTCACCGAGATCGTGCTGGAGGCGCAGCACATCTACTTCGTCAACAACCGGATCATGGAGCTGCTCATCGTCTGCGCCGTCTGGTACCTGGCCGCCGTGTCGGTGCTGTCCGCGCTGCAGTTCTACCTCGAACGGCACTACGCGCGCGGTGCCACGAGCCGTGCGCTGCCGCCCACCCCGCTGCAGCGGTTGCGGGCAGCCGTGCTGCGGCAGAAAGCAGGTGCGTGATGACCGCATTGGTGCGGGCCGAGGGCGTGCACAAGAGCTTCGGCGACCTGCAGGTCCTCCAGGGCATCGATCTGGAGGTCGCCGACGGCGAGGTGCTGTGCCTGCTCGGGCCCTCCGGGTCGGGCAAGAGCACCTTCCTGCGCTGCATCAACCACCTGGAGCAGATCAGCCGGGGCCGGATCTGGGTCGGCGACCAGGTCATCGGCTACGAGCCGCGCGGCGGGAAGCTCCACGAGCTGGACGAGCGGTCGGTCGCCCGGCAGCGGCAGTCCGTCGGCATGGTCTTCCAGCGCTTCAACCTCTTCCCGCACCTGACCGCGCTGGAGAACGTGATCGAGGGCCCGGTCCAGGTCAAGCGGGAAACGAAGGCCACGGCCGTCGCCCGGGCCGAGGGGCTCCTGGCCCGGGTCGGGCTGGCCGACAAGCGCGATGCGTATCCGCGGCAGCTCTCGGGCGGCCAGCAGCAGCGGGTGGCGATCGCGCGGGCGCTGGCGATGGAGCCGTCCCTGCTGCTGTTCGACGAACCCACTTCGGCGCTGGACCCCGAGCTGGTCGGCGAGGTCCTCGAAGTGATGAAGGACCTGGCGAAGTCGGGCCTGACGATGATCGTGGTGACCCACGAGATCGGCTTCGCCCGCGAGGTCGCCGACCGGGTCGCGTTCATGGACGCCGGCGCGATCGTCGAGATCGGCGCGCCCAGGGCAGTGCTCGACCACCCCGAACACCCCCGCACCCAGGCATTCCTGCAGCGGGTTCTCTGACCCCCGATTCTTCGAGCGAGGTAGTCATGCTTCGAAAAGGCCCCAAGGTCCTCACCGCCGCGCTGCTCGCCGGGCTGCTCGGCACGGCTGGCTGCGCGGGCGGCAGCACCAACACCGGCGCATCGAACAACAGCGGGTTGCCGGATGTCGTGGCGCAGTCCGGGACGCTCCGGATCGGGATGTCCCCGGACCTGCCGCCGATGGAGTTCCGCGACGAGGCGACCGGTCAGGTGGTCGGCGTCGACGTCGAGATCGCCAACGCCATGGCCCAGCAGCTCGGCGTCAAGGCCGAGTTCGTCGAGCAGCCCTTCGACCAGCTGCTCAACTCGGTGGCCACCGGCCGCGTCGACATCGTCATGTCCGGGCTGTCGGACACCACCGAGCGGCAGAAGACGGTCGACTTCGTCGACTACTTCCTCTCCCGCGCCCAGTTCTACTCGCTGCAGGAGCGCGCCGCGGAGTTCGCCTCGCCGGAATCGTTGTGCGGCAGGAAGCTCGCGGTGAGCAAGAAGACCGACTACTACCTGATGGTGCAGAAGTACGACGCGGAAACGTGCGGCGGCAAGGGACTCCCGCCGATCGAGCTGCTGCCGACCGACTCCGGGTCGGCGGCCCGCCTGCAGCTGGAGCAGCGCCGCGCCGACGTCGCGGTGCAGAGCGGCGAGAACCTGGCGTTCTTCGAGAAGAAGGACCCGGCGAAGTTCGAAACCGTCCTGGAACCGCTGCCCGGCAAGCCCTTCGGCGTGGTGGTCAAGAAGGGCGACCAGCAGATGGCCGCCGCGGTGCAGAAGGCCCTGACCGCGGTGGTCGACAACGGCTCCTACCAGTCGATCCTGGACAAGTGGGGCCTCGGCTACGGGGCCACCCGGCCGGTGGTCAACGGCGTCAAGCCGTGAGCGGTGGCCGGTTGGTCTGGCGGGGCGGCGCCCGGGTGGCCGTCGCCCTCGCCTTCGACCTCGACGGGCCGACCGGGGCCGCCATGCTCGACGGCAGCATCTGGCGGAAACCGGAGTACTTCACCCTCGGCTCGTACGGCCCGTGGCGGGCGCTGCCGCGAATCCTCGACCTCCTCGACGCCGCCGGTGTCCCGGCCACGTTCTTCATCCCGGCCTGGGTCGTGGAGACCTGGCCGGAGCGCTGCCAGGACGTCGTGGCGCGCGGCCACGAGGTCGCCCACCACGGCTACCGGCACGAGTCGTTCCGCGATCTCGGCACCGACCAGCAGCGGCGGGTGCTCCAGCGCAGTCAGGAGATCTTCGCGGACGTGCTGGGCGCGCCCGCGGTCGGCTACCGCACGCCGTCCGGGGACTGGGCCGTCGACACCCCGCGGCTGCTGGTCGAGCACGGGTTCCGCTACTCCAGTTCGATGCGCGGCGACGACCGGCCCTACCGGCACCGCATCGACGGGCGGCCGTCGCCGCTGGTGGAGATTCCGGCGCGCTGGGAGCTCGATGACTACGCGTACCTCGCGTACCACCGCAGACCGGACTTCCCGGCCGGGCAGGATCGCATCGCCGGCTATGCGACGACCCTGGCCAACTGGCGGCGCGAGTTCGACGGGCACCGGGCCGAAGGGCTGTGCATGACGACCCTGTTCCACCCCAAGGTGATCGGCAAGCCCGGGCGACTGCAACTGCTTGAGCGGTTACTGACCCACATGCGCGGCCCGGGCGACGTGTGGTTCGCCACCTGCCGCGACATCGCCGAGTGGCACCGCGAGGTGCAGGACGTTCCGGAGGAGGGGTGACATGGCGACGCGGACCTGGCCTCGCGGGCAGCAGTGCGCCGTGGCGGTCACGGTGGATTTCGACGGCGACCTCGCCCTGCTTTCCGCGGATCCCTCGCTGGAATCGCGGGAGAAGACGCTGTCGCAGTTCCGCTACGGCGCGACGCGCGGCGTCGACCGGCTGCTCGCGTTGTTCGCCGATCTCGACGTGCCGGCGACCTGGTTCGTCCCGGGCGCGAACGCCCGCGAGCACCGGGAGCCGGTGGAGCGGATCCACGCCGCCGGTCACGAGATCGGCAATCACGGCTTCGCGCACGAGGACTTCGACCGGCTCGACCTCGCCGGCCAGCTTTCCGCGATCGAAGCCGGTCAGGAGGCGCTCGCCGGGATCACCGGTGCGCGGCCCCGGGGATTCCGCGTGCCGCAGGGCGATTTCGCGCGCGGGCTCCCCGAGGCGCTGGCGGCGGCGGGAATCGATTGGTCCTCGTCGTGGCGCGGCGACGACCTGCCGTACGTCCACCCCGCCGGGCCGGTGGAGATCCCGCTGCACCACGAGCTCGAAGACGCCCCGTACTTCGTGTTCAACCTCGACCCGCCGATGCCCGCCGGCCAGTGCCGGATCGCCGGCTACGCCGACGTGCTGGACAACTGGTGGCGGGAATTCCAGGCGCACCACCGGTTCGGGCTCTGCTACGTCCTCCGCCTGCACCCGGAGGTGTCCGGAACCCCCGGGCGCATCGGGCTCGTCCGCGAGCTCCTCGGGCGCATCCGAGCCACCGGCGGGACGTGGTTCGCGACCGGGAGCGAGATCGCGGACTGGTGGCGCGAGAACCACCCCGTCAACGAACCCGGGCACCCGGCCGACGTCTTCGCCCGGCTGACCGGAGGTGGTTCCGATGCCTGAGCCCACGGCAAGCCGCCTCGGCGGCTGCGGCGGTTACCAGGAGCACAACCAGGCGGGCTGGCACTCCACCGGAACCTGCGGCCCCTTCGGTTCGGCCGCCGCAGCAGACCGCATCCTGGCCCCCGCGGTGGACTCGGCGCTGAGCCTCCCGGTCCTCGGCTGGCCCTTCTGATCCCCTCCCGCACTCACCCCGACGTGCAGTCGTCCGCAATTTCAATGGAAATCGGACCTTCGATTTCCATTGAAATTGGGCTCTTGTGACGTTTCCGTGGGTGGTGTGAGTGGCTGGTTTGGCCATGG
>NZ_JBWKKH010000069.1:0-16469 GCF_056431645.1 Saccharopolyspora sp. NPDC045839
GATGCCTGAAACGCTACCTCGCCCGCAAGATCTACCGCACCATCACCACAGACCTCGCCCTCACCACCACTTGACAAACAATAGGAGCATCGAAAGCGGCATCCTGCGTCCCGGGTGGCCCCGGCTCGCCCGCACCCGCATCCCGGAGCGACTCCTCGGCAGGACCCGGTGCTACCAGCGGGGTTCGTCGGTGGCGTAGGTGTGGATCTTGGACCAGGTCAGGGGTTTTCCGCCGATCCGGCCAGGCGGGGCCACGGCCGTGATCCGGCGGTCCGGGGAGTCGAGTTCGGTCAGCCAGGGTTCGGCGTCCGCGGGGACCGGCGGTCGTTCCGTGCGGGGCCGACCGAGGAGCCAGTGCGCGGTCCGCGCCAGGGAGAGTTCGCGGAGCCACGTGCCGCCGGTCTCGGACTGCCGCCGCAGGCCGTCGAGCACCGCTGCCGCGCAGAGGTAACCGGTGCCGTGGTCGAGCAACTGGCAGGGCAGCGCGCCCGGTTCGTCCGATGTGGACTCGACGGTGGCGATTCCGGAGGCGGCCTGCACGATGCTGTCGAAACCGCGCCGCTCGCCCCACGGCCCGGCCGTTCCCCATGCCGACAGCGAGACCACCACCAGGCCCGGATGCCGTTCGGCGAGCTCCTCGGCGCCGAGCCCGAAGCGGCGGAGCGCGCCCGGCCGGTAGCCGTGCACGAGCACATCTGCCCCGGCCAGCAGTTCGTGAAGCAGCGCAAGGCCTTCCGGCTCATCCGCGTCGAGCACGGCGGTGCGCTTGCCGAGCAGCGTGTCGTAGCTGCCGGGGCGTTCCGGGCGGTGCGGCGGGTCGACGCGCAGCACGTCCGCGCCGAGCGCCGCGAGGAAGCGGGTGCACACCGGCCCGGCGATCACCCGCGTCAGGTCGAGCACCCGGAGCCGGTCTCCCCGGCTCCGCGGCGCGGCGTCGCCGATCCGGTCCGTCCCGACGAGCGGCTGAGCCGCGACGGCCCGGCCCGGCGGCTCGGCCAGCCATTCCTGCGGAGTGCGCACGGCGGCGGCGATCCCGCCGGCCTCGACCACGCGTGATTCCACCTCGCGCGCCGGGAGCTCCCCGATCGCCGACGCCACGGCCGCGACGTCATCGGGCGTGCCGAGGGCGCGCACCAGCGCTTCTCGGTGCCAGGGGTAGTTGCCGTGCGTGCGGACCCAGCCGTCCGCGGTTCGCCAGAACCGCGACATCGGCGTGAAGCCGTCCAGCACCGGCTCGCCGTCGAGCCGGAGGTGGGTCTCGCTGCGCATCGCGGCGGCGACGTGCCCGGCCGCGAGCTCGACGGGCCGCCGGGTCGACGAGAGCAGCGCCGCGCCGACGCAGGCGATCGCGGTGTCCTCCACCGGCAGCCGCGACGTGAGGTGCCCGAGGTCGCCGACCACGGCCAGCTCGGCGGGATCGCGATCGACCCCGAGTGCTCCCAGCGCTTCCGACAACGGGTTCAGCCAGGGCTCCATGGCCAGATCCTCGGTGCTCGAAGCGGCCACCGCAGCAGGTCCAGCCGAAGATCACAGGCCCGGATTCCGGAGTATCGCGCGATCTAGCGATTTCCCTAGACAAGCGAATATCCGTCGAGCCGGCGCCAACACACCCATCGCGGTTTCTCGCCGAATATCGAATCAGCGCTAGACGACTGGATAAAGTCCGAGGAATGGACCCGGTCCGCAACCCCTTCGCCCCCGGCGCCGGACAGCGGCCGCCCGAACTGGCCGGCCGGGATCGCGAGGTCGACGCCTTCGACGTCGTGCTCGAACGAGTCGCGCGCGGTCGCCCGGAGCGCAGTCTGGTGCTCACCGGCCTGCGCGGCGTCGGCAAGACGGTGCTGCTCGGCGAGCTGCGTTCGATGGCGGTCAAGCGCGGCTGGGGCGCGGGCAAGGTGGAGGCCCGCCCGGAGGCCGGGCTGCGGCGCCCGCTGTCCGCCGCGCTGCACCGCGCGATCCGCGATCTCGCCGTCCGGCACCGCGCCCCGGACCGCGTCGAGGAGGTGCTCGCCGTCCTGAAGGCGTTCGCGCTGAAGGCGAATCCGGACGGCGCGAAGCTGCGGGACCGCTGGCAGCCGGGCATCGACGTGCCCGCCGCCCAGGGCCGGGCCGACTCCGGGGACATCGAGATCGACCTCGTCGAGCTGTTCACCGAGGTCGCCGAGCTGGCCGCGGACGTCGGCACCGGCATCGCACTGCTGATCGACGAGATGCAGGACGTGCAGCCCGCCGACGTCTCGGCGCTGTGCGCCGCCTGCCACGAGCTGTCCCAGTCCGGCGCGCCGCTGGTGGTCGTCGGCGCGGGGCTGCCGCACCTGCCCGCCGTGCTGTCGGCGAGCAAATCCTACTCCGAGCGGCTGTTCCGCTACGTGCGGATCGACCGGCTGGCACGCTCGGACGCCGACCGCGCCGTCGTCGCCCCCATCGAGCGGGAGGACGCCGGGATCACCTCGGCCGCCCTGGACGCCCTGTTCACGATCTCCGGTGGCTACCCGTACTTCGTGCAGTCCTACGGCAAGGCGACCTGGGACGCGGCGGTGCGCGCGGAGATCAGCGACGAGGACGTCCGGCTGGCGGCGCCGGAGGCGGAGACCGAGCTCGCGGTCGGCTTCTTCGGCTCCCGCTACGAGCGGGCCACGCCCGCCGAGCGCGAGTACCTGCGGGCGATGGCGGAGCTCGTCGAGGGCCGCGACGAACCGGCGCCGACGGCGTCCATCGCGGAGCACCTGGAGCGCCGCCCGTCCTCGCTGTCCCCGGCGCGCGACAGCCTGATCAAGAAGGGCCTGGTGTACTCGGGCGAACGCGGCCTGATCGCGTTCACCGTCCCGCACTTCGGCCGCTACCTGCTCACGCAGGAATAGCCCGGAAGAACCGGTTGGCGCTCGGCTGGAACATCGCCACCAGCGCGCCGGCCACGGCGATCACGTGCAGCGCGCGGACCAGGACGAAGGCGAGCTGCCAGGCGTCCGCGGGTGGGGCGATCCCGCCGCCGGTCAGCGCCGAGACGAGCGGCGGCCCCACCATGCTCAGCATCCCGATGCCGCCGAGCAGCACGGCCAGCGCGACGCGCACCCGGTTCTGGCCGCTGCGGAGCCGGAGCACCAGGGCGGCGAGGGCGGCGTAGATGAGCATCCGGACCGCGGCCTGCAGCAGCAGCGGGCCGGTCGGCGCCTGGACGACGTGGATCAGCGTTTCGACGACGCCGGCGCCCACGGCGATCAGCCAGAGCAGGATCGAGTTCCGCACGGCGGCGGGTTGTTCGCGCATGGTCGAGCCCTTCCGAAAGGTGATCACCTCGGAGTGTGCCGCGCGGATCGCCGCAGCTCATCGGGCGTTCCCCCGGAGATGTCCCCTAGTGGGGCCGACCCGTCGCTACGTCTTTCTAGGCTTATCTAGCTCAGTTTCTAGAGAGCTGTATAAAGACCGATGGCGTCGCCGGTCCGGGTCGGATCGCGGTGACCTGAGACACATGTCGACATGTGTGTAACGGGAAGCCGTCGGGCGTCGATATGCAGGATGACCCCGCGGTGCTGTCGGACCCCCGACCTGGCAGCATCGCGGGGCTTTCCAATTCCGGCACTCCGCCGGTATCGGGCATCTCGCCCACCCCACCACCTGAAACCAGCCGAACCCGGCGTTATTCCCGGGTCCCCCGGTGAACCGTCGTCGCGCGCGAAGGGAGTCGCGAATGGAAGCCGTCATCGTCCTGGTCGGCGCCCTGGTCCCCACCTTGGCGGCCACGGCCTTCTACGTCCGCGATCGCAACCGCCTCTGACCCGCGGCCGGGCGGGTTGGTCCAATCCGCCGACTCCGCGCGACGGTGTGCTGTTGACTGCGGGCGTGAGTGCTGAACAGCAGCGCGCTCCCGAGCGCAGGTCCGGGAAAGGCGTGGGCACAGGCCTGCTCGCGGCTGCGGTTCTCGTGCCGCTGCTGACGGCGGCCGAGTACTTCGTCGTCGGCGCGGCATGGGCCGCCTGCCTCACCGACACCGAGCGCTACGGGTTCGCGCTGATGCTGTCGGTGCCGGTGCTGTTCGTGCTCAACGTCGTCGTGTTCGGGGTGACCTTCCCGCTGATCTGCTCCGCCGCGCGCCGGCTCCGGCACCCGCGGACGGCGGCTGTCGTCGGTATCGCGCTGGTCGTCGCGGTGGCGTTCTACGCGGAGGTGGGGGCGGTGTACTTCTACTGGGCCGAGCCGGCCCAGCTCGGCGAGTGCGTCGACCACGTCCCGCCGTGGTGGCCCTCCTGGACCCGGGGCTGACCGGCTTCGTTCCGGGGACAGACCGCATCCGGCGGGACACCGCCCGCCAAGACGTGCGCTGAGCAGCAGGAACATCGTGCCCGCGTCCTGCGGAGAACGCCGGTGTCCTTGAGCTCGTCGACTTCCGGGCGAAGCCCTGGTCCTGGACTTCTGGGCGTTCAGGCGGTCAGAGCCGCGAGGGTCTCCCGCAGGACGGCGGCCGTATCGTCGAGCTCGCTTCGCGCACGCTCGCGCCAGTCCGCGGCTATCCGAAAGCTGTCGCCGGCGAACCGGGGGAACACGTGGAGATGGACGTGGAAGATCTCCTGGAACGCCGCCTCTCCGTCGGCCAGGAACAGGTTGATGCCGTCGCACCGAAGCCCTGATCGGCGGAGGACCCTGGAGAGTCGATGACCGACCGCCCAGAGCTTCTGGCCGTGCTCCACGTCGAGGTCTTCGAGCCCGACGGCATGGGTCTTCGGCACCACCAGCAGGTGCCCGGGCGTCACCGGCTGAAGATCCATGAACGCCAGAACGTCAGCGTCGTCGTAGACGACGCTGGATTCCGCTTCTCCGCGGACTACTTCGCAGAACACGCACTCGTCGCTCATGCCGCCCTCGACCCCGTCTTCCGGTAGCAGACAGCATGATCTCCCGTACGCCGGTCGGTGTCTCCCCCTCCGAGGAGTGAGACGTGACTCGGGAGGTCGCACCCGTCGGAACACTGCGCGGCGGTGTGTTGTTGACTGCGGGCGTGAGTGCTGAGCAGCAGAAACGCCGTGCCCGTGTCCGCGCCCCCGAGCTGATCGGCCGCCAGTGGCTGAACACCGGCGGCGAGGACCTCAAGCTTGCCGACTTCCGCGGCAAGATCCTCGTCCTGGACTTCTGGACGTTCTGCTGCATCAACTGCTTGCACGTGCTCGACGAGCTGCGGCCCTTGGAGGCCGAGTTCGCCGAGGAGGTCGTCACCGTCGGCGTGCACTCGCCGAAGTTCGAGCACGAGGCCGATCCGGATGCGCTGGTCGCCGCCGTCGAGCGCTACGCCGTGCACCACCCGGTGCTCGACGATCCGGAGCTGACCACCTGGCAGAACTACGCGGTCAAGGCTTGGCCGACGCTGGTCGTCGTCGACCCCGAGGGCTACGTCGTGCACGTCGCCGCTGGTGAGGGGCACGTCGAGGCGCTGCGCAGCGTGATCACCGAGATCATCGCCGAGCACGAGGCCAAGGGCACGCTGCACCGCGGGAACGGCCCTTACGTGCCGCCGGAGGCGCCCGAGACCACGCTCCGCTTCCCCGGCAAGGTCATCGCCCTGCCGAGCGGGAACCTGCTGGTGTCGGACTCCGCGAACCACTCGCTGGTCGAGTTCGCCGCCGACGGCGAGACCGTGGTGCGCCGCATCGGCGCTGGTCGGCGTGGTCGCGCGGACGGCGCTGCCGCCGAGTTCTCCGAGCCCGCCGGTCTCGCGCTGCTGCCGCAGCACGTCGCCGAGCGGGTCGGCTACGACGTCGTCGTCGCCGACACCGTCAACCACCTGCTGCGTGGCGTCCGGCTCGCGGACGGCGAGGTCATCACCCTGGCCGGGACGGGCGAGCAGTGGCGCGACGGCGCCGACGGCGGACCCGCGCTGGAGACGCCGCTGACCAGCCCCTGGGACGTCGCCTGGTGGGAACCGGCCGGCGGCGTCGTGATCGCGATGGCGGGCAACCACACGCTCGGCCTGTTCGACCCGGTCGCGGGTGAGGTCCGGCGGTTCGCCGGGACGACGGTCGAGGGCCTGCGCGACGGCGCCGCCGACGAGGCGTTCTTCGCGCAGCCGTCCGGGCTGGCCGACGGCGGCGACCGGCTTTGGCTGGCCGACTCCGAGACCTCCGCGCTGCGCTGGGTCGAGGCCGCGGGCGATGGCTTCGAGGTCCGCACGGCCGTCGGCACCGGGCTGTTCGACTTCGGCCACGCCGACGGCCCCGCCGAGAAGGCGCTGCTACAGCACCCGCTCGGCGTCGCGGTCCTGCCCGACGGATCGGTCGCGGTCTGCGACACCTACAACGGCGCCGTCCGGCGCTACGAGCCGGCGACCGGCGAGGTGTCGACGCTGGCCACCGATGTCGCGGAGCCCTCCGGCGCGGCCGTGGTGGACGGGGAGCTCGTCGTGGTCGCCTCCGCCGCGCACCGGCTCGAGCGGCCGGTGCCGCCGGGCGTCGCGGCGCGCCTCGTCGAGGGGGCGTCGCAGCAGGTCAAGCGGCCCGCCACGGAAATCGGCAGCGGCGCGGTCGAGCTCGCCGTGGTGTTCACGCCGCCGCCGGGGACCAAGCTGGACGAGCGCTACGGGCCGTCGACCCGGCTGGAGATCACCTCGTCGCCGGCGGAACTGCTGGTCGAAGGCGCCGGCGTGGGCACCGATCTGACGCGGCGCCTGGTGCTGGCCGAGGGCATCGAGCAGGGCGTGCTGCACGTGGTGGCGCAGGCCGCCAGCTGCGACGACGACCCGTCGGTCGAGCACCCGGCCTGCCGCCTGACCAGGCAGGACTGGGGCGTGCCGATCAAGATCGCGGCCGCCGGGCCGAAGCGGTTGCCGCTGGTGATGGGCGGCCTTGACGCCGAGGCGTGATCTCGCGGCCCCGGTGGACCACCGCACCGGGTGTTGACAGGGGCCGCCGGGCACGCCGCGTGCTCGCGTTTCCGCAGGTAGATGCTCGTGTGCGGTTTGGAGCGCTATAAGCACTCCAAACCACTCGCGAGTGCTTGACCAGCGAAAACCGTTGGTGGCACCAGTGGATCCGCCGTGGCGGGCGCGAAAGCCCTGCCCTGGCCGGTTGGTCGCCCGGCGGCGGCAAGTAAACTTTTCGGGTGACCGATGCCAAGCTCGAAATCCAGATGCTGCACGACCGGGTCATGGTGCGCATCTCCCCGGAATCCGGCGAACGCCGCAGCAGCGGCGGCATCGTGATTCCGGCGACCGCCCAGGTGGCCAAGCGGCTGCTGTGGGGCGAGGTCTTCGGCGTGGGCAGTCACGTGCGCACGGTGAAGGTCGGCGACCAGGTGTTGTTCAACCCCGACGAGCAGTTCGAGGTCGAGGTCCAGGGCCAGGCCTACCTCGTGATGCGGGAGCGGGACCTGCACGCCGTGGCCAGCGAACGCACCGAACAGGGCACCGGGCTGTACCTGTAGTCGACGCGGCCTTCCCTCGCGGAGCCGGCCGCCGATATCGTCACGCGCCCCACCGCACGACCGACACGAGAAGGGGAAGCGGTGCCGGAAAACCACGATCATCGAAGCGGTGCCGAGCCGTCGACCGAACGGATGCGCACCGACCCGGAACGTTCCGGCGAGGCCCAGCCGGAGACCAGCGTCGAGCAGACCACCCGGATCCCACCGGTGCAGGCCGACTTCGACGAACGCACCCGCCCCAACCTGCCGGGCGCCGCGAAGCCGGAAGCCCAGCGGCCGGCACCGGAGTCCGACGCCGAGCGGACCGCCCGGATCGCCGCGGTGCCCGGCGACTTCTCCACCTTCCGCATCGGCGAGACCCAGGCGATCCCGCAGGTCGGCGCCCAGCCCGGCGGCTGGGCCGCCGCGACCCCGCCGCCGTCCGGCGCCGACAAGAAGCGCCGCGGCCTGATCCGCGCCGGCATCGCCGCCGGCGCCGTGGTCGGCGCACTGGTGCTGCTCTACGTCGGCGACCTGGTCCTCACCAGCGGCCAGGTGCCGCGCGGCACGGTGGTGGCCGGCGTCGACATCGGCGGTCTGGACGAGACCGCCGCCGAGACGGAGCTCCGCGAGAAGCTCGGCCCAGGCCTTGACGAGCCCGTCGAGCTGCGGGTCGGCGACCGCACCGCCACGATCAACCCGGAGCAGGCCGGGCTGCAGATGGACTGGACGGCGACCGTCCAGCAGGCGGGCAGCCAGCCGCTGAACCCGTTCACCCGGATCGGCTCGCTGTTCACCACGCGCGAGGTCGCCCCGGTCAGCCACGGCGACCGCGAGCAGCTGGTCCAGGCGCTGGAGCAGACCCGGCCGCAGCTGGACCGGGCCCCGGCCGAGGGCACCATCCGGTTCGAGGGCACCAAGCCGGTCGCCGTCGACCCGATCACCGGGCAGACCATCGACGTGCAGCGGGCCACCGAGGAGGTGCTCACCCACTGGGCGGACGACGTCGCCGTGCAGGTGCCCTTCACCGAACAGCCGGTCAGCACGACCAGCGAGGGCGTGCAGCGGGCGCTGCGCGAGGTGGCGCAGCCCGCGGTGTCCGCGCCGGTGACGGTGCGCGGCCAGGGCAAGGACGCGACCCTGGCGCCTGCGGCGATCGCCGCGGCGCTGCGGTTCGAGCCGGACGGCGCCGGCGGGCTGAAGTCCCACGTGGACCTGCCGGCCGCGATCGGCAGCGTCGAACCGCAGCTGGCCGACACGATCAAGCAGGGCAAGGACGCCGAGATCGTCCTGGAAGGCGGCGCGCCGGTGGTCCGGCCGTCCACCGACGGCATCGGCGTCGACTGGAACAAGAGCTTCGAGCGGATCGACGAGGTGCTCCGCAGGCCGCAGGACCGCGCGGTGCAGGCCATCTACGTGCACGAACCCGCCAAGTTCACCACCGAGCAGGCCAACCAGATGGGCATCCGCGAGGTGGTCGGCGAGTTCACCACCGGTGGGTTCGAGCCCGCGTCCGGGGTGAACATCCGGCGGACCGCCGAGCAGGTCAACGGCGCGATCATCAAGCCGGGCGAGGTCTTCAGCCTCAACGGGCACACCGGGCCGCGCGGGATCCCGCAGGGCTACGTCGAGTCCGGGATCATCGAGAACGGCCGCCCGGGCCGGGCCGTCGGCGGTGGCATCTCGCAGTTCGCCACCACGCTGTACAACGCCTCGTACTTCGCCGGCATGCAGAACGTCGAGCACAAGGCGCACAGCTACTACATCAGCCGCTACCCGGCGGGCCGCGAGGCCACCGTGTTCCAGAGCCCCAGCGGCGCGAGCATCATCGACGTCAAGTTCAAGAACGTCGCCAAGAGCGGGATCATGATCACCACCCGCTGGACGCCGTCGTCGATCACGGTGCAGCTCTGGGGCACCAAGCAGTTCGACGTGTCCTCGCAGACCGGCGAGCGGACCAGCCCGACGCAGCCGCAGGAGAAGGTCGTGCCGCCGGGCGAGCCGTGCAGTGCGAGCAAGGGCTCGCCGGGCTTCTCGGTGAACGACACCCGGACCATCAAGGACGTGACCACCGGCCAGGTGCGCACCGAGACCCAGCACACCGTCTACAACCCGCAGCCGATCATCCACTGCGGCGCGCCGCCGGGCGGAGCGCCCGCCCCGCCGCGCTGACGGCGAGTCGCCGACGAGCGGTCGTCCCGGTCTCCCGGGGCGACCGCTCTCGCGTTTCAGCGCCTACCTTAAACCCGGTTTGATCTTTGTCTTTGAAGCGGCGCAGCCGCTTAACCCACGTACGCAACTTGCACCGCCGCGGGTTCTCAGGCGTCTTCTCGCGAGGACAGCCCCGACGTGGTGAATTGGCATTCATGATGTCGGGGATCCCACAGCGAGAAGGCGTCTGAGGTTCCGCCACCTGCACCGCCACGCAAAACGAGTTCGCCAGACAGGCTTTCAGCGGGTGGTCGCGACGAGCAGACCGGGGTGGTCGGTGCCGTCGATCGGGATCGTTTCGGCGTGCTCCAACCGGAACACGTCCATCGCCAGCACGTGCTGCACGCTGCCGTCGTCCGTGCGGTACCAGCCGTCGGGCACGCAGCCCTGCACGTCGGGGTTGCCGCCGGCGACCAGATTCAGGTCTCCGCCGATCACCGACTCGGCGCCGAGCGCGGTCGCGACGCCGGAGAGCTCCCGGCACTGCTCGGCCGCGACCTGGCCGTCGCTCGCGGACAGGTGCGTGGTGCACGCGGCGACCTTGGAGTACGGCACGCACAGCAGCACCCGCTGCTCGTTGCCGCCGTCCTGCGCGGCGTACTGCCGCTCGACCGCCTCGCCCGCGGCCCCGAGATCGGGGTTGGTCAGGATGGCGACGCCGTAGTCGCCGCGCCCGTCCTTGCAGGCGAACGGGCTGCCGGTCGCCTCGTCGCCGACCGGGGCGAACGCCCAGCGGTAGCCCGTTTCGTGCGTCATGCGGGTGATGTCCGGGGCGCAGACCTCGTTGATCGTCACCACGTCCGGCCGGCGCTGCTGGATCGCGGCGATCGCCGAGTCGACCGACTTGCCCCCCGCGTAGCAGTCGGCGAAGCCGCTGTTGCAGAGGTTGAGCTGGAGCACGGTGAAGGGCTGGGCCGCCGTGGTCTGCGCCTGGGCGACCGGGACGGCGACGGCGGCGAGCGCGGCCAGTGCCGCTGCGATCCACAGCGCGGCCGATCGGCGCAGGCCGGCACGCTTCATCGGGACCTCCTCAGGGCTCTCGGCGCCGCGGGCTCGGCACCCCGTCGAAAGTCTGCTCACCAGCGAATATCCGCTCGACCGCCGGATGGGGTAGTGGCGACTTCTCGTCAAGTGCACCCGTCCGGACACGTTGCGTGTACGAGCAGTGATCGTCCGCAGGGGCCTCGCGAGCGCGTTGCGAAGCCCGTCGAGCACTCCCTGTTGACCAGTGGCACATACCACATGAGACTGAGTGCCATTCGGCAGTAGCGGGCGACAACCCGCACGAACAGGGGAGGTTCGGCGGAATATCTTTCGTCTTCGCCCCGGTCCGCTGGCAGGTTTCCGATCGCCGGCCGACCCGCGACCGGGTGCGGACCGAAAACTTGATGGCTTCGCAACACTCAGCATTGGGATTACGCCCGAACGAGTGGCACCATTCGAACACTCGCGTTCTCACCTACTAGGAGTGACATCGTGGCGCGTCGCAGAACACTACGAGCGATGGCTCTGCTGCCCGCTCTGGCCCTGGCCACCGCCGTCGCGGCGGGCTGTGCCGAGTCCACCACCGGCGGTGGGGGCACAGCGGACGGCGGCGTGGAGGTGATCAAGCCGGGCATCCTCACGACCTGCACGCACATGGACTACAAGCCCTTCCAGTTCCACGACCAGGGGAAGATCGTCGGCTTCGACGTCGACCTGGTCGACGCGATCGCCGCGGACATGGGCCTGAAGCAGGAAATCCTGGACACCCCGTTCGAGGGCATCCAGTCCGGCGAGGACCTCAACACGCGGCGCTGCGACGTGGCCGCCGCGGCCATGAGCATCACGCCGCCCCGCGAGGAGAACTTCGACTTCTCCGACCCGTACTTCGACTCCACCCAGGCGCTGATGACGAAGAAGGGCTCGGGCATCCGCAACCTGGCCGACCTGCGCGGCAAGAAGCTGGGCGTCCAGCTGGCCACCACCGGTGAGAAGTACGCGAACGAGAACAAGGACGCCAACGGCTACGAGGTCGTCCAGTTCGAGGACCTGCCGCTGTCGGTGACCGCGGTGGAGACCGGCCAGGTCGACGCGGCGATCAACGACAACAGCGTCTTCGGCGACTTCGTCAAGAACAACCCGAACGTCGAGATCACCAACGAGTTCAGCACCGGCGACCAGTACGGCATCGGCATGGCCACCGGCAACACGGCGCTGAAGGACCGGGTCAACGCCGCCCTGAAGAAGCTCAAGGAAACCGGCGAGTACGACAAGATCTACGAGAAGTGGTTCGGCAAGAAGCCGCAGTGACGGTTGGTGGCTGGTTTGCTCAGGTGGTCACCTAGCGGAACCTCAGACGCCGTCTCGACTGCGGGATCCCCGACTTGTGTATGACCAATACGCGGCATCGGGGCTGTCCTCGCGAGACGACCTCTGAGAACCCGCGGGTGGTCGACCTGCGCAGGTGGTCGAAAGCGGCTTCGCCGCTTGCCTGACGACAACCACAGCCGAGTACGTCGAACTACCGATCTGTGCGATCGGATGGCGAGCAACGCGCTCCAATGCCAACGGACGGGGTCGGCGGGTGCTCCACCGCCGGCCCCGAACACTGATCAGGAGACTTCATGACAACCGACACCGAGCGGCCCAAGTCGGGGCTGGGCCGACGGCAGAAGGCCAGGCTCAACCGCGGCATCCAGTACGCCGTGCTGATCGTGGTCGTCCTCGTGGTGGCCTTGGTCGCGGACTGGGACTCCATCGCGCGGGCGTTCTTCAACGTCGACGTGGCGATCGCGCAGTTCCCCGCCGTGATCACCACGGCGCTGGTCAACACCATCATCTACACCGCGCTCGGCTTCGGGTTCGGCCTCGGGCTGGGCATCGTGCTGGCGTTGATGAAGATGTCGCCGGTCGGCCCGTACCGGTGGATCGCCACCGGCTACATCGAGCTGTTCCGCGGCCTGCCCGCGCTGCTGGTGTTCATCGCGCTGGGCTTCGGCGTGCCGATCGCCTTCCAGCTGCGGTTCGACATCTACTCCACCGTGATGCTGGCGCTCGGTCTGGTCGGCGCCGCCTACATGGCCGAGACCATCCGCGCCGGCGTCCAGGCGGTGCCGAAGGGGCAGATCGAGGCGGCCCGTTCGCTGGGCATGTCGCCGACCCGGACCATGCTCACCGTGGTGATGCCGCAGGCGTTGCGGATCATCCTGCCGCCGCTGACCAACGAGCTGATCCTGCTGACCAAGGACTCGTCGCTGGTCTACCTGCTCGGCCTGGCCGCCAACGAGTACGAGCTGGCGAAGTTCGGCCGGGCGGCGCTGAACGAGTACGCATCGCTCACGCCGCTGCTGGTGGCCGGGCTGTGCTACCTGATCATCACCATTCCGCTGTCCCGGATTTCGGACCTGCTGGAGCGCAAGTACGGCGGCGGGGCGCGGACCAAGGGGGCCAAGGCATGAGCGACGTGATGATCGAGATCAACGGGCTGAGCAAGTCGTTCGGCTCCCTGGAGGTGCTGCGCGGCATCGACCTGGAGGTGGCGCGCGGCGAGGTCGTCTGCATCATCGGCCCGTCCGGCTCCGGCAAGTCCACCCTGCTGCGCTGCGTGAACCTGCTGGAGGAGCCGACCGGGGGCAAGGTCGTGGTGGACGGCACCGACCTCACCGACCCGGACACCGACCTGGACGGCGCCCGCCGGCACATCGGCATGGTGTTCCAGCAGTTCAACCTGTTCGCGCACCTGCACGTGCTGGACAACCTGACCGTGGCGCAGCGCAAGGTGCTGGGCCGGGACAAGGCGACGGCGGAGAAGATCGCGCGCGAGAACCTGGAGCGGGTCGGGCTGTCGGAGAAGGCCGACGCCATGCCCGCGCAGCTCTCCGGCGGCCAGCAGCAGCGGGTCGCGATCGCGCGGGCGCTGTCGATGAACCCGCAGGTCATGCTGTTCGACGAGCCGACATCGGCGCTGGACCCGGAGCTGGTCGGCGACGTGCTCGGCGTGATGCGGCAGCTCGCCGACGAGGGCATGACGATGCTCGTGGTCACCCACGAGATGCAGTTCGCCCGCGAGGTGGCCGACCGGGTGCTGTTCATGGACGGCGGCGGGATCATCGAGCAGGGGCCGCCGGCCGAGGTGATCGGCGCGCCGAAGGAGGAGCGCACCCGCACCTTCCTCGCCCGCGTCCTCGACCCGACCCACACCCACCCCGCCCCGGAGTGACCTGAAGGCAGGACCGGCGCGAACGGCCCGTTCACCTCGTACCGCGAGGAGAACGGGCCGTTCGCTCGTTCCGGGCCGAGGTTTCACGTGGAACCGAATAGGCCATCCGGCTGCACTCCAGCGCGCATCGCAACCAAGCCTTGTGATCACACGTCGGAGTTCTATAGGTAGTTGATCGACTACCTTTTCGGGTGATCAAGTTGATCAGCTGGTCGGGGACTAGGTCGGGGGCGCGGGTGCCGGTCGTCAAGCCGTGGGACAGCAACGGTCCGCTCACCGCTGCGGAGCAGCGGTTCGAGGAACTGCTCCGGCAGGGCAGAACCGACCGCGTGATCCCAGGCGCCGTCCCGCCGCTGGACGTGCACGCGGCGCGGCACTCCCAGGACCGCGAGATCCGCGGCGAGTACCTCGCCCGACGCCTGGTCGAGTCGCTGGAGGAACCCGGCTGGCGGCCGTTCTCCCGGCGCAGCGGCGGCCAGCAGCAGGTCATCGCCGTCGAGGACGCGGTGATCACCGGGCACCTGGACCTGCGCGCCACCGACCTGCCGTACCTGCTGGAATTCGTCCGCTGCCGGTTCGAGCACGCGCCCGACCTGCGGCAGGCGAACATCGCCGGCCTGGTGCTCTGGCACTGCCGGTTCCCCGGCATCGACGCCCGAAACCTCAACACCAGCAACGACACCGTGCTGCGCAACTGCACGAGCATCGGCGGCATCGTCGACCTCGCCGACGCCCAGCTCGGCGGTTCGCTGCTGCTCAACGACAGCGAGCTGCGCAATCCCGGCGGCCGCGCGATCTACGGTGACCGGCTGTCCGTCTCCGGTGCGCTGCTCGGGTTGCGGCTGCAGGCGGCGGGCGAGATCCGCATCCCCGGCGCGAAGGTCGGCGGCAACCTCACGCTCTCCGGCGGGGCGCTGCGCAACCGGGGCCGGTACGCGTTGAACGCCAACGGGATCCAGATCGGCGGCAGCCTGCGCTGCGACGTCGACCCGCTCACGCGTCGGCCGTTCACCGTCGCCGGGCTGATGTTCCTGCCCAGCGCGCACATCTTCGGCGACCTGCGGCTGCGCGACGCCGTGCTGGAACCGGGCGTCAAGCCGGCGCAGCGCGGCGAATCCCAGTACGACGACCCGACCAGCACGCTCGTCATCGACCGCGGCGACATCCGCGGCGACGTGCAGATCGACCAGGGTTTCCGCAGCGGCGGCACCATCCGGATGGTGAGCGCGAAGGTCGGCGGCGACCTGCGGATGTCCGGCGCGCACATCGACCTGAGCTGGTCGCGCTCCAAGAAGGCGTCGGTCGAGCAGCCGCTGCGCTCGGTGCACATCGACGGCACCGAGATCCTCGGCAACCTGGAGGCGTCGCGGGTCGAGCTGTACGGCCAGGTGCGGATGATCGACGTCCGGGTGCACGGCAGCTTCCAGCTGAACAAGGCCTGTCTGCACGGCCCGCGCACCGACGTGCTGCAGGCCAGCCGGCTCGTGGTCGGCAGCAACCTGGACTGCCGGGAGACCGACATCGTCGGCTCGATCCAGCTGCAGGGCGCCCAGATCGGCGCCAACGTCGACCTGCGCTCGGCGCACCTGACCAAGCCCGCGTGGCACCGCCACCGGATGTCCTACAAGTCCTCCCTGGACCTGCGCGCGGCGCGCATCGCGCGCGACCTGGTGTGCGCGGCGGGCAGCCGGCCGTTCCTCGCCGAGGGCGAGGTGCAGCTGCGGCGCGCCGAGATCGGGCGGCAGGCGAACTTCTGGGGCTGCCGGCTCGGCGACGGCACCAGCCGCAACGCGATCAACGCCTTCGGCCTGGTGGCGCAGGAGCTCACGCTGGTTCCGGAGACCGCGCCGCAGGGCCGGATCATGCTGCGGCAGGCGCAGTGCGAGCTGCTCGCGGACAGCGCGTCGCTGTGGGCGGCGTCCGGCGGCGTCGACGTCGAGGACTTCGGGTACGACAACTTCACCACCACCATCGAGCCGACGGATCAGGCCGCGGTGCGGGAGCGGCTCGGCTGGCTGCGCGACAACTCGGGCGGCCGCTACCAGCCCGGGCCGTACGACCAGCTGGCGCGGGTGTTCCGCGGCAACGGCAACGAAGAGCACGCGGTGCTGGTGCTGATCGAGAAGCAGCGTCGCCGCTACCAGGCGATCGCGGCCGCGACCCGGCCCGCGTTCCGGTGGCCGGTGCGGTTGTGGAGCATGCTGCAGCTGATCACGGTCAGCTACGGCTACCGCCCGCTGCGCGCCCTGATCTGGCTGGTGCTGCTGACCGCGGCGGGCACCACCTGGTTCGACCACCACCCGCTGGTCCCGATCAACGAGGAAGACCACCCGGTGTGGAACCCGTTCCTGTACACAGTGGACCAATTGGTGCCGATCATCAACCTCGGTCACGACGTGATGTGGCAGGCGCACGGAAACTCGCAGTGGATCACGGTGGTGCTGATCGCCTCGGGCTGGATCCTGGCGACCACGGTCGCGGCGGGCATCACCAGAGCCCTCCACCGAGAGCTCTAGGGACCGTTTCAGCGCCGTTTTCGCGCGAAACCGGCGCCCGGCCCTCACGCGAAGCGCCGGTTTCGCGCGAAAACGGCGCTTCCCGGACCACGGGGGGGGGGTTTGCGTGGAAACAGTAGACCCCGCCCTTTCCCTGGAGGCGTCTTTGGGAGGTT
>NZ_JBWKKH010000070.1:0-9086 GCF_056431645.1 Saccharopolyspora sp. NPDC045839
AGAAACCTAGACGCAGCAACGGCGTGCCCCCAACTCCATGGCCAAACCAGCCACTCACACCACCCACGGAAACGTCACAAGAGCCTGAAATTGCGCGAGTTATCCACGGCCGACCGAAGTTGTCCACAGGGGTTCGGCGTGTCGTGGCGTGACACGCCGACGGTGCGCAACTTCCGATTGAGCGTTTTTCATCCCGGTCGGTCCGCAGCCGCGGGTCGCGAAGCCGCATGTCGATGGGGTGTCGCATGCGCCGCAGGCGCATAGCCCACCTACGAAACCTGCACCGCTGCGGGTTCTCAGAGACTTCCTGGCGAGGACGGCCCCTTCGCCTGGGCATACATCAGGAGGGGCATCCACAGTCCAGGGAGCCTCTGAAGGTTCCGCTACCCGCACCGCCACGCAGAACGAGGTTGGAAAACCTCGTGGAAATTGCGGTCCTCCGTGGGGCGGTTCGGTCAGAACGTGGCGTTGGTGCAGGCCAGGCGGCCGCCCGCCGTGCCGGCCTTGCCGGGCTCCGTGTGGGTGTGCATCTCGTGGATCACGAAGGACTTCGCGTCCTGCCGGTTGTCGAAGGACCAGTTGCCCTCCGCGGTGGCCGTGCCGTTGCCCTGGGCGTCGGTGTGGAAGTCCAGCCACACCTCGTTCTGCGGGTTCGCGTAGGCCGGGTCGACCGACGGCTTCACCGGGTCGGCCTTCTCCTGGAAGTGCGGGCCCGCGTCTTCGCCGGTCGGGCCGCAGGGCTTGGTGTGCACGTGGGCGCCGTAGTCGCGGTTCGGCTGCAGGCCCTCGACGTTCACCGTGATCTTGGTCTGGCCGTTGGTGCGCTCCGAGGACAGGTCGACGCGGGAACCGGCCGGGACCTGCTCGGGGTTGTAGGTGATCGCGGTGGCGCCCTCCTTGTAGGGCTCGAAGGTCGCCGACGTCTGCTTGGCCGCCTGGTGCTCGCCGTGTTCCTGCGTCGCGGGCTGCTCGGACGGCGCCGGGGCCTGCCCGCCGCCGCATCCGGCGATCAGCACGGCCGCCGTGCACAGGCCGAGGACCGAGCCGGTCAGGCGAGAGGTCTGGTGAAGCATGAGGTATCCGTCCTTTGTCATCACTGTCCGAATCGACGCCGATTCTGCCCGTGACCGCCGACGCGCCGAAACCGGCGTCCAGCGGTGGCCCGGATCGAGCGTATGGCCGCGGGTGGCCCATGTCCTGTCGTATGAACAGGGGTACGACAGCCGCAGATCGCGTCCCAGATGGCGAGCGGCCGGCCGCGCGGGCGGGGCGAGATCATAGATTGTGGGCATGGGGTTAACGCGGGGCGCGGATCGGACCTGGCTGGTGGCGTTGGCCACCGCGATGTGGGGCACCGATGCCCTGTGGCGGCAGCCGCTCGCGACGAGCCTGCCGTCGGCGAGCGTGGTGTTCTGGGAGCACGTGATCATCGTGGTGCTGCTGGCGCCGTTCCTGCCGCGCGCCTTGCGTGCTCTGCGGGCCTGCGGCTGGCGGGAGCGCGTCGCGATCATCGTCGTCGGGGTCGGCTCGTCCGCGCTCGCGACCGCGCTGTTCACCACCGCCTTCAAGTACGGCGACCCGGTGACGCCGCTGGTCCTGCAGAAGCTGCAACCGATCTTCGCGGCCGTCGCCTCGTTCGCCCTGCTGCGCGAGAAGTTGCGCGGGCGCTACTTCGCCTTCGCGATCCCGGCCCTGATCGGGGCCTGGCTGCTGGCGTTCAAGAATCCGCTGCACATCGAGGTTTCGCAGGTGGTGCCCGCGCTGCTGGCGCTGGGCGCCGCGGTGCTGTGGGCGGCCGGGACGGTGCTGGGGCGGTTCGTCAGCCGCAGCGTCCCCGCGCGGGACGTCACGACCCTGCGGTTCGCCATCGGGCTGCCGGCGGCGTCGGTGATCCTGCTGTTCAGCGGATCGCCGGTGGCGGTGGGCTGGCACAACGCGTTCGGGCTGGTGCTGCTGGCGCTGATCCCCGGGTTGCTCGCGCTTTGGCTCTACTACATCGGTTTGAGCACCACTCCTGCTGCGCGGGCGACGCTCGCCGAGCTGTCGTTCCCGGCGACGGCGGCGATCGTCGGCGTCTTCGTGCTGGGGGCGGAGTTGAGCGCGACCCAGTGGGTCGGGTTCGTGATCGTGGTGGCGATGGTGGCCGGGCTCGGCTGGCACGAGCGGGTCAGCAGCACGAAGCTCGTCGAAGTTCGGGAGCCGACGCGGGTCTGATCGCCGGGCGGCTCGGCGTTCCAGCGGCCGTCTTGCTGTTGCAGGACGTTTTCCCGTGGTGGCGCGCCCCTGGAAGCGGCGAACCGCTTGGCCACGTGGTGAGAGGCGGCGATTTCGCGCGAAATCGCCATCCGGCAGGCGTGCGGAACGTTGATTTCGCGCGAAATCACCATCTTGCGGGGGAACGGCGGTTTCGCGCGAAACCGGCGCCCGGCGGGCGTGGCGAACGGCGGTTCCGCGCGAAACCGGTGTGCAGAACGAGTTCTCGAGCCGTTGCGGTAGCCGCTGTCGTCGGCCAGCGGAAATTCCGACACCTGCTGGTGGGCGGCCGGTTCAGGGGGCTGGGCGCCAGCCGCGCTTGCAGCCTCGGGGGATGATCACCGCCGCGATCGTCACGGCCGCGATCACGACCGCCGCCGCCGTTGCCACCACTGCCGCCGTCACCTCTGGCGTCGTGTCCACGGGTGGTGGCATGTGGACCGCTGCCGGGATGACGGGCGGCTTTCCTCCTGCGGTGGGGAATTCCGCCGTCAGCGCCGCCTCCGGATCGATGACTCCGCTGCCGAGCAGCGGGTCCGGGGCGCTGCCGGGCGGCGGGTAGGCGGTGTCGCGCAGTCGGCGCACCACCTCCTGCGGGGACAGCGCCGGTCGGTACGACAGGACGAGCGCCGCGGTGCCCGAGACCTGCGCCGCCGCCACCGCGTCGCCGCCCGAGACGAACAGGCCGTTGCCGCGCGGGCCGATGCCGGTCATCATCGCGCCCGGGGCGGCGAGGTCGACCTTGATCTCGGGTGCCGAGGTGCGGACCGGGGCACCGTTCGGGGCGATCGCCGAAACCGCGATCACCTCGGGATATGCGCCCGGGAACGACGGGACCGCCTTGTCGGGGTCGCCGGTCGAAGCGGGCGCGATGACGACGGCTCCGGCCGCCGTGGCGTCCCGAACGGCGGTGGCGAGGGCGCCGTTGCCCTCGGTGACCGCGGCCGAGACCTGGATGACCCGCGCCCCGCCCGCGACGGCCGAGCGGATGCCGTTGGCCACGCCGTCCGCCGTGGCGTTGCCCGCCTGGTCGGTGGCGCGGGCGGCCACGATGCGCGCGCCGGGGGCGATGCCGGTGAATCCGCCGCCCTGGCGGGGTGTGGCGGCGATCAGGCCCGCCACGAAGGTGCCGTGGCCGACGCAGTCCTCCCCGGCGTTGGCGACCCGGCCGGCCAGGGCCGGGGACGTCGCGTCCACGCCGGTGTCGACGACCGCGACCGTCACGCCCGCACCGTTCGCGTGCTGCCAGGCGCGGTCGGGGCGGAGCATCGCCTGCGCCCACGGGATGTCATTGGTGTCCACTGTGGACGCGGTGCGGCAGCCCTGGTGGCTCGACAGGACCGGGGTGATCGGTGGCAGGTCCGGCGCGGCGCTGGCCGCCGGAGCCGAAAGCACCGAGATGACCCCGAAAACGGCCGCCCACTTGGCACAAGTTCGCACGCCCCGAAGTTATGCCCTGGCGCCCGGGGGCAACACGTCCCGAAAAGGGGATCGCCCCGAAGCGAACGGCCCGTTCACTCCACTAGACGGAGCGAACGGTCCGTTCGCTCCGTCTGGCCGACGGGGGTGTTTGGGGTGAACGGACCGTTTGGGTCGGTAGGTGGAGCGAACAGGCCGTTCGCTTCAACTTGCTGGCTGGTGGTGGGGGGTGGGGTGAACGGTCCGTTCGCTCCGTCTGACCGACGGGGGTGTTTGGGGTGAACGGACCGTTTGGGTCGGTAGGCGGAGCGAACAGGCCGTTCGCTTCAGGGCGTCGGTAGACGGGTGGGGCTTGGTCCTTGACGGTTTCTTGTGCAGGCGCGGGCGCTCCTTGGGCTTCGCCCGCGAAACGCTGAGTCGTCAGAGGGAGAGGTCGGAGGGTTGGAGGTTTCGGAGGTCTTCGAGGGTCGGCGACTGGAGGGCGCTGATGCGGCCCGCTTGACGGGTCATCGTCGACTCCAGGAGTTGGCGGGCGTAGCGGGCGTTGCCGAAGTTCCGGTCTCGCGGCACCTGCTCGAAGTGGTCCAGCAGCGCCGCTCGGGCGGCCTCGCTGCACTCGTAGCCGTTGGTGTCCGCCGTGCGCTCGAAGATGCTGACCAGCTCCGATGCCGTGTAGTCCTCGAACCGCACGTGGCGGGAGAACCGCGAGCCCAGGCCCGGGTTCGAGTCCAGGAAGTCCTGCATCTCCGCCGGGTAGCCCGCGACGATCACCACCACCTCGTCGCGGTGGTCCTCCATCAGCTTCACCAGCGTGTCGATCGCTTCGCGGCCGAAGTCGTTGCCGCCAGAGGACGTCAGCGTGTACGCCTCGTCGATGAACAGCACGCCGCCCCGCGCCCGCTCGAACGCCTCCCGGGTCAGCTGCGCGGTGTGGCCGATGTACTTGCCGACCAGGTCGGCCCGCGCGACCTCCACCAGCTGGCCCGTCGGCAGCACGTCCAGCCCGGCCAGCACCTCGCCGTAGAGCCGGGCCACCGTGGTCTTGCCGGTGCCGGGCGGCCCGGCGAACACCAGGTGGTTGCTGATCTTCGGCGTCGGCAGGCCCGCGGCCGCCCGCCGCTTGTTCGCCTCCAGCAGGTTGACCAGGTCTTCCACCGCCGACTTCACCGAGCCGATGCCGATCATTTCCCGCAGCCGGGTCAGCGCCGACGGCTTGTCGTCCGCTTCGGGTTCCGGCTCGGCGCCCACGTCTTCGGGCAGCATCCGGGACAGCTCCGGCCCGTCGGCGTCGGGCAGCGCGGCCAGCCGGACGGCCTGCCGGTCGATCATCTCCTCGAAGAGCTTGCGGGCGGCGCGGCCGTTGCCGAAGTCGGCGCCGCGGTGCAGTCGCCCGAAGTGCTGTTCGAGGGCGTCGCGGGTGCCTTCGCCGAGCTCGTAGCTGTGCGCCTCGCACATCTTCCCGACGATGGTGACCAGCTCGGGCACCGAGTAGTTCGCGAACTCGATGGTGCGGTTGAACCGCGACGCCAGGCCCGGGTTGGACGCCAGGAATCCCTGCATCTGCTCGGAATATCCGGCCGCGATGACCACCACGTCGTCGCGGTGGTCCTCCATCAGCTTCACCAGCGTGTCGACCGCCTCGCGGCCGAAGTCGGGGCCGCCGCCCTCCTGCGCGTTCAGCGTGTACGCCTCGTCGATGAACAGCACGCCGCCGAGCGCCTTGTTGAACGCCTCGGTGGTCTTGATCGCGGTGCCGCCGACGATCTGCGCGACCAGGTCGGCGCGCGCGACCTCCACCAGGTGGCCGCTGCGCAGCGCGCCGAGCGAGGCGAGCACCTCGCCGTAGAGGCGGGCGACGGTCGTCTTGCCGGTGCCGGGCGGCCCGGCGAAGATCAGGTGCCGGCTCATCGGCAGCGCGGGCAGCCCGGCCGCCTCGCGGCGCTTGGCCATCTCCGTCAGGTTCACCAGCGTCGTGACCTGCTCCTTCACCCCGTCCAGGCCGACCAGCGCGGTCAGCTCGACCAGCGGCCCGGCCTCGGCGTCGGTGGTGTTGGCGTTGTCGCGGCTGTCCAGGTTCTCGATCTCCAGCCGGTCGCCGCCGCTGCTGGTGCTGTTCGGGGTGTTGACGCCCGAGCCGCCGTTGCCGGTGGCCGTGCAGTTGGTCACCGAGACCGGTTCGGTCGTCTCGACGCGGACGCCGTCGCGGGTGTTGTCGACCAGCTCGCACTCGTCGAGCGTGGCGCGGCCGCCGTTGCTCACCAGCACGCCGTGGCCGTCGTTCTTGCGGATCTTGCTGCGCAGCATGGTCAGTTCCGCGTGGTCGGCGACGGTCACACCGTCGCCGGTGCAGTCCCGCACCTCGCAGTCCCGGAACATGCCGGTGCCGCCGGGTTCCACGGCCACGCCGGTGGCGGCCCGGATCACGGTGCCGCTGACGTACGGGTCGGCGTCCTCGCCGATCCGCAGGCCGACCTTGGCGACGTCGCCGATCTCGGACTCCTCCAGTCGGCCGTGCCCGCCGCCGAACACCGCGATCCCGTCGCCGCGCGCCTCCTGCACGGTGACCCGGCGCAGCATCGGGTTCGCCCCGGCGCCCACGCTGATCCCGGTGCCCTCGACGTCGCGCACTTCGAGCCGGTCGAACTCCGCGACCGACTCGTCGGTGAGCACCACGCCTTCCTTCGCGCTGTCGTGCACGGTGGTCTCGCGGAAGCTTGGCCCGGCCAACTCCCCGACGTGGATGGCGGCCTGCTTGGTGCCGAACACCCGCAGCTGTTCGTAGCTGCCCTTGGCCTTGTCGGTGATCAGCAGGCCGTGCGCCTTGCTGCGGCCGACGCGGCAGCCGGTCAGCACCGGCTCGCTGCCGCCGAGCACCACGACGCCGTGCTCCCGGGTGCCGGTGATCGAGCAGTCCCGCAGCGTCGGGCGGCCCGTGCTGTTCAGGTAGGCGCCGATCGCCACGTCCTTGACGGAGGTGTTGCTGATGGCGGTGCTGCTGGAGCCTTCCAACGCGATGGCGGGCTTGTCGGTGCGGGAGATCTGGCAGTCCTCGACGGTGCCGCGGGATTCGGCGTTCGCGCAGATCCCGTTGCCACGGCTGTCGCGGAGCACGCAGCGGCGGATCGTCGGCGCGGCGCGGTCGCTGATCACGATCGCCGAGCTGCCGAGGTGCTCGATCACGCTGTCCTCGACGACGCTGCCCGCCTCGGAGGTGTCGACGATGCCGGCGCCGGAGGAGTTGGTGACCCGGCAGTCGCGCATCGCCAGCGAGCCGGATTCCCGCGCCAGCACGGCGGTCCAGGCCGAGCCGGTGACCTCGCAGTCGTCCATCGCAGCCTGGCCGCGCGGAACGTCCACAGTGGGCAGTTCGGGATCGCGGCCGCGCAACACCAGGCCGCTGAGCTGCACGGCCTCGGACACCACCCGCACCGCGCTGCCGCGGACCGGGGCCAGCTCCACGGTGCGCGAGCCCTCGGCGGCGGTGATGGTGACGACCTTGGTGATCACCAGGTTCTCCTGGTAGCGGCCTGGGTGCACCGAGATGACCGCTCCCGGTCGGGCCTGCTCCAATGCCGCCGTGATGGTCCGATGACCGTCGGGCCCCTCCGGGCGGACCGAAAGCACAGGCCGTGCCACGCCACTCTCCTCCATCGACCGCGCGGATCCAACGACCGCTCAATCCGCTTTGCGTTGAAACGGTGTTCCCAGCCTGCCTTGCGCGGTGCGCGAGCGTTAGTCCCCACAACGTCGCCCGCCGACCCCTTTTCATGGGACTCCCGGAGCGTGGTTGCCGGGAGGTTAAATGGAACGGACGATTCGGGGAGCCGGCCGTCCCACCCGGACCGGGCGACTGTTCCGAGAGTGGCTTGCGCAGCGGTGCGGGTGGCGGAACCCCGGCGTGGGATCCCCGAAAGCAGGAAGGACCGCGCTCGCGGCGAACCCCGCGGGCGGGTCGACGGGCAGCGACCCGCACCGCGAGCGGCCACCGCCGCCGAAGGAACAGATCTCAGGGGTGACAGACGTGGCCAGGGTGAGCAAGGCGCTGGCTGCGGTGTGCCTCGCATCGGGCGCGGTCGGGTGGGCGCTCGGCCGCTGGACCCGCCGCTACCCGCAGCCGGAACTCCGCTGGCTGCGGCAAGAACTCACGGCCGCGAGCAACGCGCTGATCGAAGCGGAGCAGGGCCGGGCCGACCTGCGGCGCGCGCAGCGCGAGCTGATCACCGCCATCTCCCACGAGCTGCGCACCCCGCTGGCCACCATCCGCGCCGCGGCGGAAGCGTTGCAGGACGGCGTGGCGCAGGAACCCGAGCGATACCTGGAAAGCCTGGTCGGCGGCGCGCAGCGGCTGAACCGGGTGACCGGCGACCTCTTCGAGCTGGCCAGGATCCAGGCGGCGCCGGTGGACCGGATGCCGACCCGGCTGGCGGACCTGCTGGATTCGGCGCTGGCGACGGCGCTCCCGGTCGCCCTGGAGCGCGGAGTGCGGCTGCACGGCGTGGGCCTCGACAGCGCGACCGATCCGGTGCTGGTCGACATCGCGGTGACGACGCGGGCCCTGACGAACCTGGTGATGCACGCGGTGCGGCACACGGCGCCGGGCGAGCCGGTGACGGTGACGGCGGTGGTGTCGGGCGACGAGATCGAGGTGATCGTGGTCGACGGCTGTGGAGGGCTCATGGACCTCGACGAGTCCGTCTCGTCAGGTGACGCCGGCCTGGCGATCACTCGTGGCCTGATCCGGGCGCACGGCGGAGACGTCCGGATAGACCAGGTCACCGACGGCTGCCGCTTCATCGCCCGCGTCCCGGCGGGCATTTCGTGATGTAGCGGCGGGCGGCCGGGCGCGGCTCGACTGCCTGCTGAGTCTGGTCAACGGTGACCGGGCGCGTGGAGTCGGGGGCATCGCGCCCGGTCACCGAGGTGGGCCGGTGCGGGTGGGGGTTGGGGGAGGTCACCGCACCGGCCCTGCTCGGGCGGTTCGGGGCCGTGTGTGCTTTGTGTTGCTATAGCGACACAAAAGACTCACGGGCGGTTACGGGCGCAGGTGGTGGCGTCCGTAGGGTTCGTCGGGATCGGTGGTGGGGAATTCCGGTGGTATGCGGGGATGTTCGTGCTCCGACCCGTGCTCTTCTTCCCGGGCTTCGGCTTCGATGTCGGCGATGAGATGCCAGACCGTGTAAGCACCTTCGCCGCCTCCAGCGTGCTGCCCTGTGGTGAAGGCGATGGCTCGTGCGGGGATCTGGGTGGTGAGCATCGCGAGGATCAACAGGTTGAACAGAATGAATGTGCTGAGCTGGATCCAGAACATGAGATCGGTTCCTTTCTCGGTTTGGGGTGTGGGGGGGGGGGGGGTGGGGGGGGAGGAACCGTCTCTTTTTGATTGGTTGGCTTCTCCCCCCCACCCACACCCCCCC
>NZ_JBWKKH010000071.1:0-5290 GCF_056431645.1 Saccharopolyspora sp. NPDC045839
TGCTCCAAAGCGTCTTACTGTGCTGGACCGGCGTTTGCCCCACATGCCAAAGAAAACTCCCCAAACGAAGACAAACTTAACGAAGTACTACTAGCCGCACAGGCTGGAATCCACGAAGCCTGCAGACGCCGAGGGACCGCGATGAACTCGCCGATCATGGCTGTGGGGAACCTGACCACCGACCAGGTCCGGCAGGCCCTGCTCGCGGCCACCGCCGCACCATCGTTGCACAACAGCCAGCCCTGGCGGTTCCACTGCACCCCGACCGCCATCGAGGTGCATGCGGACCGCTCGCGAGCTGTTCGGGTGGCCGATCCCGAGCACCAGGAGCTGATGCTCGCCTGCGGTGCGGCCCTGCTGAACCTGCGGCTGGCGATCCGAACGCTTGGCATGAACCCGGACGTGCGCCTGTTTCCGGAGCACGGTCGACCAGATCTGCTCGCGACCGTGCGCCCGGCAGGAAGGCGTCCGGCCACATCGACCGACCGCCACCTTGCCGCAGCCATCTCGCGACGCCGCACCAACCGTCGCCCGTTCCTCGACGTTCCCGTGCCGCCCTCGTTGCCCGGCCTGTTGCGGCAGGCCGCCGAAGTCGAACGGTGCTGGCTCGCCATTCTCGGCCGCACCGAGCGCCCCAAGCTCCAACGCTTGCTGCGGCAAGCCCACCGAACCCAACTGGCCGATGAGGACTTCGTGACCGAGTGGCAGTACTGGACCGGTCGGGCGCCCGGCTGCCGCGACGGTGTGGCGGCCGGGGACAGCAGCCCCTTGCCCGAGCCTCAGGACGAATGGGTGCTGCGCGACTTCGGTGTCGGTGCGGCAGCACCCCGGGCGCCGGGGAATGATTTCGAACCCGAACCGCTGATCTGCGTCCTCGGCTCGTTCCAGGACTCACTGCACGCGCGGCTGCAGGCCGGCCTGGCAATGCAGCGCGTTCTGCTCACCGCCACCGACGCCGGACTGGCCGCGTCCTTCCTCTCCCAGGTCGTGGAGGTCCCGGGAACGCGCGAAAAACTCCGGACCCTCATCGGCGGCGGCCTGTGGCCACAAGCCGTCCTGCGCGTCGGCTACGGATCACCAGTACCAGCAGCCCCACGACGCCCCCTGGACGACGTCGTCACCTGCGAGCGCGTACCCACCCCGGCTCGGCTACGAGCCGACTAGCCGGTCACTCCCGGGTTCGGGGTCTGGCGGCGGTGCATCTCCGTGGCGATCACTGCTGCCTGGGTTCGCCGTTCCACCCCGAGCTTGGCCAGCAAGCGGGAGACGTAGTTCTTGACCGTCTTCTCCGTCAGGAACATCCGCTCGGCGATCTGCCGGTTGGTCAAGCCCTGCCGGACGTAGCCGAGCAGAATCCGCTCCTGCCGGGTCAACCCCGGTAACTCCGCCGACGTGGCCAGCTGGGCACGCAACTTGTCCACCAGCACCGCGGTGGCCTGCTCGCTCAGCAGGCTCTTGCCCGCCCCTGCCGTGCGCACCGCCGACGCCAGCTCCATTCCCTTGATGTTCTTGATCACATAACCGGCGGCGCCGGCCAGGATCGCATCCAGCATGGCCTGGTCGTCGGCGTACGAGGTCAGCATCAGGCAGTTCAACCCCGGCAGCTTCGACCGCAACTCCCGGCACAACTCCACACCGTTGCCATCAGGCAGCCGCACGTCCAACACCGCGACATCCGGCCGCAGGGCGGGAATGCGGGCCAACGCCTCGCTCACCGAGGACGCCTGCCCGATCACCTTCAGGTCGTACTCGGCGTTCAGTAGCCCGGCCAAGCCCACCCTGACGACCTCGTGGTCATCCACCAGGAACACCGTGATCGGGTGTACACCGCCGCTCACACCCACAGCTCCAGCGTACGAACCGTGCACACCCGACTCGGAACGGGAAACAGTCACCAACTCCGCCCACCTTCTGCATCCTGTCCACACCGGATCGGCGTCAGTCGCCGGTGCGGAAGGTGAAACGCGCCTTGCCGACCCAGATCTCGTCACCATCGGTCAGCTCGACCCGCTGCACCGGCCGGCGGTTGACGTAGGTTCCGTTGAGCGATCCGCCGTCCTCCAGGACGTACCAGCCCTCCTGGCGACGAAGCTCGGCGTGAAAGCGAGAGACAGAAGCGTCGTCGACGACAACGTCGCAGTCCCGGCCACGTCCGATCGTCGTACGGGGCGTGCTGATCGCAAAGCCCGTACCCGCATCAGGCCCCCGGTTGATCACCAACCGGGCACGCGGACCCCCTTCAGCGGACTCACGTGGGCAAGGCACAGTCCGCGCGGCGGGTTCGGTAGGAACCGACAACTCCGACCAAAGCCAGGTCGACTCATCCAGGTCAATCTCCCCGGTGGACGTGCGGAGTCGGGCGGGGTTGATCATTGTTCTCCTTACGGAACTCCCGAGTGACAGCGGCCGCCGGCTGCGATGCGCAGTTCGGCCACCGCAAGAATGCACAACGCCAGATAGCGACTGCCCAGGACTTTCGTCACCACTTTCGGGAGCATCACCGCCCCGGCTGTCCGAGTCCCGTTCGCAGCGGAAGCGCAGGATCCCACACCGTCAGTCGGGTCGTCGTGCATCGGAGAGGTCGTGGAGCAGTTCGCGAACGGGCCGCCTGGGGGCCTGGAAACCGCAGCGGCTCGTTGACTGCGCGTGGAATCCGGGAGACACAGCTGCGATCGCCGTCTCCCACGCGCAACAGGGTCACGTGATGCCTCGAAGCGTCACACCCAGCGGCCGTTCAGGCCCCGGACCGGCCATAGCGGTGCAGGTGCCTGGCTCACAACTTCCCGCCAGCAGTGCGCGGCGCGGTCGACTCGTACCTGCTGTCACCGACGGGGTCTCGTTTGAGGTAGTCCTCCAAGTCGAACATGTTGCCCTGTGAACGGTCGGTGATGTTGAGCATCGTGGTCATCTGCGAGAACTCGTCGACCTGCTCGGACAGAAACCAGCGCATGAACTGCTCTCCGAGGTAGTCGTCCTCCTCGCGCAGAATCCGGGACAACGTCGTGACTTCGTCGGTCACGACGCGTTCCTGCTCCAGAGCGAGAGCGATGGGTTCACGGGGATCGGAGAAATCATTGCGAACGGTCTGCACGGCCGGAATCTCCACCGCGACGTTCTTGTCGATCATGTATTGGACAACCCGCATCGCGTGATTGCGCTTGCGCACCGACTGCCGGTAGAAGTACGCGGCCAACCGCGGCAGATCCCGCTGGTCGAACCACACCGCGATCGCCAGGTACTGCTGCGACGCGTTGAGCTCGTTGCCCACCTGCTCTTCCAACAAGTTCTGCGCACGCGACGTGCGGGGCTCGATCTTCTTCACAACCGCATTCATAGGTAAACGCTAAAGCGGACCGGCCGCGAACGCGAAAGCACGGAAGCCCGCTTCCGCCCTCACCACTCCACGAAAGCGCCTGCGACGGTACGTCACACCCCATACGTGCGCTGCTCCCGATCAGCGCGGATGCGGTGCGGTGACGGTGAACTCGCCGCGGATGCCCTCCCCTCGCATGCCAGGCTTGCAGGCAGTGGTGCACTTGCCGCCCTGCTGCACCTCGACCACCAGCTCCCGGGTCAGCCCGGGCCCGATGTTCTCGACCTCGCTGATCACCCGGTCCCCCTCGCCGTAGAGGTAGAACTCGGTGACCTGGCTGCCGGTGTTGGTGACCTCGAAGCGGATCGCCCCGCTGGCGCAGAGGTCGCCGACAGCGTGCAGATGTTGTCCCCGGCCTGCACAGCGATGGCAGCCGGTGCCTCTCCGGTTGGCTGGCCGCCGCAACCGGCGAGCGCGACGGCACACAGCGCGGCGGGAACCAGGGGGCGAACGTTGATGATCACTTGGATTCCCCAGTGGCGACAGTCGCGGGTTGATGGGCGCCACGGCGCGGGCGGAGGAACAGCGGGAGCACGACCGCGAGGTAGCCCACCCACACGACGGCTTCCAGCACGGTGGTCTGCGGCGAGAAGTTGAAGATCCCCTTCAGCAGCGCGCCGTACCACGACGCCGGCGGCACTTGGGCGCTGACGTCGAAGGCGAGGGTGTGCAGGCCCGGCAGCAGCCCGGCCTCCTGCAGGTCGTGCACACCGTAGGCGAGGACCCCGGCGGCGACGAACACCAGGAGCACGCCGGTAGCGGTGAAGAACTTCGATAGATTGATCCGGATCGCCCCGGCGTAGAGCAAGTAGCCGAGCAGGACCGCGATCACGATACCGATCAGAAACCCGACCAGCGGCAGAACCGTGCCGCCACCGGCGGACCGCACGCTGGAGAAGAAGAACACCGCGGTCTCCAGCCCTTCCCGCGCCACCGCCAGAAACGCCACGGTGACCACCGCCGCCGGATCCAGCCGCAGCGCTTCGTCCAGCTGGCCGCGCAGCTGCGCGGCCAGGGTGCGCCCGGCACGGCGCACCCAGAAGATCGTCGTGGTTACGAAGGCGACCGCGACGATCGAAGCGATCCCGCCGAAGGCCTCCTGCGCCTCGAAGCTCAGCGTCGCCGCAGTGAAGGTCAGGACTGCGCCCACGGCCACCGACAGGGCCACCGCGACCCCGACCCCAGCCCAGACCAGCGGCAGCGCGCGACGGCGTTCGGTGCGGACCAGGAAGGCGACCAGAATGCTGACCACGAGGACGGCCTCCAGCCCCTCCCGCAGGCCGACCAACCCATTGCCGAAAAGCATTCACGTCTTCCTTCGCAACCAGCAAGGCAAATCAGGCAAGCCTCACCTTGCTAGTCATCCAGCCTGGCGGCCATGCCAATAACCTGCCCATCACACGCCCGACAAGATCAACAAGGGGCACTCGGCGAAGGCACCATCATCCTTCTGGTGATCTTTCATCAGATGGAGCTCGACGTGCACTCGCTTCACAAAAAGGCTGCTGTCACGGGATGTTGAGGGGCCACAAGAGACCATCGACGCCGCCAGGGCCCTCCCTCACGGACCCTTCATCGTGCTCGGCACGAGCATCGCACTACTCGCAACACCGTAGAAGGCACAAATTCCGAGTTTCCACTCGCACCGTTGGCCGCAGCCACACGCTGACCATCGCGGCGCCCCAATACGGTGACGCTGTCCACATTGGCGTGTCAGCCGACGGGCTCGCCGTCCCCGAACTCGAAAAACTCAGCAACTCCCGCCACGACGCCGTCGCCGAACTCGACGATGTCGACACCTGAGCACGACTCCGAACGGCAAGGGACTGTAAGTTCTGCGGTGTAACTGTCCACAGTGGAGGATAGTGCACCATGAGTGATCAGAGCAAGGACGCGTCGCTGCAGGTCTCGCCGGTG
>NZ_JBWKKH010000072.1:0-1428 GCF_056431645.1 Saccharopolyspora sp. NPDC045839
TGTTCCAGATACCGTATAGTGGGTGCGTAGCAATCTTTGTGAGCAAGTCCTCGGCCTATCAGCACCAGTCAACTCCACACCTTACAGTGCTTCCATATCTGGCCTGTCAACCCAATCATCTCTTGGGGGCCTTAACCCACAAAGGGGTGGGAGACCTCATCTAGGAACAGGCTTCCCGCTTAGATGCTTTCAGCGGTTATCCCTCCCGAACATAGCCAACCAGCCACGCCCTTGGCAGAACGACTGGCACACCAGAGGTTCGTCCGTCCCGGTCCTCTCGTACTAGGGACAGCCTTCCGCAAGTCTCCTACGCGCGCGGCGGATAGGGACCGAACTGTCTCACGACGTTCTAAACCCAGCTCGCGTGCCGCTTTAATGGGCGAACAGCCCAACCCTTGGGACCAACTCCAGCCCCAGGATGCGACGAGCCGACATCGAGGTGCCAAACCATGCCGTCGATATGGACTCTTGGGCAAGATCAGCCTGTTATCCCCGGGGTACCTTTTATCCGTTGAGCGACACCGCTTCCACCAGCCAGTGCCGGATCACTAGTCCCTGCTTTCGCACCTGCTCGACCCGTCAGTCTCACAGTCAAGCTCCCTTATACACTTACACTCAACACCTGATTGCCAACCAGGCTGAGGGAACCTTTGGGCGCCTCCGTTACCCTTTAGGAGGCAACCGCCCCAGTTAAACTACCCACCAGGCACTGTCCCCGATCCGGATCACGGACCCGAGTTAGATGCCCGGAACGACCAGAGTGGTATTTCACCAACGACTCCACACCCACTAGCGTGAATGCTTCACAGTCTCCCACCTATCCTACACAAGCCGAACCAAACACCAATACCAAGCTATAGTAAAGGTCCCGGGGTCTTTCCGTCCTGCCGCGCGAAACGAGCATCTTTACTCGTACTGCAATTTCACCGGGCCTGTGGTCGAGACAGCGGAGAAGTCGTTACGCCATTCGTGCAGGTCGGAACTTACCCGACAAGGAATTTCGCTACCTTAGGATGGTTATAGTTACCACCGCCGTTTACTGGCGCTTAAATTCTCCGCTACACCCTTACGGGTTCACGGGTCCTCTTAACGTTCCAGCACCGGGCAGGCGTCAGTCCATATACATCGCCTTACGGCTTCGCATGGACCTGTGTTTTTAGTAAACAGTCGCTTCTCCCTGGCCTCTGCGACCACCACCAGCTCCAGAAGCACGTTCCTTCACCAGCAGTGGCCCCCCTTCTCCCAAAGTTACGGGGGCAATTTGCCGAATTCCTTAACCACAGTTCACCCGACCGCCTCGGTATTCTCTACCTGACCACCTGTGTCGGTTTCGGGTACGGGCCGTGAAGACACTCGCTAGAGGCTTTTCTCGACAGCATGGGATCACTCACATCACCACAACGGCTACGCATCACCCCTCACCCACAT
>NZ_JBWKKH010000072.1:1521-3430 GCF_056431645.1 Saccharopolyspora sp. NPDC045839
GGTGTGCGGATTTACCTACACACCGGGCTACAGGCTTACACCAGTACAACCACTCACTGGCAGAGCTACCCTCCTGCGTCACCCCATCACTTAACTACCGCGGAATCAGGCCCCACGCAGCACCAGTACAAGTCCGAAGACCCACACCAACACCGGGTGGTTAGTATCAACCGTTTCGCTATGGACGCGTCCACACGGGTACGGGAATATCAACCCGTTATCCATCGACTACGCCTGTCGGCCTCGCCTTAGGCCCCGACTCACCCTGGGCGGACGAACCTTCCCCAGGAACCCTTGGTCATCCGGCGGAAGAGATTCTCACTCTTCACTCGCTACTCATGCCTGCATTCTCACTCCCACACACTCCACACCAGGATCACTCCGGCGCTTCACCGCATGCAGGACGCTCCCCTACCCAACCATCGAAAACGATGACTGGCATGGCTTCGGCGGTGCGCTTCAGCCCCGCTACATTGTCGGCGCAGGACCACTTGACCAGTGAGCTATTACGCACTCTTTCAAGGATGGCTGCTTCTAAGCCAACCTCCTGGTTGTCTCGGCGATCCCACATCCTTTCCCACTAAGCGCACACTTAGGGGCCTTAGCCGATGCTCTGGGCTGTTTCCCTCTCGACGACGAAGCTTCTCCCCCGCCGTCTCACTGCCACGCTCAAACTCAGGCGTATTCGGAGTTTGGCTGATCTCAGTAACCCGCGAAGGCCCATCAACCAACCAGTGCTCTACCCCACCCAAGCAACCACGCAACGCTGCACCTAAATGCATTTCGGGGAGAACCAGCTATCACGGAGTTTGATTGGCCTTTCACCCCTACCCACAACTCATCCCCCAGGTTTTCAACCCTGGTGGGTTCGGGCCTCCACACGGTCTTACCCGCGCTTCACCCTGGCCATGGGTAGATCACTCCGCTTCGGGTCTACACCACGCGACTCACACGCCCTCTTCAGACTCGCTTTCGCTCCGGCTACCCCACACACGGGTTAACCTCGCCACGCAGCAGTAACTCGCAGGCTCATTCTTCAAAAGGCACGCCATCACCCAAAGGCTCTGACGGATTGCAGGCACACGGTTTCAGGAACTCTTTCACTCCCCTCCCGGGGTACTTTTCACCATTCCCTCACGGTACTATCCACTATCGGTCACCAGGAAGTATTTAGGCTTAGCGAGTGGTCCCGCCAGATTCACAGCACCCTCCACGAAAGCGCTGCTACTCGGGAACACCACCACACGCATTGCATGAATTTTCGCCTACGGGACTCTCACCCACTACGGCTGGCTTTCCCAAACCATTCGACTAACCCACACAACAACGCTGGCAGACTGGTAGATCTACCCAGCAGCGTCCCACAACCCCGCACACGCAACCCCTACCAGGTATCCCACGCGCACGGTTTAGCCTCCTCCGCTTTCGCTCGCCACTACTCACGGAATCACCAGTGTTTTCTCTTCCTGCGGGTACTAAGATGTTTCACTTCCCCGCGTTCCCCCTAACACCCTATATATTCAGATGCTAGTAACCCGACATCACTCGGGCTGGGTTACCCCATTCGGACACCCTCGGATCACAGCTCGGTTGACAACTCCCCGAGGACTATCGCAGTCTCCCACGTCCTTCATCGGCTCCTGGTACCAAGGCATCCACCATGTGCCCTACATAACTTGGCCACAAAGATGCTCGCACCCACTATACAGTTCTCAAACAACAACCAAACACACAAGAAAACACCCGCACACAACACGCATGCCGTGTGTTCCCTCAGACACCCAACAGCGGACTGCGCCAGCTTCACAGCCGGCAGGCTAGTGTGTTCCACAATCCATCGAGCGTCACAACACACGAACATTCGCCGTGTCAATTGTGAACACTCCCAACCCACAGGGTCGGGGTGTTG
>NZ_JBWKKH010000073.1:0-4246 GCF_056431645.1 Saccharopolyspora sp. NPDC045839
GTCGAGGCGGTGGTGGTGCGGCTGCCGAAGACCGGGGCGTCCAGGTTGGACGGTCAGGCTTGGCATCTGAGTGTTGAGCGGGTGCGGGAGTCGGGGTTCCCGGACAACTTCGAGGATGCTGGCTCGAGGTACTTCCTGTATGCGGTAGGCGACGACGGTAGTGCGGTCACCGGCGATTTCCCGATCCGCAGCCTTGAGGGCGATCCTGGGGTGGGGTCGTCGTCTGGGCCTCGTGGTGGTGGGACGGGGCCGGGCGGGGTGAGTGTGCCGTCGGTTGAGCCGTTGGTTGAGCGGTCTGTGCGGGGATCGTTCGAAGGGCGGGTTGGCTCAAACGACGATGGGTTCCTCATCGAGGTCGAAGAGGCCCGTGCCGGGGAACCTGCGCCGGGCGTGGGTTCTGCCGCCGGGGATTCGGCGGTTGTCCGGTTGGGGCGGGAGCTGGACTGGGGCCGGGAGTATTCGCCTGACCGGCTGTGGGCTTTGCGTTCGCTTCGTTTCATGGTCGCCGATCGGGAGAACGTTGAGGAAGATGCCGTCACCGCTGATCAGGTCCGCGAGTTCGTCGAGTCCCGGCTAGGCCCGGGCCATGTTGGCACGCTGTTGTACCGGATTCAGACCGCCCGCGAGTTTCTCGGCGAGGTCAGCGAGATCAGCCGGTTGGAGGTCCGCCGTAGGCATTACGAAGCGGCGATTGCCGAAATCAGCACATTGCTGGGTGTCCGCGATCTGAACCGCGATGCCGTCGTCGAGGTCGCCAGGGGGATCGCGCGTGGGTTGGGGGTGCTCCGGCCCGAGTTGGCGACGTCGTTTGGCCAGCCGCCCGCCGCCGGCCGCGGAGAGGGCCGGGAGGCGCTGACGAGTGAAGACGGGATTTATGCTGCCGCAACGAAGCTGGACCCGCCGGGCTACAACGTCCTGAATGATGCGCAGAGGATTGTCGCCGAGACCAACCTGTTTGACACCCCGGTTGACCTGGAGCGGGTCGACGTCGGTGGTGAAGTCGGCGTGGGTTTCCCGTTCAACACGGTGTCTCGCCTCGTTGCCGAGCGGATCGCGAACAGTGGCTGGAGCAAGAAGGATCTGAAGCGGTTCGCCGCTGAACTGGGACGCGTTCTGGGCACCGAGAATCCGCGGTGGGTGGTGCGTAGGGAGCTGGAGAAGCTGAGGGGCGGCGCTGGTCCGGGCGACGGGAGTCATCGGGCTTCCGGCGCGCCAGCACAACTGGCCCCGGCGGCACAACGCCCCGGAAACGCACAACCGGCTCGGGCGGATGAGGTTTGGGGGGATGCGTTAAAAGACGCGTTCCTGGCGAATCCGAATGTGCTGGTGAAGCCGGAAACGTGGTTGGGTCGGGCTCGTCCTGTCGAGGCGCAGGGGTGGAGCGGGAACTCGCTCAGGAACTATCTGCGTTTTGCGCGGAGGGGCCTTGGTTCGGGTGCTGGCGCGGCGGGGTGGGTCGTGTCCCTGGATCGGGAGTACATGTTCGTTCCGAATGCTGCGGTATCGGATGCGGGGGTATCGGATGCTGCGGTATCGGATGGTGATGGTGGGGGGTTGGCGGGTGGTCGAAAGCGCTTGAACTGGGAAGCAGCGCTGGACCAGCCTTTCGTCAAGGTGTTGGCGGAGTTCGTCAAGGCGCCTCGGCGTTTCATTCCGGTGGCAGAGGTCGATGCGGTGCACCGTCGAAAGTCGCCCAGAGGTTCCGTGCAAATTGTCGCTGAGATCAATGGGTTGTTGCTGGCGAATGGTGCGGGTCATATCTTTGGCGTCTATGACGGCAAGCGGATTACGGGGTTCGTATATGCGTCGACTGGCAAGGAGGGGGATCGGTTGTTGTCGGTGGCCGAGATCCCGGATGTCGGTCGTACACAGTTGCAGCCCGAACACCGGCGGGGTGGGCTGGAGTTGCTGGTGGGTAACGACTGGCGGGCGTGGTTGAGTGCCGGTGCGGGGGAGTTGTTGACGGACCTGCAAGCTGACGTGCAGCTGAGGGTGGACGAGTCATCGACGCGGGCAGTGGAGGAACTGAACTCGGTCGGCGCCGTTGCGAGGGTGGGGGACCTGGTCGCGGCTGTTGGCGAGAACCTGCTGCTGCAGCCGGCCGGGAGTAAGGAGAAGGCGACGCTGACCAAGTTGGAGGAACCGGAGCTCGGTGAAAAGAACTACCGCGCGCAGCGGAAGGCGCGGAACAAGCGGGGGCAGGAGCAGCCGGAGGGGGCGCGCTTCGTCGAGCGGCAACGGCGTGCCGAGGAGAGCCCGGTGCAGTTGGAGTCGTTCAAACAGATCCGCGGGTCTTTCGCGACGCCGGCGGAGAGGATGGAGGCGTTCTATGAGGTGAATCCGGGCCGCCCCGTTCCTGCGCGCATTCTGAAGCAGGTGGGGTGGCCGGAACGGCCGCTAGACAATCCCATCAGCCAGAGTGGTTTCGACTACTGGCACCTTCGTCTCCACAAGCGTTTGGGTGGCGGAAGCTTCGAGGGGTCGAGTGCCTGGATTGTCACCGAGAAACGTGGTGACGAGACGGCTTATCTGTATGTGCCCAAGATGCCGATGGCCGATATCGGTGGGCGAACGGGGCACCGGTTCGCCGCGGCCGATTGGGGGAAATTGTTAGACGCAGGCAAGTTGGCGATGCTGCTTTTATTCGCGCGGGATCCGATGCGGAAGTTCTCTCGTACTGATGTTTGGAATGAAATCTGGGGGCCGGGCTCCGACGTCAGGGAGGACCAAGTTCGTAGCACAATCTCGGAACTCAACCTAGTGTTGAGGCGGCATGGTGCCGGGATCATTGTTTCGCACACGCCCCGAAAAGGGGGTGGTGAGGGTTCGTGGTGGTATACGACGACCGGTGCGCCAGGGGATCGGCTGGTTGATAAGTCCTCGATCGAAGGTCTGGTGAGTAGGGTGCTGCCGCGCGGGCGTTCGGTGCGGGCTGCGGGGTTGTTGATGAAGACGTCTGGGTGGTGGGGGTGGTTGAGGCGCGATGAGTTCGATGTGATGCGTGCGCTGATGGCTTCTCAGTCGGGTGCGTGGTTGGAGCTTGATGTTTTCGCGGACGCCAAGGGCACGATCTCGGCAAACGAACTGAAGCAGTGGACCGCGCAGTTGAATGCGGTCCTGGCACCCCGGCCCGATCCGGAGGTGCCGGGAGGGGAATCGGTGAGTTCGGGTCGGGTTGAGTTTGACCCCGAGCTGGGGATGATGTTCGTTCCGGGTGAGGGTGCGGTGGAGTTGGAGGAGGCGGGGGATTCGTGGGTGGGGGGTGTGTGGACCAGGGCGCAGGTGTTGTCGGCGGTGTCGGTGTTGGAGCCGCCGGGCAGTGGTGAGGAGTGGAGTGAGATTTGGGGCGAGTTGGGTCCGCCGGACGAGTTGGACGCCTTGGCGGGTGAGGATGGGGCGGTCTTTGAGGGTGTAAGGCGGGTGGTGTTGCTTCGGGCTGGGTGGGGCGAGGCCGCTGCGGTGGTGTTCAAAGAGATCCTGACTGGTTTGTTGGCTGAGCAGCCGGCCGTGGGGGCATCGTCACAGGCGCTGGAAGCGGAATCGCCACAGACGCAGGAACAGGAACAGGCGCTGGACGCCGCGTCCAATGCCGACGGTAGTCCGGGCGCCTTTGAAGGCGACGGCGACGGGTTCCTGAGGTTCTTGGAGGAACTGGACGCCGACGACGTCGTCGAGGGCTTCGAGTTTGACGTTGAGGGCTACGAGTTTTCCGGTGACTCGGGGGATGTGCCGCGTAATGGGGATGTGCCGCGTAATAAGGGCAAGGGGGTTGCTCCTGCGCAGGCACCGGGTTCCGAGCGCGGAGAGTCGACGGCCGGTGCAAGACAAGAGCTTGAAGGCGACAGCCAGTCCGGGTCGCGGGGCGGCGATGGGGTTTTGCCCTCGGCAGGCGGCGTCAGGGAAGGCGGCGGGCCGTCGGTGGCGAGTGGGGATCGGGAGAATAAGCGGTCGGCGTCTGGTGTGGTGGGTTCTCTGGCGAAGCGGCCGCGGCGTGTTGAGGGTGTGGGGTCCGGTTCTGGTGCGGGGTTTGGTGGGTTGGTGTGGTCGCCGGAGCGTGTGGTGGCCGTGGTGGGTGGGTTGGATGTGGCTGAGCGGGCGTTTGTTGCGGGTGGGTTCGGGGCGGATGGGGATGTGGCGTTGGCGAGGGAGCGTGTGGCGTCGGCGCGGGAGGTGGGCGCGGAGGTGGAGGGTGTTTTTGCGCGTCTGCCTGAAAATGTGGGGAAGGCGGTGGATCGGTTTGTGGGTT
>NZ_JBWKKH010000074.1:0-2402 GCF_056431645.1 Saccharopolyspora sp. NPDC045839
AGAGCCCCCCGATCCAACTTCCCATTCACCGTCACCGGCAACTCATCCAACACCACCACCACAGCCGGCACCATAAACTCCGGCAACCGACCACGCACAAACTCCCGAACCCCCACCCCCTCCACACCCGAACCCACCACATACCCAACCAAACGCCGATCCCCCAAAACATCCTCACGCACCACCACCACCGCCTGCCCCACCCCAGGACACCCCGCCAACACACCCTCCACCTCACCCAACTCAACCCGAAAACCACGAACCTTCACCTGATCATCAACACGCCCCACAAACTCCAAAACACCATCACAATTCCACCGCACCAAATCCCCAGTCCGATACATCCGCGACCCAGCCGAACCAAACGGATCCGCCACAAACCGCTCCCCCGACAAACCCCCACCACCCCAATACCCACGCGCCAAACCCACACCCCCCACATACAACTCCCCCACCACACCCACCGGAACCAAACCCAAAAAACCATCCAACACATACACCCGCATATTCGGCAACGGTTGACCGATAGGCGGGACGTTTCCGCCGGACAGCGGTCCCGTCATCGTCAAGTAGACGGTCGCTTCGGTCGGCCCGTAGGCATTCAGCATCAGCCGACCTTTCGACCAGCGGTCGACCAGTTCGCCGGGGCACGGCTCGATGCCGGTGATCAGGACCCGCAGGTCTGGCAAATCGCGGTGTGGAACGCTCGACAACACCGTTGGCGAAACGACGGCGTGGCTGATGCGTTCCTCCGCCAAGATCGCTGCCAACTCAGCGCCGAGCGGTTTTTGCGTTGCGGGCAGGACCAGCGCAGCTCCGGTCGCGAGGGCCATGAACAGTTCCATCACCATCACGTCGAAGCTGGGCGACGCCAACTGCAGTACGCGGCTCCCCTCCCCGACCCGAAGTCGTTCCCGCTGCACCTCGACCAGGTTGGCCACCGCGACGTGCGGAATCACGACTCCCTTGGGGGTGCCGGTGGAGCCGGAGGTGTAGATCACGTATGCCGGGGCCAGCGGGCCCAACGCGGCCCGCCGATCGGCATCGGTGACGTTTCCGCTGTTGTTCCGGCCGAGCCGGCCTTGGAGTTCGGGATCGCCGAGGAACAGGACGGGAACTCCGATGGCCGCAACATTCCCTGCGGAGCCGTCCGCGGCGAGGACGACCGCCGGCCCAGCGTCATCGAGCATGAACCGGATGCGGTCGGGCGGGTACGTCGGGTCGATCGGCAGGTAGGCGCCGCCGGCCTTCAGCACGGCGAGGATGGCGACCACCATTTCCGCGGAGCGGGGCAGCACCAGCGCCACGACTCGCTCCGGCCCCACTCCTAGCCCCACCAAGTGGTGTGCGAGTTGGTTTGCGCGGGTGTTGAGGTCGTCGTAGGTCAGGCGGGTGCGGTCGTGTTCGAGCGCGGTGGCCTGGGGAGTTTTGCTTGCCTGGTCCTGGAAAAGCTCCGGCAGCGTCATCGCGGGAACGTCCAGACGGCGGGTGTTGTTGCGCTCGACCAGCAACTCATGCTCTTCCGCGGCATCCAGAAGACGAACCCGACCAACACGCTGATCAGGCTCCGCCGCCAGCTGCGTCAGCACACGAATCAAATAACCCCCGAAACGGTGCACCGTTTCCTCGTCGAACAGATCCGCGGAATAGTTGAGCGCCACCTCCATACCACCCGGCGCACCGGAACCGTCACGATGCTCATCGAAAGTGAACGACAGATCGAACTTCGCCGCATTCAAATCATGCGGATACACACCACCCGTCGTCCCCGGCAACACAAACCCGCACTCGCCAGCATCATTGAGAACAAGCGCGACCTGAAACAACGGATGCCGCCCCAACGACCGAACCGGATTGACCGCCTCAACAAGACGCTCGAACGGAACATCCTGATGCTCATAAGCCCTGAGATCGGCATCCCGGACACGATGAACGAGCTCACGCAAACTCGGATCCCCAGAAGTATCCACCCGCAGCACAAGGGTGTTCACGAAAAACCCCACCAGATCCCGCACCGCATCATCGGTCCGCCCCGCGACCGGACTGCCGATCACAATGTCCACACCAGCATTGAGCCTGGTCAGCAACGCAGCCAAACCAGCATGCAACACCATGAACAAACTCGCGCCGCAAGCCCTCGCCACCATCACCAACCCGTCGTGCAACTCCGGATCGATACGAAACGACACCACACCACCGCGATAACCAGGCACCCGCGGCCGAGGCCGATCGGTAGGCAATTCGAGCTGCTCCGGAGCACCCGCCAATTCCCGTAGCCAAAAACCGAGCTGCCGGGAAACAACACTATCCGGATCATCCTCATCCCCGAGAAGATCCCGCTGCCAAAGAGTGTAATCCGCATACTGCACCGGCAACGACCCCCACACCGGCACACCACCACC
>NZ_JBWKKH010000075.1:0-1919 GCF_056431645.1 Saccharopolyspora sp. NPDC045839
TCAGTCGTCGCTGGACTTGTTCAGGCCTTTGGAGATCAGTGACATGACGGACGAGTCGGCGAGTGTGGTGACGTCGCCGACCTCGCGGTTCTCCGCGACGTCGCGCAGCAGCCGCCGCATGATCTTGCCGGAGCGCGTTTTGGGCAGTTCGGGCACGACCATGATCTGGCGGGGCTTGGCGATCGGGCCGATCTCGTGGGAGACGTGCTCGCGCAGCTCCTTGAGCGCGGCCTCGCCGCTGGCGGTGTCGTCGGTGCCGCCGCGCAGGATCACGAACGCGACGATGCCCTGACCGGTGGTGGCGTCGGAGGCCCCGACCACGGCGGCCTCGGCGACGTTGGGGTGCGACACCAGGGCGGACTCGACCTCGGTGGTGGAGATGCGGTGCCCGGAGACGTTCATGACGTCGTCCACCCGGCCCAGCAGCCAGATGTCGCCGTCGTCGTCGTACTTGGCGCCGTCACCGGCGAAGTAGAAGCCCAGGTCGGCGAACTTCGACCAGTAGGTGTCGCGGTAGCGCTCGTCGTCGCCCCAGATGCCGCGCAGCATCGATGGCCACGGCTGGTCGAGGACCAGCAGCCCGCCGCCGCCGTTGCCGACCTGGGCGCCGGTCTCGTCGACGACCTTGGCCGAGATGCCGGGCAGCGGCCGCTGCGCGGAGCCGGGTTTGGCGGCGGTGACGCCGGGCAGCGGTGAGATCATGATCGCGCCGGTCTCGGTCTGCCACCAGGTGTCCACGATCGGCGTGCGGTCGCCGCCGATGTTCTTGCGGTACCAGATCCAGGCCTCGGGGTTGATCGGCTCGCCGACCGACCCCAGCAGGCGCAGGGAGGACAGGTCGTAGTTGGCGGGGATCTCCGCGCCCCACTTCATGAAGGTGCGGATGGTCGTCGGGGCGGTGTAGTAGATCGTCACGCCGTACTTCTGCACGACTTCCCAGTGCCGGCCCTCGTGCGGCGCGTTGGGGGTGCCCTCGTAGACGACCTGCGTCGCCCCGTTGGCCAGTGGGCCGTAGACGATGTAGCTGTGGCCGGTGACCCAGCCGATGTCCGCGGTGCACCAGAACACGTCCGACTCGGGCTTGAGGTCGAAGACGTTGTGGTGCGTGTAGGCGACCTGGGTGAGGTAGCCGCCGGAGGTGTGCAGGATGCCCTTGGGGCGTCCGGTGGTGCCCGAGGTGTAGAGGATGAACAGCGGGTTCTCGGCGTCGAAGGCTTCCGGCGCGTGCACGTCCGGCTGGCCGGCGACGACGTCGTCCCACCACTTGTCGCGCGAGTCGTCCCAGGCCACCTCGCCGCCGGTGCGGCGCACCACGACCACGTGCTGGACGCTGGGGGTCTCCGCGACGGCCTCGTCGACGCCTGCTTTCAGCGGCATGGGCTTGCCGCGCCGGTACTGGCCGTCGGAGGTGATGACGACCTTGGCCTCGGCGTCGTTGATCCGGGTGCGCAGCGCCTCCGAGGAGAACCCGCCGAAGACCACGCTGTGCATGGCGCCGAGCCGGGCGCAGGCCAGCATCGAGAAGATCGCTTCGGGCAGCATCGGCAGGTAGATCGCGACCCGGTCCCCGGCGCCCACGCCCAGCGCCGCCAGCGCGTTGGCGGTGCGGGAGACCTCGCGCTGCAGCTCGGCGTAGGTGATCTCGCGGGAATCCCCGGGCTCGCCCTCCCAGTAGATCGCGACCCGGTCGCCGTTGCCCGCCTCGACGTGGCGGTCCACGCAGTTGTAGGCCACGTTCAGCTTGCCGCCCACGAACCACTTGGCGAACGGCGCGTTCGACCAGTCCAGGACCTGGTCCCACTTGGTGTCCCAGGCCAGCCGCTCGGCTTGCTTCGCCCAGAACGCCTCCCGATCGGCCGAGGCTTCCTCGTACAGTGCCGACGTGGCGTTGGCCTGCGCCGCGAACTCCTGGGACGGCG
>NZ_JBWKKH010000076.1:0-1558 GCF_056431645.1 Saccharopolyspora sp. NPDC045839
AGCTTGTTGTTTAACCTGTCGGTTTTCGGCTTGCGGTGAGACTGAGTGCTCTTTTGGTGCTCTTGCCGACGTTGTGGCGTTGCGCGGGCCTGTGGTTGCGGGAGCCGGGTGGGCGTCCGGGGCCGGGTCTGCTGGGTTTCGGAGCGCTGGCGGGCAGGGCGGTGTTCACGCGGATGTTCCGGAACCCGCGCCGGACCCGGGCGGGGGTGAGTTTGTGCGGGACTGTGCGGCGTTCCCATGGCTTGCGCAGATCCTCTGCTAGTGGGCGGGCAAGCCGGAGCTGGGTATGTGCGGTGATGATCAGCCAGGTCCAGCGGTCCGCCGCTTCGGGCGTGCGGATTTTCGGGCGGGTCCAGCCCAGAACCTGTTTGAACAGCCGGAAGGTGTGCTCGAGGTCGAACCGGCGCAGGAACGCCTGCCACCAGCGGTCGATATCGGCGGGTGCGGCGTCGGTGGCTGAGCACCATAACCAGACCGGTTTGGGGTCGCGGTCACCCGGCAAGTGATCGACCTGCAGGCGGATCAGAGTGCCTTCGATGATGGGCAGTTCGCCTGAGTGCTCCAGCCAGCAAGTGCGGTGGGTGAGCCGAGGGTGCAGGCGGTTCCAGCTGGAGGCGATCGCAGTGCCGTAGCGCGTGGTCTGGGTGTTGGTGGTGTGCTGCGGCGCCGGCCAGGACTGTGGCCGGGCCAGGGCGAACTCATCGCCGTGCTTGGGTGGCCGGCCGTTGGCTCCCGCCGCCCGGGGCGGTGCGGGCAGCCGCAGCACGCGATCGCTGCGCAGCCGCCCGAGCAGGATCACTGGCAGGTCGGCCAGCACGAACGCCAATCGCGTGATGTCGTATCCGGTGTCGGCCACGATCAGGATTTCCTGGTCGCCCGGGTTCCACTGCCGCGCCATGATCAGCCGTTCCACGACCGCGCGTAATTGCCCGGCGGTGACCGCGGTCGCATCGTCGGCCGGTCCCAGGCGGATCGCATCGAGCACCGCGGTCCAGCTGGTGCGGCCGGTCTCCAACGCGGCAACAATCGAGTAAGGCCAGCCAGGAATGAGCTGGGCTTGGTTCCTGGCCCGCCCGTAGACGTGGCAGAACAATCGTTGCGCTGAGGTGGCCGCGTCCGGGCGCAGCCACGGACTGACATCGACGGCCAGCACGATCCGCCCATCCGCCGCACGGGGAAGTGGCGATCCCGCCAGCGCTGCCCGCAGCCGGTCTACCTCGACGCGGCCGTGGTTGACCGCGTCGTACAAGGCGCCGTGCCCACGTCGATGCTCGGCGGCCAACGACAACTCGGCCAGGCTGGTTACTGGCCCGTCGCTGCATAACACCGCATCGGTCAGCTCGAACAACACGTCCGCCCGCCTGGTCAGACACTCGTAGAACTGCTCACGGAACCGGGACAGCGCCCCGAGCGCACCGGCCTCGCCGGTGTCGTGCACACTGATCATCGAAGCCCTTGGTTGTGATCTTCCTTCTGTCGCAAGAGGAATGATCAACCAAGGGCTTCATTCATGATCAACTGGGGTCACATCACGCTGCTACCGGTTAAACAACAAGCT
>NZ_JBWKKH010000077.1:0-1479 GCF_056431645.1 Saccharopolyspora sp. NPDC045839
TTTTGTGGTGGGCGGGGCGTTGGTAGGCCTCGCCGGTGGCGAGGATGCGTCCGACGTCATGGTGTGGGGCGCGGTGGCGGTTGGTCGATCCGGGTGGCCGTCCGGGGCCGGGCCGGGAGGGTTTCGGTGCACCGGCTGGCGAGGAGGTTTTCGCACGCAGGTTCCGAAATCCGCGTCGGACGCGGGAGGGAGTGAGGCGCTCGGGTGGGGCTGGCTTTTCCCACGGCCGCCGCAGGTCGGTGGTCAGTGGCCGGGCCAGGCGTAGTTGGGTGTAGGCGGTGATGATCAGCCAACTCCAGCGGTCGGCGGCCTCGGGTTCCCGCAGCTTCGGGACGGTCCAGCCGAGGGTTTGTTTGAACAGCCGGAAGGTGTGTTCGATGTCGAAGCGCCGCAAATACGCTTGCCACAGGCGATCGACATCCGCCTCGGAGGCATCCACTGTCGACCACCACAGCCACACGGGTTTCGCCGCGCCCCCGCTGGGCAGGTGATCGACGGTCAGCCGGATGACCGTGCCTTCGATGATGGGCAGCGGCCCGTGGTGGTCGGCCCAGGCTGCTCGATGGGTCAGTTTCGGGTGCAGCCGGTCCCACGCCTGAGCGTGGACCTGTCCGTACAGGCGAGTGTCGGTGGTCGTCACCGCCTGCTCGGCGCCCCACGAAGCCGGGTCGCCGAAAACGAACTCGCTGCCATGTCTCGGAGGTCGACCACGTGTGCCGGGCCGGCGTGGTGGTGCGGGCCTGCGCAGGACGCGGTCTGAGCGCATCCGGCCAAGGATCTGCACGGGGAGATCGGCCAGCGAATAAGCGATGCGTGGGGCGTCGTATCCGGCATCCAGCACGACGAGGATCTCCGGGTCACCGTCGCGCCACCCACCAGCCGCGATGAGGCATTCGACGACCTGGCGGATCTGGTCGCAGGTCACCGCCGCCACATCGGCTCCCGGCTCAAGCCGTATCGCGTCCAGCAGCGCGGTCCAGGACGTGCGGCCCGTCTCCAGCGCAGCGACGATCGAGTACGGCCAGCCGGGGATCATCAAGTGCTGGTCCTTGCCGCGACCATAGGTATGGCAAAACGAACGCTCCGGTGAGGTATTGGCATCCGGCCGCAACCACGGGGACACGTCGACCGCCAGCACCAGCCGCCCGTCAGCGGCTCGGGGCAGCGGCAGACCAGCCAGCGTCGTCCGCAACCGCTGGACGTCGATGCGCCCACAGTTCATCGCGTCATACAACGCGCCATGTCCGCGCTGATGCTCCGGTGCCAACGACAATCCCACCAAGGACCGGACCGGGCCGTCAGTGCACAACACCGCCTCGGCTAGCTCGAATAACCCATCCGCCCGTGCGCTCAGGCATTCATAGAACTCCTGGCGGAACCTGACCAACTCCCCGAACGCAACCTCACGATCGGGATCGTGCACACTAGCCATCGCAGCCCTTGGATCGATCTTCTTTCTGTGGCAAGAGGAATGATCAA
>NZ_JBWKKH010000078.1:0-1408 GCF_056431645.1 Saccharopolyspora sp. NPDC045839
CCTAGTAGTACTTCGTTAGGTGTTGATCTTGTTGGTGGTTTGCTTCATGATCTTGGTGTGGATCTTGGTGCGGTGGAACGTCTTCGGGGCGAGTTGAGCGAGTTCGTGGGCGAGGTGTTCGCTTCGGTGTCACGGAAGGACCAGCGACGGCAGGGGGACTGCTATCTGCGGGGGTTGATGCTGGATGGCGCCCGGAAGTCGATTCAGCCGATGGCCGAGCGGTTGCCGGACGGGAATATGCAGGCCCTTCAGCAGTTTGTGAATCAGTCTCCGTGGGACCACGAACCGGTGTTGCGCACGATCGCGCGCAAGATGACCGACGCGATTGGCCCGCAGGCGTGGGTGGTCGATGATGTGTCGTTTCCCAAATCCGGTGATCAGTCGGTGGCGGTGGCGCGCCAGTACTGCGGCGCGCTGGGCAAGCAGGCCAACTGCCAGGTCGGGGTCAGTGTGCACGGAGTCACCGATGCGGCATCGTGCCCGTTGTCGTGGCGGCTGTTCGTCCCCAAGGGGTGGGACGACCGGGACGATCCACGCCGGGCTCGCACCGGAATGCCCGCCGAGGTTGGTCATACCGAAAAATGGCGGCTGGCTTTGGAGATTCTCGATGAACTGATCGCACAGGAACTCACGCCGCCAGTGGTGGTCGGCGATGCCGGTTATGGCCAGGCCGCTGCGTTCCGGCACGGCCTGGCCGCGCGAGGCATGGACTACGTCGTGGCCGTCCGGGGCAACGAGAACGCTCACCTCGCCGACGCTATGCCTGCCACGGCTGCCTACCCGGGACGCGGTCGACGCCCGGCGCCCCGCTACCACGAACCGGCGGCCCCGCTGGCCGAGATCGCCACCGCCGAGGGACGCGGCGCGTTCCGCAAGATCACCTGGCGCCACGGCAGCAGGGGGCCGATGCACTCGAAGTTCCGGGTGATCACGATCCGCCCCGCCGGCCGGGCCATGACCGACCTCATCCGCAGCGAGAACGGAGGACGCGACTGGGACGGTGTGCTGCCTACCGCGACCCTGCTGGCCGAATGGCCACCCGGCGCCGAAGCACCCACCGATTACTGGATCACCAACCTGCCCACCACCACACCCATCCGAAAACTGGTGCGACTGGCCAAGATCCGCTGGCGGATCGAACACGACTACCGCGAACTCAAACACGGCCTCGGACTCGACCACTTCGAAGGCCGCACCTGGCGCGGCTGGCACCACCACGCCACCCTCGTCACCGCCGCCCACGCCTTCCTCACCCTCCGGCGGCTGAACCCAAAAGCCCCCACGCCGGCCTGACCTTCTACCAGACCCTGACACTGCTCCAAAGCGTCTTACTGTGCTGGACCGGCGTTTGCCCCACATGCCAAAGAAAACTCCCCAAACGAAGACAAACTTAACGAAGTACTACTAG
>NZ_JBWKKH010000079.1:0-1400 GCF_056431645.1 Saccharopolyspora sp. NPDC045839
ACGGTGCACCGTTTCGGGGGTTATTTGATTCGTGTGCTGACGCAGCTGGCGGCGGAGCCTGATCAGCGTGTTGGTCGGGTTCGTCTTCTGGATGCTGCGGAAGAGCATGAGTTGCTGGTCGAGCGCAACAACACCCGCCGTCTGGACGTTCCCGTGACGACGCTGCCGGGGCTTTTCCAGGACCAGGTAGGCAAAACTCCCCTGGCCACCGCGCTCGAACACGACCGCACCCGCCTGACCTACGACGACCTCAACACCCGCGCGAACCAACTCGCACACCACCTCATCGCGCACGGCGTCGGCCTGGAGTCGCGAGTTGCGCTGCTGCTCGGGCGATCGGTGGAGATGATCGTTGCCATCCTCGCGGTGGCGAAGGCCGGTGGCGCGTACGTTCCGGTCGACCCGATGTACCCGCGAGAACGAATTGGCTTCATGGTGGCGGACAGTGCCGCCGCGCTGGTGCTCACGAAGTCCGAGTTCGTCGACCGGCTACCGGAGGAAACGCCGAAGCTGGTGCTTGACGAACCGGACGTGGCGGGTGCGGTCCACCGGTCCCCGGAGGCGTCGCCGGAGGTGGAGGTGCCTACTGGCGCCGCCGCATACGTGATCTACACGTCGGGATCGACGGGGCGTCCGAAGGGCGTAGTCGTCCCGCACACCGGGTTGGCCGGGCTGGCGCAGACCCAGGTGGAGCGTTTCGAGCTGACCGGCGAATCGCGGGTCTTGCAGCTGGCATCGCCGAGTTTCGATGCCGCTGTGCTGGAAGTGTTGATGGCCTTCGCCGCCGGCGGAACCTTGGTCGTCCCGCCGGGTTCGGGGGTGTTGACCGGCGCGGAGCTGGTCGGCGTGCTCGCAGAGCAGCGGATCTCGCACGCACTGATCCCCCCGTCGGTGCTGGCGAGCATGCCGGTGGTGGAGCTGCCGTCGTTACGGACACTGCTGGTCGGCGGCGAAGCGATCGGCAGCGAGCTGGTCCGGCAGTGGGCCCCGGGGCGGCTGATGCTGAACCTGTACGGGCCCACCGAGGCCACGATATGGGTGACCTCTGGATCGCTGGGCGTGCACTCGGACGAGCCGATCATTGGCGGTCCCACCGTCAATATGCGGGTGTATGTGTTGGATGGTTTTTTGGGTTTGGTTCCGGTGGGTGTGGTGGGGGAGCTGTACGTCGCGGGCGTGGGTTTGGCGCGGGGGTATTGGGGTCGTGCGGGGCTGACCGCCGACCGGTTCGTGGCGGACCCGTTCGGGCCGGCCGGGTCTCGGATGTTCCGGACCGGGGACTTGGTTCGGTGGAACCGCCAGGGCGAACTGGAGTACCTGGGGCGCGCAGACGACCAGGTGAAGGTGCGGGGCTTCCGGATCGAACCCGGCGAGATCGAGAACAGGCTCACCGAGCACGC
>NZ_JBWKKH010000080.1:0-1374 GCF_056431645.1 Saccharopolyspora sp. NPDC045839
TTTCGCGCAGTGATGATGTGGGTGGTGATCGTCCGGGGCGTCTGACTCGGTTTCGCGCTGACGCCTGTGGGTTGTCTTGGTTTCGATCTGTCGGCGTCCTGGCGGTCACCGAGTTCGAGGGGCGCCGGGACTGTCGTGGTGTGACTTCATAGGAGCCTGCACTGCATTGCATGCCCGTCACTGTCCTGTCCACTAGCGACAGGCCCGGCGCCGGTGTCTCACGTGTGACGCGAAGACGGAGCAAGCATGGCTGATCAGCACGGGCAGGGACAACCGGCGTCGGTGACAGCACCGCAGCCCGCATCGGTGTTGCGGGTGATCGGCGGGGTGGACACTCACCGGGATACCCATCACGCGGCGGTGCTCGACGAGACGGGTCGGCAGCTGGCGGACGCGGAGTTCCCCACCGACCTACAGGGGTATCAGGCGCTGCTGGCGTGGTTGTGCGGGTTCGGGCACCTCAGCGCTGTGGGAGTGGAGGGAACAGCCTCCTACGGGGCCGGGCTGACGCGGTTTCTAGCCGGCCACACGGTGCGGGTGCTGGAGGTCAACCGGCCCGACCGCTCGGCACGACGCCGCAAAGGCAAATCCGATCCCCTGGATGCCGCCGCTGCCGCCCGCGCGGTGCTGGCAGGGGAGGCCACCGCGATCCCCAAAGCCCAGACCGGGGGCGTGGAAGCCGTGCGTGTGCTGCATACCGTGCGGGCCGGCGCGGTCAAAGCCCGCACCGCCGCCATTAACACCCTGCGCGGCCTGCTGATCACCGCCGACGACGCGTTACGCGCACGTCTGCACGGGCTGCCGACCGCCCGCCTGGCCGCCGCCTGCGCCGACCTCACCCCCGACGACACCGCCGACCTGGCCGACCCGCGCCAAGCCACCCGAACGGCCCTGCGGGAACTGGGCCACCGCATTCAGGCCCTTACCAGCGAAATCACCCGCCTCGGCAAGCAACTCAACGCGCTGACCACCCGGCTGGCACCGGCCACCACCGCCCTGTTCGGTGTCGGCCCCGACACCGCCGCCCAACTCCTGACCACCTGCGGCGACAACCCCGACCGGCTCAGCAGCGAAGCCGCCCTGGCCGCGCTGACCGGAACCAGCCCGCTACCGGCCTCCTCCGGACGCACCGACCGCCACCGCCTCAACCGCGGCGGCGACCGCCAAGCCAACAAAGCACTGCACCAGATCATCCTCGTCCGCATGCGCCACGACCAACACACCCGCGACTACGTGCACAAACGCACCCAACAAGGACTATCCAAAAGAGACATCATGCGATGCCTGAAACGCTACCTCGCCCGCAAGATCTACCGCACCATCACCACAGACCTCGCCCTCACCACCACTTGACAAACAATAGGAGCATCGAAA
>NZ_JBWKKH010000081.1:0-1370 GCF_056431645.1 Saccharopolyspora sp. NPDC045839
GGGACTGTAAGTTCTGCGGTGTAACTGTCCACAGTGGAGGATAGTGCACCATGAGTGATCAGAGCAAGGACGCGTCGCTGCAGGTCTCGCCGGTGGTGGACAGGCAGGTGGTGGCCGAGCTGGTCAAGCGTGCCCAGGCCGATGGGGTGGCCATCGGTGGCGAGGGCGGGTTGATGCAGCAGCTGACCAAGATCGTGCTGGAGTCGTCGCTGGAGGGCGAGATGGACGCCCATCTGGGTTACGGCAAGCATGACCCGGCCGGTCGTGACGGGGGGAACTCGCGGAACGGGACGCGGTCGAAGACGGTGCTGACCGAGGCCGGTCCGGTCGAGATCACCGTGCCCAGGGACCGGGATGCCTCGTTCGAGCCGAAGATCGTGCGTAAGCGGCAACGCAGGCTGTCCGGGGTGGACGGGATCGTGGTGTCGCTGACCGCGAAGGGCCTGACCACCGGAGAGGTCTCGGCGCATCTGGCCGAGGTGTACGGGCCGAGGTGTCCAGGGAGACGATCTCGGTGATCACCGACCGGGTGCTGGAGGGGATGACGGAGTGGCAGAACCGGCCGCTGGAGCGGGTGTACGCGGTGGTGTTCATCGACGCGATCCAGGTCAAGATCCGGGAGGGACAGGTCGCCAACCGGCCCATCTACCTCGCACTGGGCGTCACCGCGAGCGGGGAACGCGACATCCTCGGGCTCTGGGCCGGTGAACACGGCGACGGCGAGGGCGCCAAATACTGGCTTCGGGTACTCACCGAGATCAAGAACCGTGGCACCTCCGACGTGCTGATGGTCGTCTGCGACGGACTGAAAGGCCTGCCCGAGGCGGTGACCACGGTGTGGGAGAAAGCGATCGTGCAGACCTGTGTCGTGCATTTGCTGCGCAACAGCTTCCGTTACGCCTCACGCAAGGACTGGCCGGCGCTGGCCAAGGACCTCAAACCCGTATACACCGCCCCCTCAGAGCAGGCCGCCCTGGACCGGTTCGTCGAATTCTGCGAGAAATGGGAGAAGAAATACCCGGCGATCGTGCGGTTGTGGACCGCCGCGTGGGCGGAGTTCGTGCCGTTCTTGCAGTTTGACGTCGAGATCCGCAAGATCATCTGCACCACCAACGCGATCGAGAGCATCAACTCCCGGCTACGCCGTGCGATCAACGCCCGAGGGCATTTCCCCACCGAACAAGCCGCCCTGAAATGCCTCTACCTCGCCCTCATGGGCCTGGACCCCACCGGACGAGGCCGCGGACGCTGGACCATGCGCTGGAAAGCCGCCCTCAACGCTTTCGACCTCGCCTTCGACGGACGCCTGTCCGCCGCACGCAACTAAGCCAGATCATCAAACCCAGTTACACCCAAAACTGGACAGCCCC
>NZ_JBWKKH010000082.1:0-1112 GCF_056431645.1 Saccharopolyspora sp. NPDC045839
GGTGGCGGGCGCTGGATTTGGGCACGGTCCAGGTGTGGCTGGAGTCCGAAGCGCCGCGGGTGAACTGCCGCGAGCACGGGCCCACGGTGGCGCGGGTGCCGTGGGCGCGTCATGGCGCCGGGCATACCTTGGCCTTCGATGACACGGTGGCGTGGCTGGCGGTGCACTGCTCCAAATCGGCGGTGTGTGAGCTGATGCGGATCGCTTGGCGCACCGTGGGGGCGATCGTGGCGCGGGTCTGGGCCGATACCGAAGCCCGCGCTGATCGGTTCGCCGGTTTGCGGCGCATCGGGATCGACGAGATTTCCTATAAGCGGCATCACCGGTATCTGACGGTCGTAATCGATCACGACACCGGTCGTTTGGTCTGGGCCGCCCCGGGGGCCGACACCGCGACGCTGAGCCGGTTTTTCGACGCCCTCGGTGAACAGCGCGTCAGCCAGATCACGCACGTCTCCGCTGATGCCGCGCAGTGGATCATCGACACCGTCGCCCGCCGCGCCCCGCACGCGATTCGCTGCGCCGACCCGTTCCATGTGGTGGCGTGGGCCACCGAAGCATTGGATGTTGAGCGGCGGCGGGCCTGGAACGACGCCCGCGCCCTGGCCCGCGCCGAGGGCAGGCGTGGCCGCGGGCGGCCCCGCGCCGACGCCCCGGCACGTCCGGGACACGAGCGGGCCACGAAGCTGAAAAACGCGCGGTACGCGTTGTGGAAAAACCCCGAGGACCTCACCGAAAACCAGGCCGCGAAACTGGCCTGGATCGCCACCACAGACCGACGCCTGTATCGGGCCTACCTGCTCAAAGAAGGACTCCGACACGTCTTCAAGATCAAAGGAGACACCGGGAAACAGGCCCTGGACCGATGGATCAGTTGGGCGCGGCGCTGCCGCATCCCCATCTTCACCGACCTCGCCCGCAAGATCACCAAACACCGCGCCGCCATCAACGCAGCCCTAGAACACGGCCTGTCTCAAGGACTCATCGAGTCCACCAACACCAAAATCCGCCTGCTGACCCGCATCGCGTTCGGCTTCCGAAGCCCCGAAGCACTCATCGCCCTGGCCATGCTCGCCCTCGGCGGCCAGCCCCCAACCCTCCCCGGACGCGCC
>NZ_JBWKKH010000083.1:0-1076 GCF_056431645.1 Saccharopolyspora sp. NPDC045839
TACCAGCCGGCGTCCTCACCACTGGTCGAAGCCCGCAAACTGGCCCGCGGCGTCAACCCGTACACCAACCCCACCAACTCCGCCTCCGGCTTCGGCCGCGTCACCAGCGACACCACCACGCTCACCACGATGTCCACCACGAACGCCACACCCGCACCCACGAAACTCGCACCCTGCCCCGGCAGATCCAGCACCCCGGTCTCCGACAACCCGAACACCACCACCGCCGACACCGTGCCCAGAACCAGACCCGCCCACCCCGCATGCGGCGTCATCCGCTTCCAGAACATCCCCAGGATGAACGTCGCGAACAACGGCGCGTTGAAGAACGAGAACAACTGCTGCAGGTAATCCATCAAGTTCGAATACCCCGCCGCGATGAACGCCGTACCCACCGCCGCCAGCGTCGCCCCCACCGTCACCCAACGCCCCATGCTCAGGTAATAACCATCCGCCCGGTCCCGCACCACATAGGACTGCCAGATGTCATACGTGAACACCGTGTTGAACGACGACAGGTTCGCCGCCATCCCCGCCATGAACGACGCCAGCAACCCGGCCAGGGCGATCCCCAGAATCCCGTTCGGCAACAGATCCCGCATCAACAACAAGATCGCATCGTTGTAATCCACACCCCCACCGGTGCCCCCGGCCTGCTTGAACGCCGCCAGCTCCGGGATCAGCACCGCCGCGATCATCCCCGGAATGATCACGATGAACGGGATGAACATCTTCGGGAACGCCCCGATGATCGGCGTCCGCTGCGCCGCCGACATGCTCTTGGACGCCATCGCCCGCTGCACCTCGACGAAGTTCGTCGTCCAATACCCGAAACTGAGCACGAAACCCAGCCCGAACACCAACCCCACCACCGACAGCACACTGTTGTCGAACCCGGTCAACTCATTACCCGGCCACGCCGACAACTGCTCCGCACCACCCGGACCCGCCGACACCCGCTCGATCAGGCCCTGCACCCCACCGACCTTCACCAACCCGATGATCGTCAACGGCAACAACGCCGCCACGATCACGAAGAACTGCAACACCTCGTTGTAGATCGCCGCCGACAACCC